>NZ_QSNG01000006.1 GCF_003416765.1 Paratractidigestivibacter faecalis | reverse complement strand
TCTCAGACTGAACGCGGATCAGGGCGGGAAGGAGCCACCCTTGAGTGAACGCAATGAAGAGGCGAGCACGAACATCGAGAGACCGATATTCAGCGGTGTCCAACCGTACCGGAACTCTGTGAGAGCGCCCAGGTGCAATGCATGCGTGACTGCGAGAGATAGATGAGACCGATGATCAGCACCATCGGAATGATGGGCTTTACCTCAGGAGCGCGATGATCCCGATGAAGGGATTAAAGCGGCGGAAAGTCCAGGGACGCATATCGGCGTCGTGAGACTTTCCGGCAGCACGAAGAAGAAACCGTAGATGAAGTTCAGGCAGCAGATGGCGCCCGCGAAGGCGAAAGGAATCCGCGGATCTATCTGCCCGAGAATGCCGACCGAGCGCCGGGCCGATCACGAAGGCGAGTCCGTAGACGCACCGATCTTCCCAAAAGCGGCGGAGCGCTGCTGTTTCGGCGTGATGTCCGCAATGTAGGCCTGGGCGACGACGAGGTTCGCGGACAGCATGCCGCCCGCGATGCGGGACGCGAGCACAAGCGGGAGCGACGACGTGAAGGCCGGCACAAACTGCATGATGGAGAGGCCGAAGATACCGGTGAGCAGTACGGGCTTCCGGCCGAAACGGTCTGAAAGCGCGCCGAGGATCGGCGAGGAGAGGAACTGCATGATGCCGTAGCTCACCATGATCGCGCCGTACAGTAGGTTGCAGATCGCGGGTGCCTGCCAGATCGCCGATCAGCCGGGGCAGTACAGGAATGATCAGCCCGAAGCCCAGGGCATCCATAAAGATGCAGGCAAGGACAAAGCGGGTGGCGGGTTTAAGACTGCTCATGCGGTGGTGCCGGAAACGGTAGGTACAGAAATTTGAACATTATCCCTCAGATAGGGGATCGGAGGATGACCACAAAATACAGAGTTAAATAAAACAGGTATGCTAATGAATACGCCCTGCAAAAAATTGTTGCAAAAAGGCGTATCCCCCCTGGTCCTAAGAAAAAAAGTCAATATGCGGAAATTCTCACGAATCTCGTGCCGTTCCTGGAGGGGTCTCTTGTCAAGGAGATCCTGTTCGCACTAGTGATCGGCATCATCGTTGCCCTGGTAGCGCCTGGCATCGCCGTGCCCTCGGATTCCTCGGCACGTTCTTCATCTCGGCCTGAAGGCCGTGGCCCCCGTGCTGGTCTTCTTCCTGGTTGCCGCGTCCATCGCGAACCAGAGCGTTGACACCCGGACGTCCATGAAGCGATCATCGTGCTGTATGCTATCGGCACGCTTGCGTCCTCATCGTTGCCGTTGTGGCCGTCTTTCTCTGGCCGACCACGATTCACCTCGTGGCTGCCGCTGAGGCGATGCCCCGGCCGGGTATTGCCGAAGTGCTGAAGAACCTCGTTCTCAACATCGTCGATAACCCCGTGAAGGCCCTCGCGAACGCGAACTACATCGGCATTCTCTCCTGGGCTATTGCTCTCGGCTTCATCCTCCGCAATGCGAACGACACGACCCGCGAAATCATTCAGGACTTCTCGGAAGCTGTGACCACGGTCGTCCGTATCGTGATCCGTATCGCTCCGTTCGGTATTTCGGTTGGTCGCGAACACGGTCGCTACGGTCGGTCTCGGCGCCTTCGTGGGTTACGGCCAAGCTGCTTCTCCTCCTCGTGGGCAGCATGTTCTCATCGCCCTCGTGGTCTTCCCGATCATGGTCTGGTTCTGCATCCGCAAGAATCCGTATCCGCTCGTGATCCAGTGCTGCGCGTGTCCGGTATCTGCGCTTTCTTCACCCGTTCGTCTGCCGCGAACATCCCGGTGAACCTCGACCTCTGCCGCAAGCTGAAGCTTGACGAAGGCACCTACTCGATTTCGATCCCGATCGGTGCCACGGTCAACATGGGCGGCGCTGCCATCACGATCACGATTCTGACGCTTGCTGCCGCGAATTCGCTGGGTGTTCAGGTTGACTTCTGGACTGCCATCTGCTCTGCTTCGTGTCTGCGATCTGCGCCGGCGGCGCCTCCGGTGTTCCGGGCGGCTCCCTGATGCTGATCCCGCTCGCCTGCGGTCTCTTCGGTATTGATAACTCGACCGCCATGCAGGTGGTGGCCGTGGGCTTCATCATCGGCGTGATCCAGGACTCCTGCGAAACGGCTCTGAACTCTTCGAGCGACGTGATGTTTACGGCGGCGGCCTGCCTCCGTCAGGAACGTCTCGATGCCGAAAAGGCCAAGTAAGCCTGAAAATCCGGCTGTTTAAGCAGTTCTGAAAACCCTTCCTCCTGATAGAAACGGGAGGAAGGGTTTATATTATCTGCCTGCTCCATCCTCACACTTTCCCCTCCCTCCAGGAATTCATGCGGCGTTTCCATTCAGCAAAAGAAGCACTGACCCAGGTATTCGGCTTTGCCGATTTCCGGCCGCATCAGGAGGAAATCATCGAAGCCGTGATCGAGGGGCGGGATGCGCTGGTGCTGATGCCGACAGGCGGCGGGAAGAGCCTCTGCTACCAGATCCCCGCACTCGTCCGCGAGGGAACCGCGGTGATCGTGTCGCCTCTTATCGCGCTCATGCAGGATCAGATCACCGCGATTCAGAACCGGGGGCTCGAGGCGGCCTGCCTCAGTTCCGCGAACTCTCTGGAAGAGAACCGGGAGATTGAGAGTCAGTTCCTCTCGGGGACACTCGACCTTTCTCACGTCACCCTGAGCGGCTTGTGAACGAGTGGACAATCTCGATGCTGCAGAGAGCGATAAGAGGCGACACGATCACCGCGGTTCCCTCGCGGACGAGTGCGGGGATCTGGTAGCAGAGGCTCTTCCCGCCGCCTGTCGGCATCAGCACCAGCGCATCCCGCCCCTCGATCACGGCTTCGATGATTTCCTCCTGATGCGGCCGGAAATCGGCAAAGCCGAATACCTGGGTCAGTGCTTCTTTGCTGAATGGAAACGCCGCATGAATTCCTGGAGGGAGGGGAAAGTGTTGAGGATGGAGCAGGCAGATAATATAAACCCTTCCTCCCGTTTCTATCAGGAGGAAGGGTTTTCAGAACTGCTTAAACAGCCGGATTTTCAGGCTTACTTGGCCTTTTCGGCATCGAGACGTTCCTGACGGAGGCAGGCCGCCGCCGTAAACATCACGTCGCTCGAAGAGTTCAGAGCCGTTTCGCAGGAGTCCTGGATCACGCCGATGATGAAGCCCACGGCCACCACTGCATGGCGGTCGAGTTATCAATACCGAAGAGACCGCAGGCGAGCGGGATCAGCATCAGGGAGCCGCCCGGAACACGGAGGCGCCGCCGGCGCAGATCGCAGACACGAAGCAGAGCGGATGGCAGTCCAGAAGTCAACCTGAACACCCAGCGAATTCGCGGCAGCAAGCGTCAGAATCGTGATCGTGATGGCAGCGCCGCCCATGTTGACCGTGGCACCGAGCGGGATCGAAATCGAGTAGGTGCCTTCGTCAAGCTTCAGCTTGCGGCAGAGGTCGAGGTTCACCGGGATGTTCGCGGCAGACGAACGGGTGAAGAAAGCGAAGCAGATACCGGACACGCGCAGGCACTGGATCACGAGCGGATACGGATTCTTGCGGATGCAGAACCAGACCATGATCGGGAAGACCACGAGGGCGATGAAGAACATGCTGCCCACGAGGAGGAGAAGCAGCTTGCCGTAACCACGAAGGCGCCGAGACCGACCGTAGCGACCGTGTTCGCGACCAGACCGAAAATACCGAACGGAGCGATACGGATCACGATACGGACGACCGTGGTCACAGCTTCCGAGAAGTCCTGAATGATTTTCGCGGGTCGTGTCGTTCGCATTGCGGAGGATGAAGCCGAGAGCAATAGCCCAGGAGAGAATGCCGATGTAGTTCGCGTTCGCGGAGGGCCTTCACGGGGTTATCGACGATGTTGAGAACGAGGTTCTTCAGCACTTCGGCAATACCGGCCGGGGCAGTCGCCAGCGGCAGCCACGAGGTGAATCGTGGTCGGCCAGAGGAAAGACGCCACAACGGCAACGATGGAGGACGCAAGCGTGCCGATAGCATACAGCACGATGATCGGCTTCATGGACGTCCGGGTGTCAACGCTATGGTTCGCGATGGACGCGGCAACCAGGAAGAAGACCAGCACGGGGGCCACGGCCTTCAAGGCCGAGATGAGAACGTGCCGAGGAATCGAGGGGCACGGCGATTGCCAGGCGCTACCAGGGCAACGATGATGCCGATCACTAGTGCGAACAGGATCTCCTTGACAAGAGACCCCTCCAGGAACGGCACGAGGATTCGTGAGAATTCCGCATATTGACTTTTTTTCTTAGGACCAGGGGGGATACGCCTTTTTGCAACAATTTTTTGCAGGGCGTATTCATTAGCATACCTGTTTTATTTAACTCTGTATTTTGTGGTCATCCTCCGATCCCCTATCTGAGGGATAATGTTCAAATTTCTGTACCTACCGTTTCCGGCACCACCGCATGAGCAGTCTTAAACCCGCCACCCGCTTTGTCCTTGCTGCATCTTTATGGATGCCCTGGGCTTCGGGCTGATCATTCCTGTACTGCCCCGGCTGATCGGCGATCTGGCAGGCACCCGCGATCTGCAGACCTACTGGTACGGCGCGATCATGGTGAGCTACGGCATCATGCAGTTCCTCTCCTCGCCGATCCTCGGCGCGCTTTCAGACCGTTTCGGCCGGAAGCCCGTACTGCTCACCGGTATCTTCGGCCTCTCCATCATGCAGTTTGTGCCGGCCTTCACGTCGTCGCTCCCGCTTGTGCTCGCGTCCCGCATCGCGGGCGGCATGCTGTCCGCGAACCTCGTCGTCGCCCAGGCCTACATTGCGGACATCACGCCGAAACAGCAGCGCTCCGCCGCTTTTGGGAAGATCGGTGCGGTCTACGGACTCGCCTTCGTGATCGGCCCGGCGCTCGGCGGCATTCTCGGGCAGATAGATCCGCGGATTCCTTTCGCCTTCGCGGGCGCCATCTGCTGCCTGAACTTCATCTACGGTTTCTTCGTGCTGCCGGAAAGTCTCACGACGCCGGATATGCGTCCCTGGACTTTCCGCCGCTTTAATCCTTCATCGGGATCATCGCGCTCCTGAAGGTAAAGCCCATCATTCCAGATGGTGCTGATCATCGGTCTCATCTATCTCTCGCAGTCACTCATGCAGTGCACCTGGGCGCTCTACACAGAGTTCCGGTACGGTTGGACACCGCTGAATATCGGTCTCTCGATGTTCGTGCTCGGCCTCTGCATTGCGTTCACTCAAGGGTGGCTCCTTCCCGCCCTGATCCGCGTTCAGTCTGAGAAACACCTCGTGATCGCCGCGC
>NZ_QSNG01000005.1 GCF_003416765.1 Paratractidigestivibacter faecalis | reverse complement strand
TCCACATAGCGTTCAAACATAAAGGTCGTGTCATAGGACCCGTAGCGTTCATGGCCCCAAAAGATGAACGCAGTCATTCCATCAGGCCCCAGGCGTTCATAGATCCAGTCCTCGGATAACAGCGGTAATCCAGCATCCCCAGAGCATTGAACAGGTAGATTTCTTTGGGAGTTCCCAGCAGGAGCGAATAGGTTTCATACACCTGTTCCTTGGGCTGGGTGATAATTGCTTTCATAAAGACTGGAATCAGCCAACTGCCGCCATAGCGTTCATATAGTTCATCGGCCAGTGCTTGTAGTCGTGTATCCGGGTTTCGAATCAAGGAGGCGGTCAGAATCAAAGCCGGAATCTTCTCCATTTCCTTTGGCTTTACTTTATAGAGCCCCAGTCCTTGGGAAATGTGCCATGTAGTGCATTTGTCACCATCATAAAAGGGGGTGTGCTTGAGATGGCCGATCCGTTCCGCATTTTCCGCCAGAAAACGGTACACCTCCAACATCTTGGGGGAGGCTTTGCCCAGCATCAAATGAAAACAGAAATTCATCTGTTCCACCTGTCCCTCTTCCAGCGGTTTTGTATCCGCCTCATCCAACAGCAGGGAGAGGGTTTTCAGGATGACTGGGGCAATCTGCTCCGATACACAATCCGAGCAGGCATCCGACATGATATGGCTGCCCATCCATTTGCCCTTGACCAGCTTGGCCCACAGTGGGGCAGCAGGGGCATACTCCAGCTGCGCCAAAGCCTTTTGAGCAGCCGTTTTGCACTTGCCCTTTTCTGTATTCACAAGCTGGAGAAACAGTTCGCCGTTTGCTTCCTCTTTGCCCAGCGCCAAAATGGCCTGTTCTCGCTTTACACCCTTGGGAGGCAGTTGTTCTAAAGTCATCGTAGTATTCATAGCGTCTCATCCTCGTTCATAAGTTGTCCCTGCACCTCTCTGGGCAGGTCGTTCCACAAAATATCGTATGTAAAATCCCGAATCTCCGGGTAACACTCCCGTGCGGTCTTTCCGCAATATCTCTATTCAGGTAGTGCATCTCTTGGTGGAAAAACCAGTTGAGTTTTTCCATCAGCCGATAGAGTCGGATTTGTTCTTCTTGGGTCATGGGATTGCTCCTCCTATTTCAACTTCAGCACAAATCCCCAGATACTCACCACAATCAGGAGGACACCCAGCAGAAAGAAAACCACACGCCGGTATCCTCTGCTGTGTCGATGAGCATCCCGCGTACCAGTGGGGTCGCAGAGCCAGTTCCAGTTGCGGATCGCCCCAATTAAAATCACGGCCCCGATGAGCACCGAGGCAATGTACCAATGCTCTTGCAAAAATGCTGTGATCTGTTCACTGTTCATTTACAGATACCCCCCTTTTTTTACATCATCGGGAGTTTCCTTTCGGATGATTTCCTCCCGCTCTTTTAAATCCAGCTCCAGAGCTTTTTCCTCCTCCAGATATTCCTCGCAGTCCCGAACCAGCTTTTGAGCGGCTGGGGCATCCGGGGCCAGGGCCAGCCAGCATTTTGCGTATTCATAGGCGGTGGCTGCGGAGCGGTATGCCATCAGGCAAGAATAGCCCATCCGGGAGTTCCAGTAAGGGTCGTTCTCTCCCTGGGTGCGGACGGACTCCAGCAGATCAATGGCGTGTCGGATGAGATCCCCGTCCACTTCACCGTCGGTCCCATGCACTCCATGATCTCCCAGAACCGCCAGATTGCTGTAAGCCCGACTCAGCTTGACGGTCAGCAAATAGCCCCGCTCCTGTTCCGGGATAGCTTCGATGGCCTGGATGCACTGGGAATACTCGTCCTTGCTATTCCACTGTTCGAGTTGCTCCAGCAGCTCTATTTCTTCTGTCCGATTCATCGTTTCACCGCCTTTTCTGTGTTATCCCTTGCCTTTTTGAAGTGTCCACTGCTCGCCAGGTGTTGACCACACAGGTGAAGATCTGACCACAGTGCTTGCACCGAATCATGTGAGCCATAATTTCGTCTGCCCATCCATCCTCAGTCTTTACCTCCTCCAGCGGGCAGGTGGACTCCTCTGCCATCAGTTCAAATTGGCCTTGTCCACCAACTGCTGAATATAAGCAATACAGGCCAGGTAGTCCTTGGGCGCATCAAATTTTCTCCATGTTTGAATGTTTCGGTAGTGCTCACACATATAGCAGCGTCTCCTCTCAGGTCTGCTGATGCTGCATGGATATGATTTGGCAGTCTGGACAGAATTCCACATAGAGCGTGCCCTCCGCACAGTCAAACACCGTATCCCACTGAATCTGCGCCAGATACTTCATGGGCTTACCGCAGTGAGGACAGGTCGTATATTCCGCGTCCTGTACCCAGTTGGCAAAGCCACCCACCGTGTTCACATCCTGGCAGGCCGCACCGTAAAACAGGGGCACGGGCGCTTCGCCCAGCACAAAGGGATTTTCCGTGAGGGCCTTGTAGTCCTCGGGACTGACATAGCAATCCGTTTTCTCCGCCCCTTCAAAGAACTCGGAGGGAAAGACTTCCACGCCGCCATCCAGGGTAAAACTGTTAAAGGCTGGACCTTTCAAGAATCCCACACAGTTGGGGCAGCAGGTGGCAGTCAGAATACCATCCAACCCCAGAAATTTCAGCCGCTCATCCCGGCCATCCAGCACCAGCATGTCCACCATGCGTCCGCCACAGTGGGGGCATGTGTCCTCCCGTGCCCGGCCAATGCGGACGGGAGATTTCTCGCTGGTGGTTCCTTTGACCATAGGATAGCAGGTATCGAAGTTGAGCTGGATTTTCTGGCCCTCCTTGTCGAAGGTCCAGCCTCCGATCTGCGCATAGCTGGATGGGTCTACATAGAGGCCCTTGCGCCAGGGCCGGGGATTTCGCTCCAGCTCCAGCAGAGTCTCCATTGCCTTGTCATCTCCTTGCATAGCAAGGCAACTCATCAGGTTGGAGGCCGCGCTGAAATATTCTGCGGACAACAGCGCATGGATCAGACCATCCCGCACATCGGCGGGAGCATGATAATAGATCTCACAGGGCCAGAACACCTCTGCGGCCAGTGCCACTCGCTGAATCTCCGGGGTGATGGCATCATGGTAGCCAAGCAGCTGCCAAAAGTCGGCGAACTCTGGGTCCTCCATATCAGCCAGCCTCTGGATGTTCTGTATCAAGTTTCTTTGTTTTTCGACAATTTGTTCCGGCATCCAGGCCAGAGCAGCTTGCCGTTCTTGCTCGCACTTACATTTCCAACACAATCCCTCATAACCCAATGGGGTTCCACAGCTGGGGCAGGTATATTTCAGACTCATGTTCTCATACTCCTTTCAGGCAATAAAAAAGCCCCACGCCGCACTGTCATAAAGACAGGCTGACGCAGGACATGAAGAAGCCGCGTGAAGGAGCCGCATCCACCAGCAGATGTAGTTTCTTCAACAACCAAAATATTTTTTTCGTATCTTAAAGCAGCAAATTGCTGTCCAATATATTGTTCATAGCGGCACCATTTGTTCTGAGCGTAGTTTTATATCTTATTATATCACAGCACCCCTTCAATGAAAATATTTTGTTGGAAATGCTAATGAAAAATTTTTGTGAATTTGTTAAGGCGCAGGGGCTGTTATCTCCATAGTGTCTGGATGGATCAGAGTGATTACTTTTCCCTGATGCAAGGCATAGTTGACTGTCTGTGCTGTACCTGAGCGCAGCTTTTTCTGATTATCAAACACACCGATAAGGTACTCTGCATGATCGACCATATCATGATCGACCATATAATAATTTCTTTTTTATAACTGGAAACATCCGCAGAGTGTGAAATAACAATAGAATCGTTTGCGTTTTGGATCAGCTTTTCAATCTATGTTTACTCTGATCCGGCCATTTAGAGTCATAGCCGATGAAGGGAACTACAACGATAATTTTAATATAAAAGTCAATATGCTTCATCCGGTTCGGTAGGTGCTGCGGTAATATCGCGGTAGAAAGTAGCCCATGCAGCTTCCTCATAGGGGTGTACAAAAAGAAGCCAATGCTCAATGGAATTGTCAGCAGAAGAACAAGAGAAATCGCCAGAGCCTCTGAACCGGTGAAATATTTGAGAACCAGAAAACCCTCGGCATACAGTGGCACCGAACAGAGCAGCTCCCAGCCAATGAAGCTGAAATCCAGACAGAACAGCCGCCATTTGTTGCCATTCATGATCCGCCGGGATTCTGTGATCGCTTCATTTGCGGTCAGCGAAGGATGCTCGGACATGATGTAAGGTGTCATCGCATAGCTGTATGTTTTCACGATTCCCGGAATCACCAACAGCAGCGACCAGAGGGCGATGTACAGACCCTGCAGGAATTTCATGCAGAAGCCATCCCACAGACGGTCTTCTGAGAGAACAAGTCCGAGATGGCAGCATCATTTCCATCTACAAGGTTCAGATTAAAATGAGCATATCCCAGTTGAACTGCACCGCCCACGATCAGTTGGAGGACTGCCCACAGAACAATGCCGGCAAGCAGAACAGCAAGCAGCCGACCGCCGTTGGGCTGGGAGAACAGTTCAAAATGGATGTCCTTTGCCTGATTGGAATTGGATACGGCACTGTTGGAACTGCTCACAATGGTAGCACCGAGCGCACTGGCGGCAATACCTGTCCACACGAGATCTCATC
>NZ_QSNG01000004.1 GCF_003416765.1 Paratractidigestivibacter faecalis | reverse complement strand
TCTAGGAACAACAACCGCTTCACGCGCGTGTTATTCCATCAGGAACTTTTGATGCCAAGAAATTTATAGAATTGGTATCCAAGTCTAATGGTTTCAGTCAAGCTACCATTGAAGGTTGTTTGCAAGCTGTGACAGACGAATTGCAGCGTTGGCTCTCAAAGAGTAGACCGTAGAAGTTGGAGAGTTGGGATATTTTCTTTGTCATTAAAATGTGATCGTTCGGTGATGGAGAAGAAAGAAATCCGTTCACCTTCTATCTGGCTTAATAAGGTGAACCTTCGTGTTAATAAGAAATTCTATGAAGAATTGGAGCCGTTGCAGTTGGAACGTATTGAATCACCATATCGTACAGACAATACTCGTGGGGAAGATGAATGTCGTACACTTCTTATGCGGCATATAGATGAACATGGTTGCATTACCCGTGCTGATTTTATGAGATTGGCAGCTATCAGCCGGGATAAGGCAGTCGAATTTCTCAGGAAATATCTGGATGAAGGAATTATCCGGAGATATGGAGCAGGTAAGATAGTGGTGTATTTGAAAAGTGATGGCATTAAAAAACGATAGAGATTTTTCGACTCCGCTCCTTTAGGGGATAGATAGTCTGATAATATAAAATAAATAAGAGAACATACTTAGCTTGGTTGATTTGCCATTATGCCGCGGGAGTGATATCTATAGAGATTGTTTTGTCAGGTAGCAGAAATTAGTTTGTTATTCTAAGGTGAGAACTGAATAAGTTTTATTGTTTTGATGTGGATTTGACAGATGAATTCGAGCTGAAAGTTTAATTGATAGCAGCCCAAGATATAACTTTGGGCAATGGATATAATCCACAAATACGTCTTGAAAAAACAGTTTATATTTTCAACTGCCTTTTCAAGGCGTATATGTCATGTCATTAAGCGGCGAGGCGTTTATCTCGGGCTATTATTAGTTGAGCTATTGCTCGAGGTTCTAGCAGCGTTATTTCGAGGTTGGATTATTTTATTGATTTTGTTGTGATTGTGTTTCTTTATTTGCAATTAGCACATCATAAGAGTCTATTTCTCTGTGCAGATTCTGAAGGCGATCTCTTTTAATATTTCAATTCGTTCGAGCATATAAGCATACTCTTCTTTGGTTACAATAAAGTCTTATTGTAACGAGCCTCAATATATGCGCGACAAAGCAGGTTAAAACATCGTTTTTCAAAATTTGTATTTGATGGAAATACTACTGCTAATTCTCTCGAAAATTCTTTTGCATGACCTACCAATTCATCCAGCTTATGGCTCTTTAGACGGTAGTTTCTATATACAAGGCTGATAGAGTTATAAAATCGTTCACAGGTTTGATGCAATAGAAATGAACCTCCTCTATACCGTTCTTTATTATAATCGGTATACCCATGTTCTAAATAATTTATCCCCAGCGGATAATGTATATCAAATTCTTTAATAGCAAATTCTTTAATCTCTTTAAACGACAGTTCACGAGGTTTGGCCAATTTAAACTCTTTGCTGTCATACATCTTGATGCCCTCTTTCATAATATCGGTAAAGAAATACTGACTGCGCTCAAGTTCTTTATTGAGCGTATTTACATATTCAACAATGAATTGTGGTGAAGCATGACGACGATGGGCAAAAGCTTTGTGATATTTAGGAGTTATCTGATTTCTTAGTCTGTCTTCTACATGTTTCATTCTTGGCTTTGGGATGACTGCCATTATATCATAATCGCTCTGATAGAAAGTATTCACACCAAACTCTACTCTCTGGTCCCACAGAACATAACCGCCACGGGCATAGCTACCATATAATATAACCATGCAACACCATGGCATATCGTGCTTAATTAACTCCAGCAAGGTGTTTAACTCTTCCTGTGTTTGTTTAGGTAAATGCTTTATTGACCTTTTCATGTGCTATGATATTTATTCAATCACAAAGTTAATACAAATTAATTGAGATATCTCTTATTTCTATCTCTTAATTCCTCTGTTTTGCTCTTTTTTAGCTCCATACTTCTCCTTATATGTTTTCGAGAACTCCGTATAAGTTTTTTTATAGAGGGACGTATGCAGATAAATGATTATCTTTAAATAAATAATCAAAAGTGTTTCCCTGTCTTGAGGAATCTATATGGAATAGA
>NZ_QSNG01000003.1 GCF_003416765.1 Paratractidigestivibacter faecalis | reverse complement strand
CCCATTCTCGCGAGCCCAACTGTGTAGCTCCATGA
Organism: Paratractidigestivibacter faecalis; assembly: GCF_003416765.1. NCBI lineage: Bacteria > Bacillati > Actinomycetota > Coriobacteriia > Coriobacteriales > Atopobiaceae > Paratractidigestivibacter > Paratractidigestivibacter faecalis. The sequence continues at coordinate 6,784 of NZ_QSNG01000003.1, read as the reverse complement.
TGTCTCCGAACTTAAAAAAAGTGTGGAGTCTGCGTACGCTCGAGGCTATCCCGGGGAATCGTGACATGAGCAGTCTGTGCATCGGGCGCATCGCGCTTGGCAATTACCTCAACGCATGGGATGCATGCAATTGCATTTCCCTTCGATTCGGCAACGCTAATGGCATTAGAGATGATGTCAGGGGAGACGTATGCACGATTACCATCATGGATAATTACCATGTCGTCATCCAAAGCAAACTCTTTCAATTTAGTGAGCGCATTGAAAATTGACTGTTGCCCTGTCTCCCCACCGGGGACAATGGCTTTCAGCTTGGTAATACCGAACTCTTTTGCATAAGCCCGAAGAATTAAATCCCATCCGCTGAGGCAAGAAACAACAATTCCGTCGATGCTCGGATGACTCTGAAATGCCTCCATTGTGTAGACAATGACTGGCTTATCGTTAACATTAATAAACTGCTTAGGGATTTCGTTTGCCATACGAGAACCTATACCACCAGCAGTTAGAACCACATAATTTGACATTTTTACTCCCTTGCCTAGTCTAAAGCCCAGACTTTCATTCCATGAGTCACTCTTTGATCTACAGGAGGAAGCTGCATGTAGTCGCCATATAGACGAGTAAGGTAGTCATCCCAGTGTCGACAGGCTTTAAAGACATGCCCCTCGAATTCAAGCTCAACAAGATTGTTAAAATCTTCAAGGGGGAAACCAGGCTTATCTTGCTTATAAGGTCCCCACACCACATTACCGATTTCTTCTGTAGATCCAAATTGTGTCGCGCGCGCGCTGTATCGGTCATTTTTTGATACTCATACAAAGATGAGTGAGTAGCTTTATATATAGGAAGATAGAATTTTTTAGGCTCTTTTTTATAACTCCTCTGGAGGCTGAGATCGCAGCATCAATATTAATCACCGAACGAGCGGCTGCCTTCTGTTGCTTTTGCTGTTTACGCATAAGCCCAGCCCTCTCATTGAGATCTTGAGGCATCGAGTCTGCCGGGAAAATGTCTACCCACAAATGCTCTTCAAAGGCCCCTTCATATGCTGCCTCTTGTGCTCGGAATTTAGGATTAGCTAGCTTAAGAAAGGGAAGTGGGTTTCCATTAATGCCCATGCCCTCAAGCATCATCCCATCAGGACACCAATCAGGATTGTTCAGAAGCAAGTCAAAATCAGGCCTGGGGACAAGGATATCTATATCATCATCCCACGGAATGAATCCTTTGTGCCTTACCGCTCCAAGCAGTGTTCCTCCGTCAAGAGAATAGCGAATTCCATGCTCATCAAACACCTCGGAAAGTGAGAGAAGCATAGAAAACAGCTCTAGTTGTATTTCTCTGGTTGATAGTTCTCGCACACCCATACTCCTTAGATCAATGAGATATTCCATTTTGTGAAGCGCGAATCTTCCGTATGTAGTAAGACCTAGACGCAAGCAGAAGGGCATCTGTTGCCCAACGAACAAAACAAATAGCCTCGATATCTGCTCGATCAGATAGATACAGACACATCAAGGTAGCAATGTTTATAAGGCCAGTAAAAACGGTTGATGTGGTCAGCTCTTTAACATATCCCATGGCTCCGAGAACTGGCCATCCAATTAACATAGAGTAGAAGGAGAACAGGAGAACGGGAGAAACTAGGCACATAATACGTGCTCCGGCCACGTATTCTGTTCCTCCAAGCAGAAGCATTATGGGCTTAGATAAATAGCAATAGGCTAGGGTTCCAATCAAAAGGACTGGTAGCGCCATTAGCGCTAGTTTTTTTGCAAAAGAATAGTCGCTGCTATTCAACATATGAGGGTAGAGACTATTAGTAATAGGCGTATACAGTGCCTGAACAGCATTAACAGTAGTCAGAGTTAACGACCAAAAAGCAATACTTGATTTATCAGTAATTGCGAGTCCAATAATTATCGTTGTAAACCCGGAGAACAGCGATGAGCTGACGTTTGAAATGCAATAAATTGCGGAAGTTCGCAATTCGCATAACGTTGCTTGGATTGAAGGAAATGAGATCCATACTCGGAATAACCTTCGCATCGCCAGGAAGCTCCAGATAAGCCCCACTATGCCTCCTGCTATATCTGCAATAGCAACAAGAAGCAAATCTTCCGGTGTTTTTACGAATAGAAAACTAAGCGCGACAGTAAGGCCTTTTGAGACAAAATAGCGAGTCGTCAAAGGACCCATCTGCTCGTAGCCCTGAAATACAAAATCAGGCAGCAATGCCCTTAAAGATACCCCCACAAATGCCAACATTACATAGGTTAAGTTTTCACTCATAATTGGGATGAAATAACTAGCAACTAAAACAACCGCTACGAGAAATGCAAGTAGCAACAAACGAGCAAAGGTGATTGCCCCGACAAGCTGGGACACGGAGATCGTATCATCCCTCTTCTTTACAACGCCTTTTGTGCCAGACAATGTAAAACCAAAGTCCGCTATCGTCTGAATAATCCCCATAAAAGAAAGTACATAGGCATAAACTGCATAAGAGTCAGTCCCGAGCACTCGTGTAAGATACGGAACCAGCAGAAGCGGGAATATATACCTCAGTCCCTGAAGTCCGTACTGCCAAAATAAATTTTTATAAAAAGAAATATGTTTCATACTGACACTTCCAGAACCCTAAAACTTAGTGCAATAAATGACTTGAAGCTAAATTGCAGGTCACTTCTTCAGAGCCTCTACCAACAGAATTAGAAACACAGCAAGCTTTCTAAATCGGCACTTAAGAGCAACACAGAGAATCAAGTTGTCAAATCTTAAGTTTCGTAAATACACGCGATCGAATGCACCTTCACGTTTCATCGCTGAAGAAATGGATGAAAAGTTCGTGCTCTTTTCCGAATCATCCGAATCAGATAACTCACTTAGCTTCAGGAGATATAGGTATTGATTTACCTCTCCGACCGATGCTTCTATAGAGCAGGGCCCGCCCCACTTGTTTCCATAATCGATAAGTCGACGGTTTACGCGAATAATATCTTCAAGCTGGCTAGGTTTATATCGAGCTGTACTTGACGAGTCGTTAGGTCGGTAGTAATAAAGAACATCGTTGAGTTGCATGAGCGACGAAGAAGAGTCAACAATTGGAAGCAATTGAAACAGGTCTTCCCCATGCATCAATCCTCTATATGCCCCATAGGTTGTATTTAAATCTATGTGGCAAAGCCGTATGGCTTTGCCACATAGATTGTTAAATCGTCCCCTACAGACGTAAGACTTTACAGACTCATATTTCTCATTCTCGTATAGACCAGCCGGAAGCCCGAGGCCGGACATAGTCTTAAATGAGGAGTCACGGGAGTACTGAAAGGAAACGATATCTGCATTAGTCTCCTGAATAGTCTTAGATAGCAGCATGAGAGCATCACTGCGTAGACAGTCATCAGCGTCAACAAAGACTATTCAGGAGACTAATGCAGATATCGTTTCCTTTCAGTACTCCCGTGACTCCTCATTTAAGACTATGTCCGGCCTCGGGCTTCCGGCTGGTCTATACGAGAATGAGAAATATGAGTCTGTAAAGTCTTACGTCTGTAGGGGACGATTTAACAATCTATGTGGCAAAGCCATACGGCTTTGCCACATAGATTTAAATACAACCTATGGGGCATATAGAGGATTGATGCATGGGGAAGACCTGTTTCAATTGCTTCCAATTGTTGACTCTTCTTCGTCGCTCATGCAACTCAACGATGTTCTTTATTACTACCGACCTAACGACTCGTCAAGTACAGCTCGATATAAACCTAGCCAGCTTGAAGATATTATTCGCGTAAACCGTCGACTTATCGATTATGGAAACAAGTGGGGCGGGCCCTGCTCTATAGAAGCATCGGTCGGAGAGGTAAATCAATACCTATATCTCCTGAAGCTAAGTGAGTTATCTGATTCGGATGATTCGGAAAAGAGCACGAACTTTTCATCCATTTCTTCAGCGAGATGAAACGTGAAGGTGCATTCGATCGCGTGTATTTACGAAACTTAAGATTTGACAACTTGATTCTCTGTGTTGCTCTTAAGTGCCGATTTAGAAAGCTTGCTGTGTTTCTAATTCTGTTGGTAGAGGCTCTGAAGAAGTGACCTGCAATTTAGCTTCAAGTCATTTATTGCACTAAGTTTTAGGGTTCTGGAAGTGTCAGTATGAAACATATTTCTTTTTATAAAAATTTATTTTGGCAGTACGGACTTCAGGGACTGAGGTATATATTCCCGCTTCTGCTGGTTCCGTATCTTACACGAGTGCTCGGGACTGACTCTTATGCAGTTTATGCCTATGTACTTTCTTTTATGGGGATTATTCAGACGATAGCGGACTTTGGTTTTACATTGTCTGGCACAAAAGGCGTTGTAAAGAAGAGGGATGATACGATCTCCGTGTCCCAGCTTGTCGGGGCAATCACCTTTGCTCGTTTGTTGCTACTTGCATTTCTCGTAGCGGTTGTTTTAGTTGCTAGTTATTTCATCCCAATTATGAGTGAAAACTTAACCTATGTAATGTTGGCATTTGTGGGGGTATCTTTAAGGGCATTGCTGCCTGATTTTGTATTTCAGGGCTACGAGCAGATGGGTCCTTTGACGACTCGCTATTTTGTCTCAAAAGGCCTTACTGTCGCGCTTAGTTTTCTATTCGTAAAAACACCGGAAGATTTGCTTCTTGTTGCTATTGCAGATATAGCAGGAGGCATAGTGGGGCTTATCTGGAGCTTCCTGGCGATGCGAAGGTTATTCCGAGTATGGATCTCATTTCCTTCAATCCAAGCAACGTTATGCGAATTGCGAACTTCCGCAATTTATTGCATTTCAAACGTCAGCTCATCGCTGTTCTCCGGGTTTACAACGATAATTATTGGACTCGCAATTACTGATAAATCAAGTATTGCTTTTTGGTCGTTAACTCTGACTACTGTTAATGCTGTTCAGGCACTGTATACGCCTATTACTAATAGTCTCTACCCTCATATGTTGAATAGCAGCGACTATTCTTTTGCAAAAAAACTAGCGCTAATGGCGCTACCAGTCCTTTTGATTGGAACCCTAGCCTATTGCTATTTATCTAAGCCCATAATGCTTCTGCTTGGAGGAACAGAATACGTGGCCGGAGCACGTATTATGTGCCTAGTTTCTCCCGTTCTCCTGTTCTCCTTCTACTCTATGTTAATTGGATGGCCAGTTCTCGGAGCCATGGGATATGTTAAAGAGCTGACCACATCAACCGTTTTTACTGGCCTTATAAACATTGCTACCTTGATGTGTCTGTATCTATCTGATCGAGCAGATATCGAGGCTATTTGTTTTGTTCGTTGGGCAACAGATGCCCTTCTGCTTGCGTCTAGGTCTTACTACATACGGAAGATTCGCGCTTCACAAAATGGAATATCTCATTGATCTAAGGAGTATGGGTGTGCGAGAACTATCAACCAGAGAAATACAACTAGAGCTGTTTTCTATGCTTCTCTCACTTTCCGAGGTGTTTGATGAGCATGGAATTCGCTATTCTCTTGACGGAGGAACACTGCTTGGAGCGGTAAGGCACAAAGGATTCATTCCGTGGGATGATGATATAGATATCCTTGTCCCCAGGCCTGATTTTGACTTGCTTCTGAACAATCCTGATTGGTGTCCTGATGGGATGATGCTTGAGGGCATGGGCATTAATGGAAACCCACTTCCCTTTCTTAAGCTAGCTAATCCTAAATTCCGAGCACAAGAGGCAGCATATGAAGGGGCCTTTGAAGAGCATTTGTGGGTAGACATTTTCCCGGCAGACTCGATGCCTCAAGATCTCAATGAGAGGGCTGGGCTTATGCGTAAACAGCAAAAGCAACAGAAGGCAGCCGCTCGTTCGGTGATTAATATTGATGCTGCGATCTCAGCCTCCAGAGGAGTTATAAAAAAGAGCCTAAAAAAATTCTATCTTCCTATATATAAAGCTACTCACTCATCTTTGTATGAGTATCAAAAAATGACCGATACAGCGCGCGCGCGACACAATTTGGATCTACAGAAGAAATCGGTAATGTGGTGTGGGGACCTTATAAGCAAGATAAGCCTGGTTTCCCCCTTGAAGATTTTAACAATCTTGTTGAGCTTGAATTCGAGGGGCATGTCTTTAAAGCCTGTCGACACTGGGATGACTACCTTACTCGTCTATATGGCGACTACATGCAGCTTCCTCCTGTAGATCAAAGAGTGACTCATGGAATGAAAGTCTGGGCTTTAGACTAGGCAAGGGAGTAAAAATGTCAAATTATGTGGTTCTAACTGCTGGTGGTATAGGTTCTCGTATGGCAAACGAAATCCCTAAGCAGTTTATTAATGTTAACGATAAGCCAGTCATTGTCTACACAATGGAGGCATTTCAGAGTCATCCGAGCATCGACGGAATTGTTGTTTCTTGCCTCAGCGGATGGGATTTAATTCTTCGGGCTTATGCAAAAGAGTTCGGTATTACCAAGCTGAAAGCCATTGTCCCCGGTGGGGAGACAGGGCAACAGTCAATTTTCAATGCGCTCACTAAATTGAAAGAGTTTGCTTTGGATGACGACATGGTAATTATCCATGATGGTAATCGTGCATACGTCTCCCCTGACATCATCTCTAATGCCATTAGCGTTGCCGAATCGAAGGGAAATGCAATTGCATGCATCCATGCGTTGAGGTAATTGCCAAGCGCGATGCGCCCGATGCACAGACTGCTCATGTCACGATTCCCCGGGATAGCCTCGAGCGTACGCAGACTCACACGTTTTTAAGTTCGGAG
>NZ_QSNG01000002.1 GCF_003416765.1 Paratractidigestivibacter faecalis | reverse complement strand
GGTCGTTGCGGCTGCGGCCCGTGTGCAGGCGCGCGCCCGGCGTGCCGATGTTGCGCGTGAGGGCGCCCTCCACGGCCATGTGGATGTCCTCGTCGTGACGTCCCAGGCAAAGTCGCCGTTGGCGATCTGACCCGAGATGTCGGCCAGGCCGGCGTCGATGGCCTGCTGGTCGGCCTCGGAGATGATGCCTGCTCGGCGAGCATCTTGGCGTGGGCGCGGCTGCCGGCGATGTCCTGTTGCGCCATGGCCTTGTCCACCTCGAGGGACGCACCGAACTCCTGCGTGAAGGCGTCGACGCCCTTCTCAAACCTGCCACCCCAAAGAGCCATCGGGCCCTCCGTTCCTCTCGTGATTGTTGTCCCAGCTAGATTAGCGCATGCTCGCAAAGGGGCCGCCCGCGCGCAACGGACGGCCCCATCTGTTCAGAAGTGCCTCCTGCAGCAACTCTTGCGGGAGCTACTCCACCGGCTGGAGGCCGGAGCCGGGACCCTGGACGCGAGACCAGGTCTTGGACTGCAGGCCGTGAAGGTCGATGAAGCCGCGGGCGGCGGTGTGGTCGAAGGTGTCGCCCTCGTCGTAGGTGGCCAGGTTGTAATCGTAGAGGCTGTAGTCGGAGCGCAGGCCGTCGACGAAGAGGCCGCCCTTGCACAGGATGATGCGGACGTCGCCGGTGACGTACTTCTGCGTGTAGGCGTTGAAGGCGTCGATGGCGTTGCGGTTCTGGGAGAACCACAGGCCGCGGTAGACGGTGGAGGCCCACTCGACGTCGAGCTTGGCCTTCTGCTTCAGGGTCTCGGCGTCAAGGCAGAGCTGCTCGAGGGACTGGTGGGCCTGGATGAGCAGCAGGGCGGCGGGGCACTCGTAGCACTCGCGGCTCTTGATGCCCACGACGCGGTCCTCGATCATGTCGATGCGGCCAAAGCCGTTACGGCCGGCAATCTCGTTGCACTTGATGATGAGGTCAAGCAGCGGCATCTTCTCGCCGTTGATGGCGGTCGGGACGCCCTGCTCGAAGGAGATCACGACCTCCTCGGGGTCGGCGGGGCACTCGTCGAGGTTCTTGGTCATCGTCCAGATGTCCGCGGGCGGCTTGTTCCAGGTGTCCTCAAGGACGCCGCACTCGATGGCGCGGCCCAGAGATTGTCGTCGATGGAGTAGGGCTTCTTGTGCGTGGTGGGCACGGGCACGCCGTGCTGCTTGGCCCACTCCATCTCGGAGTCACGCGTGGTGAGGTCCCAGACGCGGACCGGGGCGATGATCTCGAGCTCGGGGTCGAGAGCGCGGATGCAGGTCTCAAAGCGCACCTGGTCGTTGCCCTTGCCGGTGCAGCCGTGGGCCACGTACTTGGCGCCGTACTGGTGGGCGATGTCAACGAGGTGCTTGGAGATCAGCGGGCGAGAAAGGGCAGAGAGCAGCGGGTAGACGCCCTCGTACTTGCCGTTGGCCCAGATGGCCTTGGACAGGATCTTCTCGGCGTACTCCTCGCGCATGTCGACGGCCTCAGAGGCAATGGCGCCCATGTCGAGGGCCTTCTGCTTGATCCAGGAGAGGTCCTTCTCGTCCTGGCCAACGTTGCCGCAGATGGCGATGACGTCGAGGTTCTTCTCCTCCTGCAGCCACTTGACGATAACGGACGTATCGAGACCACCGGAGTACGCGAGGACTACCTTCTCTTTCTCAGCCATTTTGGTTTCCTTTCCATTGGCTAAATGAAGCAAGTTAGCAGGTCAATTACAGCAGCGCAAACCCCCGACAATATCGGACGTTGCGAGAAGATCATCTTGAAGGCAGGTTGCCGCCAGACAACAGGACGCAGCGCGCGATATTGCGGGCTGCGTCCTGTTGTCTGGCGGCAACCTGCCTTCAAGATGATCTTCTCGCAACGTCCGATATTGTCGGGGGTTTGGCGCTGCTGTAATTGACCTGCTAACTTGCTTCATTTAGCCAATGGAAAGGAAACCAAAAATGGCTGAGAAAGAGAAGGTAGTCCTCGCGTACTCGGTGGTCTCGATACGTCCGTTATCGTCAAGTGGCTGCAGGAGGAGAAGAACCTCGACGTCATCGCCATCTGCGGCAACGTTGGCCAGGACGAGAAGGACCTCTCCTGGATCAAGCAGAAGGCCCTCGACATGGGCGCCATTGCCTCTGAGGCCGTCGACATGCGCGAGGAGTACGCCGAGAAGATCCTGTCCAAGGCCATCTGGGCCAACGGCAAGTACGAGGGCGTCTACCCGCTGCTCTCTGCCCTTTCTCGCCCGCTGATCTCCAAGCACCTCGTTGACATCGCCCACCAGTACGGCGCCAAGTACGTGGCCCACGGCTGCACCGGCAAGGGCAACGACCAGGTGCGCTTTGAGACCTGCATCCGCGCTCTCGACCCCGAGCTCGAGATCATCGCCCCGGTCCGCGTCTGGGACCTCACCACGCGTGACTCCGAGATGGAGTGGGCCAAGCAGCACGGCGTGCCCGTGCCCACCACGCACAAGAAGCCCTACTCCATCGACGACAATCTCTGGGGCCGCGCCATCGAGTGCGGCGTCCTTGAGGACACCTGGAACAAGCCGCCCGCGGACATCTGGACGATGACCAAGAACCTCGACGAGTGCCCCGCCGACCCCGAGGAGGTCGTGATCTCCTTCGAGCAGGGCGTCCCGACCGCCATCAACGGCGAGAAGATGCCGCTGCTTGACCTCATCATCAAGTGCAACGAGATTGCCGGCCGTAACGGCTTTGGCCGCATCGACATGATCGAGGACCGCGTCGTGGGCATCAAGAGCCGCGAGTGCTACGAGTGCCCCGCCGCCCTGCTGCTCATCCAGGCCCACCAGTCCCTCGAGCAGCTCTGCCTTGACGCCGAGACCCTGAAGCAGAAGGCCAAGCTCGACGTCGAGTGGGCCTCCACCGTCTACCGCGGCCTGTGGTTCTCCCAGAACCGCAACGCCATCGACGCCTTCAACGCCTACACGCAGAAGTACGTCACCGGCGACGTCCGCATCATCCTGTGCAAGGGCGGCCTCTTCGTCGACGGCCTGCGCTCCGACTACAGCCTCTACGATTACAACCTGGCCACCTACGACGAGGGCGACACCTTCGACCACACCGCCGCCCGCGGCTTCATCGACCTTCACGGCCTGCAGTCCAAGACCTGGTCTCGCGTCCAGGGTCCCGGCTCCGGCCTCCAGCCGGTGGAGTAGCTCCCGCAAGGAGTTGCTGCAGGAGGCACTTCTGAACAGATGGGGCCGTCCGTTGCGCGCGGGCGGCCCCTTTGCGAGCATGCGCTAATCTAGCTGGGACAACAATCACGAGAGGAACGGAGGGCCCGATGGCTCTTTGGGGTGGCAGGTTTGAGAAGGGCGTCGACGCCTTCACGCAGGAGTTCGGTGCGTCCCTCGAGGTGGACAAGGCCATGGCGCAACAGGACATCGCCGGCAGCCGCGCCCACGCCAAGATGCTCGCCGAGCAGGGCATCATCTCCGAGGCCGACCAGCAGGCCATCGACGCCGGCCTGGCCGACATCTCGGGTCAGATCGCCAACGGCGACTTTGCCTGGGACGTCAACGACGAGGACATCCACATGGCCGTGGAGGGCGCCCTCACGCGCAACATCGGCACGCCGGGGCGCGCGCTGCACACGGGCCGCAGCCGCAACGACCAGGTGGCGACGGA
>NZ_QSNG01000001.1:1800000-2085387 GCF_003416765.1 Paratractidigestivibacter faecalis | reverse complement strand
GGAGGATTAGCCTCGCCCAGGAAACCTTGGGTTTACGGCGGCGGGTTTTCCACCCCGCTCTCGTTACTCATGCCAGCATTCTCACTCCCGGGCGCTCCACCGGGGGTCGTCCCCCGGCTTCCCGCGCACGGGAAGCTCCCCTACCACCGGAACGCATGGTTCCGGTCCGCCGCTTCGGCGCGATGCTTAGCCCCGTGTATTGTCGGCGCATGTCCACTCGACCAGTGAGCTATTACGCACTCTTTGAATGGGTGGCTGCTTCTAAGCCAACATCCTGGTTGTCTGGGCGGACGCACATCCTTTGCCACTCAACATCGACTTGGGGGCCTTAGCGGGCGGTCTGGGCTGTTTCCCTTTCGAACACACAGCTTAGCCCACATGTTCTGACTCCCGGGCTGTGGACCATGGGTATTCGGAGTTTGGTCTGCGTTGGTAGGCGGTGAGGCCCCCGCGGCAGTCCAGTGCTCTACCCCCCATGGTAAACGCCCGAGGCTAGCCCTAAAGCTATTCTCGGGAGAACGAGATATCTCCGGGTTTGATAGGCCTTTCACTCCTATCCACGGGTCATCCCCCCAGTTTTCAACCTAGGTGGGTTCGGCCCTCCACGGGGTCTTACCCCCGCTTCAGCCTGCCCATGGATAGCTCACCCGGCTTCGCGTCTGCGGCGCGCGACTTAGCGCCCTGTTCGGACTCGCTGTCGCTACGGCTCGCTTCGTGGCTTGGCCTCGCCACGCGCCGCAACTCGCTGGCTCATTCTACAAAAGGCACGCCGTCACACCGCCCGAAGGCGATGCTCCGACTGCTTGTGGGCAGGCGGTTTCAGGTGCTGTTTCACTCCCCTCCGGGGTGCTTTTCACCTTCCCTCGCGGTACTAGTGCGCTATCGGTCACAGGAGAGTATTTAGGCTTGGAGGGTGGACCCCCCTGCTTCCCACCGGGTTTCACGTGTCCGGCGGTACTCGGGCACCGTCAGGCGGGCGTCGCGCTTCGCGTACGGGGCTCTAACCCCCTTCGGCCCGGCTTCCCATCCGGTTCCGCTCGCGCGTCGCTTTGTAACCGCACACTTGACGGCCCCACGACCCCGGCCCGGCTTTCGCTCGGGCCGGTTTGGCCTCTTCCCCGTTCGCTCGCCACTACTGGGGAATCTCGATTGATTTCTCTTCCTCCGGGTACTTAGATGTTTCAGTTCCCCGGGTTGCCCCCCTCCCCCCTATGTGTTCGGGGGGAGGGCGACGCGCCTCGACGGCGCGCCGGGTTTTCCCATTCGGAGACCCGCGGGTCAAAGGGCGTGTGCCCCTCACCGCGGATTATCGCAGCTTGCCGCGTCCTTCGTCGGCTTCCTGTGCCAAGGCATCCGCCGCCTGCCCTTACCATCTTCCTTCTATCTCAGACGGTATGGTTAAACGACTCATTGGGCCCCGCCTTGCGGGGCCCTGGGTGTCATATTGCATGAGATGCGATCTTCTAGAAGAAAATCTTCGTTGGTCACGCTATGCAGCTCTCAAGGTACGGCCAGGGCGAGCCCCGGGGACCGGACACCGCGCGGGCGCAGGCCCGCGAGCAACCAGGGGACGAAAGGGACCCGAGGCATGGCGCCTCGGCCTGACGGGACGGCCCGTCGTCATAATCGATTCTCTAGATGAGACTTGTCTCTCCCTAGAAAGGAGGTGATCCAGCCGCACCTTCCGGTACGGCTACCTTGTTACGACTTCACCCCCCTTACCAGCCACACCTTCGGCACCTCCCCCCCTTGCGGGTTGGGCCGGCGACTTCGGGTGCAGGCGACTCGGGTGGTGTGACGGGCGGTGTGTACAAGGCCCGGGAACGCATTCACCGCGGCGTGCTGATCCGCGATTACTAGCAACTCCGACTTCGCGGGGGCGGGTTGCAGCCCCGGTCCGAACTGGGGCCGGCTTTGGGGATTCGCTCCGCCTTGCGGCGTGGCAGCCCGTTGTGCCGGCCATTGTAGCACGTGTGCGGCCCAGCGCATAAGGGGCATGATGACTTGACGTCGTCCCCACCCTCCTCCGGCTTGACGCCGGCGGTCTCGCGCGGGTGCCCGGCTGAACCGCTGGCAACACGCGACGGGGGTTGCGCTCGTTGCGGGACTTAACCCAACATCTCACGACACGAGCTGACGACAGCCATGCACCACCTGTTATGGCTCCTCTCGGCCACCGGGTCTCCCCGGCTTCACCATAATGTCAAGCGCTGGTAAGGTTCTTCGCGTTGCTTCGAATTAAGCCACATGCTCCGCTGCTTGTGCGGGCCCCCGTCAATTCCTTTGAGTTTTAGCCTTGCGGCCGTACTCCCCAGGCGGGACGCTTAATGCGTTGGCTGCGGCACGGAGGGCATCTCCCCCCACACCTAGCGTCCATCGTTTACGGCTGGGACTACCAGGGTATCTAATCCTGTTCGCTCCCCCAGCTTTCGCTCCTCAGCGTCAGTCGAGGCCCAGAAGGCCGCCTTCGCCACCGGTGTTCTTCCAGATATCTGCGCATTCCACCGCTACACCTGGAATTCCGCCTTCCCCTACCCGACTCAAGCCCGCCGGTATCCGGGGCGTGCGGGGGTTGAGCCCCCGGATTTGACCCCGGACCTAGCGGGCAGCCTACGAGCGCTTTACGCCCAATGAATCCGGATAACGCTCGCCCCCTACGTATTACCGCGGCTGCTGGCACGTAGTTAGCCGGGGCTTCTTCTGCAGGTACCGTCACCTTTCGGCCTCGTCCCTGCTGAAAGCGGTTTACGACCCGAAGGCCTTCGTCCCGCACGCGGCGTCGCTGCGTCAGGGTTGCCCCCATTGCGCAAGATTCCCCACTGCTGCCTCCCGTAGGAGTCTGGGCCGTGTCTCAGTCCCAATCTGGCTGGTCGGTCTCTCAACCCAGCTACCCATAATCGCCTTGGTGGGCCGTTGCCCCGCCAACTAGCTAACAGGCCGCGGGCCCATCCCCCGCCGCATACGCTCTCCCGCCTCCCCCATGCGGGGGTGGCGGAGTACCCGGTATTACCCACGGTTTCCCGAGGCTGTCCCGGTGCGGGGGGCAGGTTGCCCACGTGTTACTCAGCCGTTCGCCACTCTATTCGCGCCCCGAAGGGCGCCTTAACCGTTCGACTTGCATGTGTTAGGCGCGCCGCCAGCGTTCATCCTGAGCCAGGATCGAACTCTCCGTTCAAAGAACCAGGCCTAGGGCCTGGATAAGTCTTCGCTTCGAGCCGTCCCGGCCGGTGAGCGCCATGTCGTTTAACTCGGATCCCTTGGGACAAGGAACTCGACGGGAGTGATATGACACTCCACTCATGTATCAAGAACCTGTCCTATAGTCTGTCCTGGTTGTCGGCCCTCTCGGGCCGCGGTATCCGGTTTTCAAGGTTCGCCGCGCTCGTGCCGGGCTCTGTGCCCCGCCGCCGCGCGAGGAGTTAATATACGCTGCCTCCCGCCGGGCCGGGGCGGGAATCGGCGGGTTCACGGTTCCTACACAACTCGGGGGGCGGGCGGCTAGAAGCCGCCGCGGGCGATGGAGCAGGCTGACTCCAGCAGCTCGTCCCTCTCGCGTGCCGTCGGCGCCTCTGCATAGACGCGGACCACGGAGTCCGTTCGCGAGGGGCGCATGAGAACCCAGGAGTCATCGTCGAACTGGAGGCGTAGGCCATCTGCGTGACTCACCTCCACCGGAACCCTTCCGGCAATCTCCTGGGGGTTCAGGCCGGGAAGAACGTTTCTGAACGCCTGGGTGAGTGCGGGCTCGAGGCGCACGTCTCGCCTGATATAGCGACGGCTGCCGATTTCTGCGTCAAGCTTGTCGACGAGCTCCCTCAGGGTCAGGCCGCTCTTTGAGACCATCTGGACAAGAAGAAGGCTCACCAGCAGGCCGTCTCTCTCCTTGAGGTGCGCCGGAATGCTAATTCCGCCATACTCCTCCGCGCCCAAGAGGACGTCACCCTCCTGCAGCTCTCTATATATGCGACCAAAGCCGACGGGGACCGAGGTGTACTCGAACCCGAGCCTCCGGGCCTCGAGCTCGACGCTTGCCGAGCATGTCAGCGTAGTGACGACGCGGCCCCTCATTCCGAGCTCCCCTCCTATATAGGAGAGAAGAAGCGGCGTGAGCTCGCGAACCGCAAGGATGTTTCCGTATTCGTCCACGGCCGCGGCGCGGTCTCCGTCGCCGTCAACAAGAATGCCGAGGTCAGCTCCCGTGGCAACTACCGCCTGCTCGCAGGCGTCTGCCCAGGGGTCCTTTGGGTCGGGATGAATGCCGTCAAAGTCCTCGAGCTTCTCGGCGTGTATCTCTATGACCTCATGGCCAAGCGAGCGGACGAGGTCCGCAAGAACGCCCGTGGCCGACCCGTACATGGGATCGACGACCACCTTGAGCGGCCTGATTGCGGGCTCTCCGACAAACTCGGCAAGCGCCCTAATGTACGGGGACGTAAAGTCAGCGACCTCAAAGGGACCCGCTTCGGTGCTGGCCTGCTGGAATATCTCCTGCTCGACCTTGTCGAGAAACTCGCGGGGACAAGTGCCTCCGTCGGCACCCCTCACTATGAGGCCGCCGTACTCGCAGGACCGCTCGCTTGAGGTGATGACAACGCCACCCAGCGCCTTGGGGTCATGTGCGCAGTTCCAGCCAACGACCGGCGTCGGACAGGGAGAGGAGGAGACCTTAACCGCAAGGCCGTAGGAGGCAATGGCGCCGGCCACCTCGCGGGCAAACTCCTCCGACCTATGACGCGTGTCAAACCCGACGTAGACGGACCCACCGGAATCTGGAGCCGCATCTGCCCACAAAAGGCCAAGGGCGTCCGCCACGCGAATCACGTTCTGAGAGTCGAATCCCTCGTCAAAGCGCGCGTGCCAGCCGTCGTTTCCAAAGCGGATGATGGGGGTCGTTCTTTCCAAGGATGCTTTGCCCTTCTGCCGCCCAGGCGGCATTGCCCACCGGGTACCCGGCGCATTGACAACATACCCAAAACGGCAGATTGATTTGTTGCCGTCAGGCCGCCCCAAAGATGAAAAGCGCGTCTCCGCAGTTGGCGGAAACGCGCTTCACCGTCTTACTACATTGCACGCCGCTCGTGGGCAAAACCCAACCAATGGCGGATAAAACAGCAGTTCAGCGGCAGTATTGTAGCTAGTCCTTGGGAATCTCGACGCCCTGGCGCTCCAGGTATCCAATGAGCCTCTGCATGGTGTCTGCCGAAAGGACGTGCTCCATGAGGCAGGCCTCCTCGTCGGCGACCTCGGGCTTCACGCCGAGGTCATGCTCCAGGAAGGTGCGCAGCGCCCTGTGGGAGCGCCAGACCACCTTGGCATAGGCCTCGCCCTCCTCGGTGAGGACCACCCTGCCGTAACGGCTCTGAACAACCATTCCCATCTCCTTGAGCTGGGAAAGGGCTTTGTTCACGCTGGCCTTTGAGACCTCAAGCTGCTCGGCCACGTCCACGGAGCGGACGGACTTGTCGCCTTCCGCGCTCTCGAGGGAGAGGCGGTAGATAGACTCGAGGTAGTCCTCCCCCGCCCTGGTAAGGGAGTGGCCCTCCTGGCCCTGGGGGTCAGCTGCACTAGTTGCCATATGCTCAACTCCTGTCATGGGCGGCAAGAGCCGCCGGGTTTACTCAGCAGAGCTGTTGCCGTAGCCGCCCTCGTTGAAGCTTGAGGGGTCCTGTCCGGCATCGATGACCTTCATCATCTCGTCCAGCTGGTCCCAGTCGGCGACGACGTAGGAGACGCCGTCGACCATCTGCGGGACAGACGGCACAAAGGCAGTGTAAATGCCGTCCTCGGTGTTCATGCCCCTCATCTCGTTGGCGAGACTCGCGATCTCGGTGACCGACATGTCGGTGATGACCATGTCGGCGCATGAGTTGACCACGCCCACGAGCTTGGTGGGGTCTGTCGTGGAAAGGACCTGCGCGATGAGGGATTTGACGAAGGTGCGCTGGTGGCGCATGCGGGTGTAGTCGCCATCGGCAAAGTAGCGGCAGCGACAATAGAAGAGGGCCTGGGCGCCGTTGAGGACCTGCTCGCCCTTCTGGAGCTCGGTGACGTCGTCGAAGTGCTCGGTGTCCTTGATGTCCATGTCGACGTCGACGGTCACGCCGCCCAGGGCATCGGTGATGCCGGAGAGGCCGTCAAAGTTGACCTCGGCGTAGTGCGAGATCTCAACGTGGCACAGGTCGCTCACGATCTGGACCATTCCGGCCGCACCGTCATAGGCGTGGACGCCGTTGATCTTCATCGTGGACCCCTTCCACGTGACCATGGTGTCGCGCGGGATGGAGAGCAGGGTTGCCACCTTCTGCTGGGGGTCGATCCTTGCCAGGATGATGGTGTCGGAGCGGTACTGGGTCTCTCCGGGGCGGCCGTCCGTGCCAAGGAGCAGGACGTAGTACGGGTCGTTGGGAGCATCGCGCTCTGTGAGCGCCTCGCGCAGCTCCGTGGTCACGACCTCGCTGTTGTTCATCCTTGACTGTATGTTGCCCACCCATGCGGCCACGGCGACGCCCGAGCCGGCGAGAAGGACGACGAGTGCGATGAGCAGCGTCCTCAGCGCAAAGCCGCGGCGACGCCTCTTTGCCAGGCGGTCATGGTAGTCCCTCGCGCTCGCACGACTGTAGGGATCCGGCCCCTGACCGGCAAAGTGACCGCCGGACATCGCGTTCTTGCTTCTTGCGTGACGCCCCATCGCGCTCACCAGCCCTAGTCGAGAAGGTCAGTGGCGTCAGGCACGCTCACGCGCTGGGCGTGGGCCCCAAGCGAGCGGAGCTTCTCGACAAAGCCCTCGTAGCCACGGTCGATGTGGTGGATGGCGGAGACGGTGGTGAGGCCGTCCGCAACGAGGCCAGCCATGACGAGCGCCGCGCCGCCGCGAAGGTCGGGCGACTTCACCTGCGTGCCCGAGAAGGCCGGCACGCCGTGAACGATGGCGTGGTGCCCCTCGATGACGATGTTGGCACCCATGCGCTGCAGCTCGCTCGCGAACATGAAGCGGCTCTCGAAGACGTTCTCGGTGATAATGCAGCTGCCCTCGGCCATGGCCAGAAGGCACATGGACTGGGCCTGCATGTCGGTCGGGAAGCCCGGAAAGGGAAGGGTCTGGATGTCGGTGGGGCGCAGGGGGCGCTCTCGCCAGACGGTGCACTCGCGCTCGCCACGCTCGATGGAGATGCCCATCTGCTCGTACTTCTTGAGGACGAGGCCAAGGTGCTTGGGGTCAAATCCGCGGACGGTGACCGGCTCTCCGCACAGGCCCCCGATGGCGAGGAAGGTGCCGGCCTCGATGCGGTCCCCCACCACGGCGTGCGTGACAGGATGAAGCTCGGAGACGCCCTCGATCTCAATGACCGGGGAGCCTGCGCCCTTGATGTGGGCGCCCATCTCGTTGAGCATGTTGGCGAGGTCGACGATCTCGGGCTCGCGAGCCGCGTTGTCGATGACCGTGGTGCCCTTGGCGAAGACCGAGGCCATCATGAGGTTCTCCGTGGCTCCGACGCTTGCGAAGGCAAGGGTCACGGTCTCGCCGTGGATGCCGTTGGGCGTGGAGGCGTGGATGTTGCCGTGATCGATCTTGAACTCAACACCCAGGGCCTCCAGGCCGAGGATGTGCATGTCGATCTTGCGGGCGCCGATGTTGCAGCCGCCCGGCATGGCAACGACGGCCTTGCCGAACCGCGAGAGAAGCGGTCCGAGCACGGCCGTCGAGGCACGCATCTGGACGACGAGGTCGTAGGGGGTCTCCCAGGAGTCGACGCCAGTGGTATCAATCTTGAGAACGTGCTCGTCAACGACCTCGATCTTGGCGCCGAGGTTCTTGAGCACCTTGCCCATGACGTGAACGTCCGCGATGTTGGGGACGTTGGTGAGCGTGGTCACGCCCGAGGCCATGAGCGTGGCCGCCATAAGCTTGAGGGCCGAGTTCTTTGCTCCCTCGACCGTGACCGTACCGGTGACGGGATAGCCGCCCTCAACCTGTATAACGTCCATGCGTCCTCCGTATCAACTGGACTTCTGCGCTAGTCCTTCATCGTTTGCTTCAGCAGAAGGTTACACCAGTTGACCTTGTTATCGTAGTAAGCGCGGCGGTGATCACCCTCGTCACACGCCTCGCGGGCCTCGATGGCCTCGTCGCGGGTGCGACGGACAATGTCGGGGTCGATGTCGTCGGTGCGACGGGCGTGGTCCGCCAGCACGATGACCTCGTCATCCTGGATCTCGGCGTAGCCGCCGGAAACGACGACGTCCTCCTCGCCGCCGCCATCCTGCGGCAGTTTCTTCATGCGGACGACGCCGTTGCCCAGGGCAACGATCTCTGCCGCGTGGCCGGGGTAGACGCCCAGCTCGCCAGCATAGGTCACCAGGACGAGGCTGGCGACAGGGCCCTGGAAGAGGGCCCTGTCCGGCCTCACGAACTGAACGTTCAGCTCTGCCATTGCTTGTTCCTAGTTCTGGTCGGCGGCTGCCATGGCGGCGGCGCGCTGACGGACGTCATCGATGTTGCTGGCATAGCGGAAGGCCTGCTCGGGCAGGTCGTCGCACTTGCCGTCAACGATCTCGCCGAAGGAGCGCACGGTGTCCTGGACGGTGACGTAGGCACCGGGGTTGCCCGTGAACTTCTCCGCGACGTGGAAGGACTGGGAGAGGAACTGCTGGATCTTACGGGCACGGGCAACGACGTTCTGCTGCTCCTCGGAGAGCTCGTCCATGCCCAGGATGGCGATGATGTCCTGCAGGTCGGAGTACTCCTGCAGCGTCTCCTGGACGGCCATGGCCACGCGGTAGTGCTCCTCGCCCACGATGGAGGGGTCAAGAGCAGAGCTGGAGGACGCCAGCGGGTCAACGGCCGGGTAGATGCCCAGCTCCGTGATGGAGCGGGAGAGGACCGTGGTGGCATCCAGGTGCGTGAACGTGGTGGCAGGTGCCGGGTCGGTCAGGTCGTCTGCGGGGACGTAGACGGCCTGGACGGACGTGATGGAGCCCTCCTTGGTGGAGGTGATGCGCTCCTGCAGCTCGCCCATCTCGGTGGCCAGCGTGGGCTGGTAGCCGACGGCCGACGGCATGCGGCCGAGAAGTGCGGAGACCTCGGAGCCGGCCTGGGAGAAGCGGAAGATGTTGTCGATGAACAGCAGCACGTCCTGGCCCTGGTCACGGAAGTACTCGGCCGTGGTCAGGCCGGAGAGGGCCACGCGCATACGGGCTCCGGGCGGCTCGTTCATCTGTCCGTAGACCAGGCAGGTCTTGTTGATGACGCCGGACTCGGTCATCTCGAGGAAGAGGTCCGTGCCCTCACGGGTGCGCTCACCGACGCCCGTGAAGACGGACGTGCCGCCATGCTCCTGGGCGAGGTTGTTGATGAGCTCCTGGATGAGGACGGTCTTGCCGACGCCGGCGCCGCCGAACAGGCCGGTCTTGCCGCCGCGGACGTAGGGCTCCAGCAGGTCGATGGCCTTGATGCCCGTCTCGAAGATCTCGGTCTGGGTGGTCAGGTCCTCGAAGGCGGGAGCCGGGTGGTGGATGGGATAGTACTGGACGTCGTCAGGCGTCTGGCCGCCGTCGACCGGCTCGCCGATGACGTTCCAGACGCGGCCCAGCGTGGAGGGGCCGACGGGCATCATCATGGGGTGGCCGGTGTCCTTGACCTTGAGGCCACGGGTGAGGCCGTCGGTCGAGGACATGGCGACGGTGCGGACGACGCCGCCCTCGAGCTGGGACTCGACCTCCAGCACGGTGTGGACGTGACCCATGGGGGTGTCGCCGTCAACGATGAGCGCGGTGTAGATGCCGGGCACCTGGCCGTCGAACTTGACGTCGACGACAGGTCCGACGACACGAACGACCGTGCCCTCGCCCACGCTCTTGTTGAGCTTGTGGTACGCGGCCTCCTCGAGGGCGGTACGCGTCTCCTGGGTGTTCTCTGGCATTAGTAGTCCTCCAATGCGGACGCGCCGCCGATGATCTCGTTGAGCTCGGTGGTGATGGCTCCCTGACGCTCACGGTTGTACGTGCGCGAGAGGGTGCCCAGCACCTCGTTTGCGTTATCGGTGGCCGACTGCATGGCACGACGGCGGGCGCCGTGCTCTGCTGCGGCCGAGTCGAGCAGCGCGTGGAAAATGACCGTCCTGAAGTAGGCGGGGAGAAGCTGGCCCAAGACCTCCTCCGGGGAGGGGTCGAAGGCAAAGTCCGTGTACTCGTGACCCTCGATCTTGCTGAGGGCCTCGGGCGTACGGGGCTTGTTGGGCATCGTGAGCTGCTCCTTGGTGATGGGAAGCAGCTGCTCGGTGACCTGGGTCTGCTCGACGCGGTTCTTGGCGTGCCAATAGCACAGAACCACGCGGTCATAGGCGCCCTGAGCGTAACCCTCCATCACGAAGGAGGCGATGCGGTCCGCCTCGTCCATGTTGGGCTCCGAGGAGATGTCCACGAAGGACATGGCCGGCTTCACCTTGCGGAACGTGAAGTACTCCGTGGGCTTGCGGCCGCACGTGATGACGGAGCTGTTGATGCCCTGCTCGGCAAGGCGCTCCATCTCGTGCTCCACGTAGCGCTGCGGGCCGATGTTGAAGCCACCGGCCAGGCCCCTGTCGGAGGCGACGAGAACGAACAGGACGTTCTTCTCGGCGCCGTGCTTGGCCAGCAGGGGCTGGGAGGCGTCGAAGCCCGCGCTGGCCACGTTGGCCAGCATGCGGGTGACGGCGTCCTTGTAGGGCTCGGCCTGCTCCGCCTTCTCGAGGGCACGGCGGATCCTCGCGGTGGAAATCATCTCCATCGTGCGAGTGATCTGCATGGTGCTCTTGATGGAGCTCATGCGCCTCTGTATCTCGCGAAGGTTCGCCATGTCTTGTTACTCCTGGCCCTTCTCGGCTTCGGACTGATCTGGGCTCGTGGTCTGCTCGGCGGCGTGGGCGACATCGCTCTGCTGCTTCTTGTTGGGGTGCTCCAGGAGGAACTCCCGCTTAAAGCTGGCGATGTGCGTCTTGAGGCGCGCCTGCTGGTCATCGGAAAGCTTGCCGTCCGTGAGGGACTTCCTCAGGGCGGGGTGCTTCTCCGCCATGTACTTGGCCAGGCCGTCGCGGAACAGGTTCACGTGATTGAGGTCGATGTCGTCAAGGAAGTTCTCCTTGGCGGCAAAGATCGCCGTGATCTGGTCGCGGACGTCGAGGGCGGAGTAGCGCTGCTGCTTGAGCATCTCCATCATGTGGGCGCCGTGGTTGAGCTGGTACTGCGTGGTGGCGTCCAGGTCGGAGCCAAACTGGGAGAAGGCCTGCTTCTCTCGGTAGCTGGCAAGGTCCAGACGGAGGGTGCCGGAGACCTGCTTCATTGCCTTGACCTGCGCGTCTCCGCCGACTCGAGACACCGAGATGCCCACGTCGACGGCCGGGCGCTGGCCCTGGAAGAAGAGGTTGGACTGCAGGTAGATCTGACCGTCGGTGATGGAGATCACGTTGGTCGGGATGTACGCGGAGACGTCGCCCTCCTGGGTCTCGATGATCGGGAGTGCCGTGAGGGAGCCGGCGCCGTTGGCGTCAGACAGCTTGCAGGCGCGCTCGAGCAGGCGAGAGTGCAGGTAGAAGATGTCACCGGGGTAGGCCTCGCGTCCGGGCGGACGGTGCAGCGTAAGCGACATCTGACGATACGCGACGGCCTGCTTGGACAGGTCATCGTAGACAACGAGGACGTGGCCGCCGGGATGGGTCTCATCCGCGGGGTTGCCGTACTGGTCGTTGTACATGAAGTACTCGCCGATTGCGGCACCGGCCATGGGAGCGATGTACTGCATAGGCGCGGAGTCGGCGGCGGTGGCGGCCACGATGACCGTCTTGTCGAGGACGCCGTGCTGGGCAAGGGACTCCCTGATGGCGGCAACCGTGGAGGCCTTCTGGCCGATGGCGACGTAGATGCAGAGCATGTCGGTGTCGCGCTGGTTGACGATGGCGTCGATGGCGATGGCCGTCTTGCCGGTCTTGCGGTCGCCGATGATGAGCTCACGCTGGCCACGGCCGATGGGCACCATTGCGTCGATGGCAAGAAGACCCGTCTGGACGGGCTCGCACACCGGCTGGCGCTCCATGATGCCGGGGGCCTTGAACTCGATGGGGCGACGGTGCGTGGTCGGGATGGGACCAAGGCCGTCGATGGGCTGGCCAAGGGGGTTCACGACGCGGCCAAGCATTGCGTGGCCGGTCGGGATGTCCATGACGCGGCCGGTGGTACGGCACTCGTCACCCTCCTTGATGTCCTCAACGTCGCCGAAGAGGACGGCGCCGACCTCGTCGCGGTCGAGGTTCTGGGCCAGGCCGTAGACGTCGCGGCCCGTGGCGGAGCTGGTGAACTTGAGAAGCTCGCCCGCCATGGCGGTCTTGAGGCCCGTCACGTGCGCGATGCCGTCGCCGACCTCGGTGACGACGGAGGCCTCCTGGTGGTCGACGGTGGCGTTGATCTGGGACAGCTGGTCACGCAGCGTATCCATGATCGCGGCAGAGCTGATGGAGTCTGACATTATTCCTCACCTCCGATGAAAGAAGAGGAGAGCGTCTTACGGATGTTTGCGAGCTGGGCGCGGACGGAAGCGTCATAGCGCTTGCCGCGCGCCTCGAGCATGATGCCGCCAATGATGCTGGGGTCGACGCGCTCCACGAGGTACACGGGAGCCTTGAGGTCGGCCTCGGCCTTGGCTCGGACCTTCTCGCGAAGGTCGTCGTCCAGGGGGACGGCGGTGGTGACCGTCACGGAGACCGTCTTGTCCTCGGCGTCCAGGTACTCCTTGTACTGCTTGGCGACCTGGGACACGAGATCGAGGTCGTCCTCGCGCTGCATGGCGGCGAGGGTCTCCAGGACCTCCGGGGAGAACTTGCGGGCGTGCTGCCACTGCACGAGGTCGGCGTTGGCGCGTCCCTCGGAGCGGGCGGCCTCCATGAGCGCCCTGGTGTATGCCTCGACCTTCTCGGCCTCCGCACGCTTACTTGTCATCGGGGGCGCCCACTTCCGCGAGGTACTTCTCGGCGAGCTTGCGCTGCTCGGCCTCGCTCAGGTCGTTGCCGATGATCTTGGTGGCGATCTCGACGGAGAGATCGACCACGGAGCCGGACAGCTCGATCATGGCCTTGTGGCGCTCCGAGTCGACGGCGCCGTGGGCCTTGGCGATGATGTCGGCGGCCTCGCGCTGGGCCTTGGCGAGCACGTGGGAGCGCTCCTCCTCGGCCTCCTTCTTGGCCTTGGCGATGATGGCCTCGGCCTCGCGGTGGGCCTCGACGAGCTTGTCCTCGTAGCCCTTGGCCTGCTCCGCCGCCTCCTGCTTGGACTTGGCAGCAGCGTCAAGGTCGTCCTGGATCTTCTGCTGACGCTTGTCCATCATCTGCAGGACCTGCGGCCACACGAGCTTGGCCAGGACGATCCAGATGATGAGGAAGGCAATCAGCGCCGGGATGAACTCCGCGGGCTTGGGGATGAGGATGTCTGCTCCGACCCCCTCAGCCAAGGCGAAGGTCGGCGTCGCCAGGACGGCCGCGGCAGCTGCTGCGCCCGCACGGGCGAGAAGACCTCTCGTATTGCTGTTCATAAGTGCCTCCAAAGGGTTCCGCGTCAGTTACTTAACGATAAGGCTGACGACGAAGCCGATGAGGGCGAGTGCCTCGACGAATGCAGAGCCGAGGATGAAGACCGTGAACAGACGGCCCTGGACCTCAGGCTGGCGAGCCATACCCTGTGCGACACCACTGGCCGCCAGGCCAATGCCGATGCCAGCGCCGATAACGCCAAGACCATAACCAACGACACCGAGAGCTCCCACTGTTCCTCCTTTGTCATTCGCCCCATTGCTTTCTTGTTTTGTGGGGGCGAGTTCCAAAAACAAACTTGCGACGTGCTATGAACTGCGGACGTGCGCCCGCGAGTTGCCTTGCTTGGGCCTTACTCCTCGTCGGACTCGGCGATCTGGATGTAGACCGCGGAGAGAAGGGCAAAGACGTAGGCCTGGATGGCCGCGACCATGATCTCGACCACGTAGATGACGAGCAGGATGAGCACCCACATGACCGAGGCGCCCGCCTGAGCCACGGCGGCGGCGGAGAAGGCCGTCAGCACCGGCTGGAAGAAGAGCGAGGCCAGGATGGCGAAGGTGCCCATGACGACGTGGCCGGCGAAGAGGTTGCAGAACAGACGAACGGCAAGCGTGATCAGGCGCAGGATGGTGGAGAAGACCTCAATGAGCCAGACCACGGCGTTGAGCGGGAAGGCGACGCCGGCGGGGGCGAGGCTCTTGGCGTAGCCCAGGGCGCCGTGCTTCTTGATGCCGCAGACGATGAAGTACACGAAGGACACGATGGCCAGGGCGCCGGTGGTGGAGATGGTGCCCGTGCCCGGCTTGCAGCCCGGGATGATGCCGACGATGTTGTTGGCAAGCACCACCAGGAAGAGCGAGGCGATGAACGGGAAGTGCTTGCGCCAGGTGTCTCCCAGAAGGCCCTTGCACATGTCGTCACGCACGAACTCGACCAGGTACTCCATGGCGTTCACGAAGCGGCCCTGCGGCACGAGGCTCGCGGACTGCTTCTTCTTGAAGGCAAAGAGCAGCACGAGCATGAGCACCACGGCCACGGCAAACCAGAACGAGTACTGGGTGAAGCCAATGGTGTCCAGGTTGCCCACGATGGGCGTAGACGTAAAGCTCGAGACGAGCTCGTCGACCTCACCGCTCAGGGCGTCAAGAGGATTCACTTGCGCTTCCTTTCCTTATCAGGCGGGCTAGAGCCTGCCGTTGGCAGCCATCCAACCCCTCACGGCCTCCACAGCCCAGAAGAGCAGGAAGGCCGCAACCATCGCACAGCCAAAGGGCAGGACCTTCTCGGCGGCAAGGACCCTCACCGCGAGCAGGGCCAGGGAGAGCATCAGAAACGACGCCAGGATGCTGGCCACCCCAAGGCCGACGCTCACCCTTGTACCCTTTTTCAAGGCACGCTCAAACAGAAATCCGGGGGCGGCGCAACCGACCAGACCGCACAGAACTCCGGCCATGACCTCGGGCGCTATGTCCACCGGGCACCTCCCGTCCGGGCGTGTCTCTTTTGACCGCATGTACAGTAATTGAACGCGGGTCAAAAATCAACAAGAACCTTCTCCATGGCTCCGTTTCGTCACAATTCGGGACGCTGTCAATCCTTGGTGCTCCAAACGGTTCCAAAAAGCCCCCTCAGCGGAGACCTGAGGAGGCTGGGCAGCGAGAAGCGCGCGCTTCTCGCTGCCCTAGAACGTTCCGAAGATGCGGTCGCCCGCATCGCCGAGGCCAGGTCTGATGTAGGCGTTCTGGTCGAGGCAGCGGTCGAGCGAGCAGGTGTAGAGGCGGACGTCGGGGTCTGTCTCGAGCACCGTGGCGACGCCCTCGGGCGCCGAGACCAGCGTGAGGCAGCGGATGTCCTTGGCGCCGGCCTCTCGGAGGTACTTGAGGGCCGCGACGAGCGAGCCGCCGGTGGCCAGCATGGGGTCGACCACCAGGCAGGTGCGCTCCCCCACGTCGGACGGGAGCTTGCAGTAGTACGGGTGCGGCTCGTGGGTCTCGGGGTCGCGGAACATACCCACGTGGCCTACGCGCGCGGAGGGGACGAGCTGCAGGATGCCGTCAACCATGCCCAGGCCGGCGCGCAGGATGGGCACGACGGCGACCTTCTTGCCGGCCAGGCGCTTGCAGCTGGCGGTCTCGAGCGGGGTCTTGACCTCGACGTCCTCCAGGGGGAAGTCCCTCATGGCCTCGTAGCCCTCAAAGATGGCGAGCTCGGTCACGAGCTGGCGGAACTGGTTGGTACCGGTCTGCTCGTCTCGCAGGATGTGGAGCTTGTGCTGGACCAGCGGGTGGTCAACCACCGTAAAGCGCTTGGGGTCAAACGCGGCGCTCTGGGCGTCCATGCCTACTCCTGACCGGTAAAGTCGACGGGAACGCCCTCGAAGGAGGGGTCGTCCTCGCGCATGATCTTCTGGACGCGGCCGGTGTGGCGACCACCGCCGAACTCGGTGGTGAGGAAGGTGTCGACGATCTGCTCGTTGAGCTCCAGCGGCACGAAGCGGCCGGAGAGGCCGATGACGTTGCAGTCGTTGTGCTCGCGGCAGAGCTCGGCAAACTGCACGGTCTGGATTGCCGTGGCGCGAATGCCGGGGACCTTGTCGGCGGTCATGGCAATGCCCAGGCCAGTGCCGCAGATGACGACGCCGCGGTCGGCGTCGCCGCGAGCCACCATGCGGCCCACCTTGTCGCCAAAGTCGGGGTAGTCGACGCGGTCGTCCGTGGCGGGGCCAAGGTCGATGACCTCGTGGCCCAGGGAGCGGATGTGCTCGATGATGGGGGCCTTCTGGATGAAGCCCGCGTGGTCGGAGGCAACGGCAATGCGCATGTGAGTTCCTTCCCTTCGTGCGGCAATTAGCTCGCGCTTGTTCACAGTCGCACTTAGGTTAGCACGCTGCAACCCGAGTCAGCCTCTGCATAAAGCAGCGATAAAGACCCAGGACCCCGGGGGACGGGGCCTCGGGTTACAGGACGTCTGCCGCTGGAATGGCGCCCTCGCGCAGGACGCGGGGCGAGGCCCCCGCGCAGTCCACGATGGTCGAGGACACGGCCAGCGGCGCGGCGCCCGCGTCAAGCACGAGGTCCGCCTCGGCAAGGATCTGAGGGGCGAGCTCGGCCGCGCAGGTGGCCGCGGGGCAGCCGTGGAGGTTGGCACTCGTCTGCGCCAGGGGCTCGCCCAGCTCGGCGAGAATTGCCTCGACTACCTTGGAGGCCGGGTCGCGCAGGGCGATGGTCGCGGGCCCGCGCAGGCCGTCGGGGCCGAGGCTGCCGGGCTGCACGTACTCCGGCGGGCACTTCTCGCCTGCCGTGACCACGAGGGTGAGGGCGCCCGGCCAGAAGCGTCGGGCCAGGTCACGGGCGTAGTCGGGTACGTCGGAGCCCCAGCAGCCAAGGCCGTCCTCACCGCTCACGAACCACGGGAGGGTCTGGGCGAGCTCGCGCCTCTTGATGGAGAAGATCTTGCGGTGGGCGGGGTTGTCTGCGGTGGCAGCGCAGGCCAGGCCGTAGACGGAGTCGGTGGGCACCGCAAGGACGCCGCCACGGCGCAAAACCTCCACCGCGCGGGAGACGACCTCGGGCTCGGGGGCGGCTGGATTGACCTTGACCACCTTCTGGGCGATGACCGGGGAGGCGGCGGGCAGCTCCCCCTCCCTCACGGCGACAAGCACGCGCGGGCGGTGGGTGAGGTCCTCGCGGACCTCCACGCTGGCCCAGCCGCCTGCGGCGCGGGTGAGCTCGGCCGCCTTGTCGAGGTGGCCCTCAAAGAGCTCGAGCGCCATCATGCCGCCGGGGCAGAGCGCGCGAGGCGCCAGCTCCAGGATGCGGCGGAAGACATCGAGGCCATCTGCGCCGCCGTCAAGCGCCAGCTCCGGCTCGTTGTCCTTGACCTCGGTCGGGACCTCATTTGCCAGGACGGCCGTGGGAATGTAGGGCGGATTGGAGACCAAGACGGAGAACGTGCCCATGAGGGCGGGGTCCACGTCGGCCGCGAGGTCGGTCTGGACGATGTCCACGGCGTCCGCGAGCCCCAGGGCCTCGCGGTTGCGGGTTGCCAGGTCGACGGCGACGGGCGAGAGGTCCGTGGCGACGACGCGGGTGCCCGGGCGCTCGGAGGCAACGGAGAGCGAGATGCAACCGGTGCCGGTGCCAATCTCCAGCACGCGCGTGGGCCCGCCGGCGGCGTGCGCGGCGGCGTCGACGCCCTCGAGCGCGGCGTCCACCAGGACCTCGGTCTCTGGGCGCGGGATGAGCACGCCCTTCTCGCAGCGCAGGACAATGTGGCGGAAGGGCATCTCGCCCGTGACGTACTGGAGGGGCTCGCCAGCGGCGCGACGCTCGATGCCGGCATGCATGCGGTCGAGCTCCTCGGGCGCCAGGGGGCGGTCGAAGTTGACGTAGAGCTCCACGCGAGAAAGGCCCGTCGCGTCGCACAGCAGCCACTCGGCCGAGTGACGCGGGTGCTCGTCGCCGCGACGCCCCAGATAGCCACAGGTCCACTCGAGGATTCGCTTGACGGTCCAGGGCTCTTGCTGCGTCATGGCTGGCCTTTCTGACGGGACGGCCCGGCAGGCGGGCCCGGATGGCATGACGCCCGCCGGCTGGTGCCGACGGGCGCGGGGACAGATCTCTGGAGCCGAGGGCTACACGGCCTGGGCGAGCTTCTCGGCGCGCTCGGCGGCCGCGAGGGCGTCGATGACGTCGGCGAGGTTGGAGCCCAGAAGTACGCCGTTGTAGGTGCTGTTGAAGCCGATGCGGTGGTCGGTCACGCGGTCCTGCGGCTGGTTGTACGTGCGGATCTTCTCGGAGCGGTTGCCGTGGCCGATCTGGGAGAGGCGCTCGGCGCCCTGCTCGGCCTGCTGCTTCTCGAGCTCCATCTCGTACAGGCGGGCACGCAGCATCTGCATGCAGACTTCGCGGTTCTGGATCTGGGAGCGCTGGTCCTGGGACTGCACCACGGTGTTGGTGGGCAGGTGCGTGATGCGCACGGCGGAGTAGGTGGTGTTGACGCACTGACCGCCGGGGCCGGAGGCGCAGTAGGTGTCAATGCGCAGGTCGGACTGCTCGATGTGGATGTCGATCTCATCCGCCTCGGGCAGCACGGCCACGGTTGCCGTGGAGGTCTGGATGCGGCCCTGGGCCTCGGTCTTGGGGATGCGCTGGACGCGGTGGACGCCGGACTCGTACTTCATGACGGAGTAGACGCGCTCGCCAGTGACCTTGAACTCGATGGTCTTGAAGCCGCCCGCGTCGGACGGGGAGCTGGAGAGCACCTCGATCTTCCAGCCCTTGGAGGCCGCGAAGCGCTCGTACATCTTATACAGGTCTCCCGCGAAGATGCCCGCCTCGTCGCCGCCGACGCCGGCGCGAATCTCGACGATGGTGTCCTTCTCGTCATTGGGGTCTGCCGGGATGAGAAGGAACTTGATGTCCTCCTCCAGGGCGGGGAGCTTCTCCTCGTTGGCGGAGATGTCCTCCTGGAGCATTGCCTTCTCGTCCGCGTCAGCGGCCTCGTGCAGCATCTCCTTGGCGGCCTCGATGTCATCGAGGGCCTGCAGGTACTCGCGGGCCTTGGTCACGAGCTCGCCCTGGCTGGCGTGCTCCTTGGCAAGGCGGGCGTACTCCTTGGGGTTTGAAACGACGGCCGGGTCCATGAGCTTCTGCTCAAGCTCCTGGTAGGCCGCGATGATCTTCTCTAGCCTCTCGCGCATGGTGACTCCTGTGCTCATAGTGTCATACGGGTTCCATGATACCCGCCCAAAGCCCCCGGGCTATGCCAAACTATTGGCATCAGTCCATATCTTGCGAGGAACCACATGGATAAGAGCCACGAGGAAGACGAGAAGACCCTGGAGCGGCCGCTGCCCGCAGAGCCGCCGACCGAGGAGCTTGGCCGTGCACAGGGGCAGGCCACGCGCGACGACGCCGCCGCCCACGTGCGGCCGCACCTGAGCGACGTAACGGGCATCACGGGCAGCTACCTGCGCGCAAGCTTTGACGATCTTCTCGCCGCGTGCAAGCGCCACAAGGGGGGATGTCTGGCCTTTGGGGCCATCCTCGTGGCCTGCGTCTTCATACTGGCCTCCGCCGCCCTCCACGCCAGAAACGTCCCCGGGGCGGACTTTGTGGAGAAGGACGCGTGGGCCCGCCTGAGCGCGCCCGAGTACGCCCCGGGCGTCTTTGGGAGCCAGGACAACCTATATATGAGCGAGGTCAAGGTTGACAGCCAGCGCCGGGTGGTGCGGACCAACGACAGCTCGCAGGCCCAGTTTGGCGCCTCCGGCTACGCCGAGGCGCACGTGACCGCCAAGTTTGGCAACGGCTCCGTGGTGGCGACCAAGACGGCCATCCTCTCCTACGCGAAGGTAGGTTCCACCTGGCAGGGCATTGGCGGGGAGGCGGACGTCAGCGTCTCCTACGAGGCGGTGGCCGGGGTGCCGAGGACGCAGGTCCTGGCCAACCTGGACGACCTTCTGGCCGAGGGCGAGCGCTCGCTCAAGGCGGCGGCAAAGACCGCGGGCGGCTCCACGGGCGGCACCGAGCTCACGCTGGCGCAGATCTTTGACGGGGCCAAGGTGAGCGTGGAGTCCGAGGACTTTGACGGGGAGGCCCAGACCGAGACGGTGTCTCTGACCTGCGTGAAGGCAAGCAGCTTTGAGTCCTACACCTGCAGGCTCACCGCGCACTTTGCCTTCAGGCCGGTCAACGGCGTCTGGGAGGTGGAGTCCGTCGAGGTCAACGACGACGCCAAGACGCGCACCTTCCAGCCCCTGGTGGGCACCT
Source organism: Paratractidigestivibacter faecalis (assembly GCF_003416765.1). Classification (NCBI taxonomy): domain Bacteria; kingdom Bacillati; phylum Actinomycetota; class Coriobacteriia; order Coriobacteriales; family Atopobiaceae; genus Paratractidigestivibacter; species Paratractidigestivibacter faecalis. The sequence goes on along the minus strand of NZ_QSNG01000001.1, from coordinate 2,065,058 downwards.
GGGAGGGCACCTTCCAGAGCCAGGAGACCGATGGCGCCAAGTGCCTGGGCGCCGGGGCGAGCCCGCTTTCCGTCACCTTCGAGGCGGCCGAGACGGCCGACGGGGACGCGGGCGCGCGTCTGACCGGCAGCATCTCCGCCCTGGCGCACTTCCACGAGCACCCCTCCGCCGACAGCGCCGCGTGCGACGGCGATGAGGCCCTTGCCGACGTCAGGCTCGTGGCCAACTACTACGGGGGCCACAACGACGACGTAGACTCCGACCTCGCCTTTGTGGCGGCCCTTCCCGAGGAGGTGGGCGGTACCGTCACCGTGACGTTTGGCTTTGGCGCCGGCGGCGACCCCACGCAGGCCGTGGCCCGCGTCCAGACCACCTACCCGCACAAAGGGACGTTCCTCTTCATCCCCTACGACCAGACCATCACCTACACGGACGTCTACCTTCTCCGCAAGGTCAGCTAGCCCGCAAATTGGGGACGTGTTCCTTTTTGCGCAAAGTTGGGACAGGTTCGCCCGACTGCGCCGACGTAATGGTGCGACGAGACGAACCTGTCCCCTTTTTGCGCAAATTTGAACACGTCCCCAATTTGAGGGAGAAAAAAGGAGCCCCGCACCGGGATGGGTGCGGGGCTCCTTTGCGTTGCGCTTGGTTGCGTTGGGACGCGCGCTACTCGGCGGCGTTCTCCTCGGCGGCAGGGGCCTCCTCGGCGGGAGCCTCAGCCTCGGCAGCGGCGGCAGCCTTGGCAGCCTCGGCCTCAGCCTTGGCGGCGTACTCGGCGGCACGCTTGGCCTTGGCGGCAGCCTTGGCCTCAGCGGCGGCCTTGCGGGCGGCCTCGGCCTCAGCAGCCTTGGCGGCCTTGGCGGCCTTGGCCTCCTCGGCCTTCTTGAGCTGGGCGGCAGCGGCGCCACCGAACTTGTCGGCAAAGCGCTGGACGCGGCCGCCGGTGTCGACGAGCTTCTGCTGGCCGGTGTAGAACGGGTGGCACTTGTCGCACAGGTCTAGGGTCATCTCGCTCTTGGTGGAGCGGGTAACCCAGGTGTTGCCGCAGGTGCAGCGAACGGTGCACTCCACGTAGTTAGGGTGGATACCTTGCTTCATTGCAGGACTCCTCTTCTCGTGCCCTGGTTCCGACCAGAGCGGGGGTTTGTGTCCTGGTTCCGACCAGGACGGTCAAGCTGTCTGAGTGTATCAGAAAGCATGTGGTCCGAGTGTGGAGAAACGCGCGTGTCTCGTCTGAAAATGCCAGGGCGGGCGGGTGCGGCCTTGCACCATACTGGTCACATCGCCAGCAACCTACGGAGGGTCACCATGTTCCTTGCCATCGACGTCGGCAACACGCAGTCCACGCTCGGCCTCTTTGACGACGAGGGGCAGCTGGCCAAGGGCTGGCGCATGACGAGCAACGCCAGCGACACCTCCGACATGCTGCACGCGCGCCTGTTCTCGTACTTCCTCAAGGACGGCTACGAGCTGGCAGACGTCTCTGCCGCGGCCGTGGCCAGCGTGGTGCCCGCGCTGACGCGCGCCTGGTGGCGCTGCCTGGGAGACCTGCTGGGCAGAAGCCCGCTGCTGGTCAACGCGACGCACGACTACGGCATGCCCATCGACATGCCCAACCCCCGCACCGTGGGCGCGGACCGCATCGCCAACGCCATAGCCGCCAGGAACGCCTACGGCTCGCCCGTCATCGTGGTGGACTTTGGCACGGCCACCAACATCGACGTGGTGGACGGCCGCGGCGCCTACCGCGGCGGAGCCATCTCGCCCGGCCTGATGCTCTCTGCAAACGCGCTGTTCAGCAAGGCCGCAAAGCTGGCCAGCATCCCCGTGGAGGCGCCCGAGCACGCGCTGGGGGACACCACGGAGACCGCCATGCAGTCCGGCCTGGTGATTGGCGCCGCGGCCCAGGCCGAGGGCCTCGTCTCGCGCATGAAGGCGGAGCTGGGCATCGAGCAGGCAAAGGTCATTGGCACCGGCGGCCTGGCCCGCACCGTCAGCCGCGCGACGGACCTCTTTGACGCCGTGGACCCCACGCTGACCCTGCGCGGCATCCGTGAGATCTGGCTTCAGCAGCACGGCGGCGCGTAGGGCGCCCTCCCCTACTCGGCGGCGGCGCGAATGCTCGCGTGCTCCGGGGCAATGTCCAGGTCTCGGCCGAACTCGTTTCTGATGGTGGCGCGGCCCCAGACGTCCATGCCCACCAGGGTGCCCCTCATGGCCACCTTGCCGTTGGGATAGACCACCTCGGCCGGCTTGCCCATGAGCGGCATGCGGTCAAAGAGCTCGTTGAGGATGGGACCGAGGGGCGTTGCCGCGCGTCCGGCCTGGGAGATGCCCTCCGCCCACTGGTCAACGCGGGCAAGCACGCCCTCGGCCACGGCGCCCGCCAGGGCGTCGGCCGTCTGCGGCGTCACGCCGGCAAGGGCCACGTGGCAGACGACGAACATGCCCTCGCCGTAGCCAGCCGTGGTGCGGACCGTCGCCATGACGCCATCGGGACCGCAGACGTCGTGCGGCCAGGCGACGCCGATCCCGGTGGCCCCCAGGCCAGCCAGGGCGTCCGCCACGCCAAGCGCCGCCGCATAGGGCGCGCCCGTCAGGAAGGCCATGCCCACCGCGGGCCGCACGACCAGCTCCACCAGCAGCGTGTCTGCGTCAAGCTGAACGTTCCTCTGGCCGGCAGGGGCCCCGGCGCGGGCCTGCTCAACGATGTCGATAAAATCAGACATGCAAGTAACTCCTCTTACTCCCAGACAATGGGGCCAAGGTCGGACGTGACGGCGCCGACGCGCTGCTCGCGCGGAAGGACGGTGACGCCCCCATGGGTGAGGAAGCGCACCGGGTCGTGCATGAGGTCCTCCATGGGCACGATGACGTAGTCGCGCTCGCCCAGGCGGGGGTGCGGCAGCGTCAGCTTGACGCCCTGGTGGGACTCCCCCTCGACCCACATGAGGTCGCAGTCGATGGTGCGGGCGGCCGTGCCGGGCTTCTTGGGGTCGCGCGTCTTGGCATCGGCGCGACGACGGCCCAGGCTCTTCTCCACCTCAAGCAGCTTGTCGATGAGCACCAGCGGGTGGAGCTCCGTGCGGATCTCCACCACGCAGTTGGCCACGGAGGTGGCTATGCCGTAGGCGGGCTCCGTGTCGTAGGCGTGGCTGACGGCGGCGACGCAGGTAAGGGGAATCTCGTCGATGAGCTGCGTGGCCCGGGCGAGGTTGCCCAGGCGGTCGCCCACGTTGGAGCCCAGGCTCACAAAGCCCTGGCGGGAGTCCTTGTGGCTCACCGCCCAGTAGGCGTTGATGGCCTGGGCGGCGCCCGCCACGTCGTGCACGCGCAGGATGCGGGCCCCGTTTGCCACGGCGGAGATGCAGATGCCCTGGGTGGCGGCATCACGCGCGGCCGCGTCCTCGACGCCGGAGACCGCGCCCACAAACCTCTTGCGGCTCACGGCCGTGAGCACGGGATAGCCCATAGAGACCATTGAGCGAGTGGCTCGTTGGATGACCACGTCCTCGTCGGCGAACTTATCGAAGCCGGGGCCAGGGTCAATGCAGATGCGCTCGCGCTGGACACCCGCCCGCATGAGGGTACGGGCCTGGTCGCCCAAAAAGCCCATGACCTGGCGCATGATGGGCGCCTCGTCAGGCAGGGTGAAGCGGTGCGAGCTCACGGTTGGACGGGGCTGCTCCGGGCGCGCAGGGCGGCTCTCGTCCAGCACCACCTGGCGGCGAGGGGCGTGCGTGCCCAGGCCGCCCTGGTCCCAGTGCATGACCACGAGGCCGCAGTCCGTCTCGGCGGCAACCTGCACCATGGCCGGGTCGGTGAAGCCGGTCACGTCGTTGATGATGGAGGCGCCCAGGCGGGCGCAGAGCTGCGCCACCTCGGCGTGGCGCGTGTCGACGGAGACCACGGCGCCCTCGGCCACAAGCCCCCTCACCACGGGGATAATGCGCTCGGCCTCCTCCTTGGGCGAGACGGGCCGGTGGCCCGGACGCGTGGACTCGCCGCCGACGTCGATGATGTCGGCGCCCTCGTCCAGCATCTGGAGGCCCCGCTGGATGGCCGCCTCCGGGTCAAGGTTCTTGCCGCCGTCAGAGAACGAGTCAGGCGTGACGTTGAGGATTCCCATGATGCGCGGGCGGGCCAGGCCGATCTCGTGCCTGCCGCAGCGCCAGGTGCCGTAGTTCTCTCTGAGCATGGTCAAACCTTTCCAGGCCGGGTGATTCAAACCACCATTGTACCCGGCACGGACAGGCACCCCGCAAACGTCAGACAGACACTAGAAGTCGGCCCGGGCTGCCTAGAAGTCAAACGCCTTGGCAATGTCGCAGGCGCACACGAGGTCAGCGCTGGCGTCCTGGGGCGTGGGCTGCCTGTTGACAATGACCAGCCTGGAGCCATTGAAGTAGTTGACCAGCCCGGCCGCCGGGTACACCACCAGGGACGTCCCGCCGATGATCAGCAGGTCGGCCGACTCGATTGCCTTCACGGAGGCGAGAAGCGCGCGCTCGTCCAGGCTCTCCCCGTACAGGACCACATCCGGCTTGATGGCTCCGCCGCACTCCGGGCAGCGCGGCACGCCCTCCGTACCCATGATCCACTCGGCAGAGTAGACGCGGCCGCAGCGCTGGCAGACATTGCGGTGCACCGAGCCGTGGAGCTCCAGCACGTTCTTGGAGCCGGCGGCCTGGTGGAGCCCGTCGATGTTCTGCGTCACCACGGCCGCGAGCTTGCCCGCGCGCTCCAGCTCGGCCAGCTTGAGGTGGGCCTGGTTGGGCTTGGCGCCAAGGGCAATCATGCGCGTGCGGTAGAAGTCAAAGAACTCCTCGGTGTGCGTGACATAGAAGTCGTGGGAGAGCATCTCCTCGGGCGGGTACTTGAAGTGCTGGTAGTAGAGGCCGTCCTCGCTGCGGAAGTCCGGGATGCCCGAGGCCGTGGAGACCCCCGCCCCGCCGAAGAAGACCATCGACTTTGCCTGGCCCACCGCCGCGGAAAGCTCGGCCGCGGCCTGCGCGGCGTCCGAAATCACCTTTGCCATGCGCTTCTCCCCTCTTAGGCTGCTGCCGGAAGTATAGGTCGTGCGGGGCGAGGCGGCAGACAGGGCATTTGAATCAGCGTCAGAAAAAGGGGTAATAACTCTTGCGTTGAACCGCGCCCCCCTGGGCGCCCAAACACGGGAGACCACATGAGAGACCTCACGCCCAACGTCTGCGACTGCGCCCTCGCCTTTGAGGGCGGCGGGTACAGGGAGACCTTCTCGGCGGGAATCGCCACCGTCCTCATGGACGTGGGCATTCGCTTTGGCTACGTCTGCGGCGTCTCCGCAGGGTCCTCCAACACCGTGGACTACGTGTCTGACGACAAGTTCCGCGTGCGCGAGGCCTTCATGATGCACGAGGCCGCCCGCGAGGCCACGGGCCTGCGCTCCCTTGCGCGCGGGCACGGCTACTTTGACGCGGACGCGCTCTACGAGGACGCCGTCACCCTGGGCACGCTGCCGTTTGACTACGAGACCTTCATGGCAAACCCTGCCGACGTGCGCATCCAGGCCTTCCAGCGAGACACCGGCTGCACGCTGCGGTTTGGCAAGGAGGGCATGACGGACCGCGTTCGCCTCATGGACATCGTGCGCGCCAGCTCCACGCTGCCGGGCGCCATGCGCCCGCGCCCCGTGGACGGACACGTGCTGTACGACGGGGGCCTGGGCGAGGGCGCGGGCCTTCCCGTCTGCATGGCCGAGAAGGACGGCTACAAGAGGACCTTCTTTGTGGCCACGCGCCCGCGCGGCTACCGCAAGCAGGCCCCAACCGCCACCGAGCAGCGCGCCTACGAGCGCATGGCCGGAGACTACCCCTACCTGCTGAACGCGCTTCTGACCAGGTGGGAGCGGTACAACGAGGAGCTGGAGCGCATCGAGCGGCTGGCCGACGAGGGTAGCGTCTACGTGGTGTGGCCCGAGCAGATGATGGTCTCTTCCGGCACCACCAACGCGACGCTGCTCAACGCCCAGTTTGAGGCCGGGCGCGCGCAGGGCATCCGTGAGCTTCCGAGGTGGCGCGAGTTCCTGTTTGGCTCCGCCGACGGCGGGCCGCAGCCTCCCGACGGCTGGGACGGCTACATCACCATCGCATAGGCCCGGCTGCGCCCGGCGAGAAGAACGCGCTTCTCGCCGGGCGCGCTACACTGGGGGCCATTGCCCCGTTGGACCCACGCGTGTGAGGAGCCCCATGTCTACCGCCCGCGAGCTGCGACTTGTTTCTTGGAACGTCAACGGACTGCGCGCCGTGATGAAGAAGGACCCCGGCTTCGAGCAGATCTTTGGCCAGCTGGACGCCGATGTCTTTGCCCTGCAGGAGACCAAGCTCCAGGAGGGCCAGCTGGAGCTCGACCTGCCGGGTTATTATCAAACGTGGAACTACGCAGAGCGCAAGGGCTACTCCGGGACGGCGGTCTTCTCTCGCCAGGAGCCGCTGCGGGTGGTGCGGCAGATAAGCTGCCCGGTGGCTGATGACGAGGGGCGCGTCTGCGCGCTGGAGTTTGACCGGTACTGGTTTGTGAACGTCTACACGCCCAACGCCAAGAACGGCCTGGCCCGCATTGACGAGCGTCTTGAGTGGGACGCGCGCTACCGGGAGTTCCTTTGCGAGCTGGCAGGGCAGAAGCCGGTTGTGACCTGCGGAGACTTCAACGTCGCCCACGAGGAGATAGACCTCAAGAACCCCGGCCCCAACCGCGGCAACGCCGGATTCTCCGACGAGGAGCGCGCGAGCTTCTCGGCGCTTCTTGACGCCGGGTTCACCGACACGTTCCGCGCTCGCCATCCGGACCTGGCCGGCGCATACAGCTGGTGGAGCTACCGCTTCCACGCCCGCGAGAAGAACGCGGGCTGGCGCATTGACTACTTCCTGGTGAGCGATGGCATCGCGGACCGCGTGACCGGCGCGAGCATCCTGCCGGAGGTCTTTGGCAGCGACCACTGCCCCGTGGAGCTGACCATAGAGCTGTAGGGCGCGGGCGTCCGGCGACGGCAGGCGTGGCAACGACCCTAGAGCGAGAATTCCGGCAGCGCGGCGCGGGCCGCGGCCAGGAAGGCCTCCTTGCTGCGGCAGGCCACGAGCTCCTCGGGGAAGTCGAGCTCCTCCAGAAGGGAGCCGACGCCCTCGCAGCGCGCGATTCCAGCGCTGACATGGGAGTCGCTGCCAAAGGAGACCTGGACACCCAGCTCGGCACAGCGCTCGGCAATGTGGTGGCAGGGCAGGAGGGACTTGTCGCGCTTCTCGGAGCTCGTGAGGCTGGCCTCGTTGAGCTCCACGAGCTTGCCGAGGTCGCGCGCTGCCTTGAGTACCGGGTCAAGCTCGAAGTCCACGCCGGAACGGCCGAGGTGCCCGAGGATGAGCACCTTCTTGTCCTGCAGCGCGTTGATGTACATCTGGGCGTTCTGCGCGGGGGTCTGGTCGTTGGTAAAGTCCTTGCGGTGGATGCTCGCGATGACGTAGTCGCAGTTGCGGAAGACGCGTTTCTTTAGCGTGGTTGCGCCATGGAGCGCCTGGCCGTTGATCTCGTGGTCAACGGTGATGTTATGCCCGAAGAGGTTGCCCTGGCCGTCCACGATGTCCGCCTCGCAGCCATGCAGAACCATGACGCCGTGCCACTGGCGCGGCCAGGCCTTCACGTTGAGGAAGAACTGGAAGTTCCTGACGTCCTGGTCGGGATAGAGCATGTCCGAGAAGTGGTCAGTGGAACCCAGAAGCTCGAAGTTCTGGTCTGCCGCCGCTCGGACGTTCTCCTCGATGGTGGAGTACGCATGGCGAGAGGCCAGCGTGTGCGTGTGGACGTCGCAGCTGATGCGAATCATGGGTGGTGCGCCTCCTGGGGGCTCGTTGCTTCTCGACTTCATTGTAGCCGCGGGCGGCAGGCGCTATCGCACCTGCGAGAAACGTCCACCAGGCACGAGCGCCGGCGAGAAAAGCACCCCAGGTGCGAAGGCATGGCCTCGCACCTGGGGCGCCAAACGTTCGGCCTTGTGGCGCTTCTCGTCTACTCGTAACTCTCAGCGAGCTTCTTCCAGGCGGACATGGAGTTGACGATGGTCTCCTTGCTCACGCAGTAGCCAACGCGGACCCAGCCGGGGCAGCCAAAGCTGTCGGACGGGACGGGCAGCAGCTCAAGGGCCTTGGCACGCTCGAAGAACGCGTTGGCGTCAGGCTCGAGCGCCTTAACCCACAGGTAGAACGCCCCCTGCGGCTCGACGAACTCGTAGCCGAGCGCCGAGAGCCCCTCGGTGAGGGCGCGGCGGTTCTCGGCGTAGGCCTCCACGTCAGTGGGCTCATCCACGCAGTCGATCACCACGCGCTGGAAAATGGCCGGGGCGCAGACGAAGCCCAGCTTGCGGCCAGCACCGGCGACCGCGAGCACAAGCTTGTCGTGGTCAGGGTTCGTGTTGGGCACGAGCACCCAGCCGATGCGCTCGCCCGGCAGGCTGAGGCTCTTTGAGTAGGAGTAGCAGACGATGGTGCGGTCGTAGATGGCGGGCACCCAGGGCACCTCGGCGCCGTAGGTAATCTCGCGGTAGGGTTCGTCGGCCACGAGGTAGATCTGCGTGCCCAGGCGCTCCTCGGCGGCGGCGAGCGCAGCGGCGAGGTCGCGGAGGTTCTGCTCGGCGTAAACGGAGCCGACGGGGTTGTTCGGCGAGTTAATGACGATGGCCTTGGTCTTGGCCGTGATGGCGGCCGCAACGGCGGCAACGTCAATCTGGAACGTTTCGGGGTCTGCCATGACCTCGACGCAGGTCGCGCCGGCGGTCTCGATCCACACGCGGTACTCGGGGAAGTACGGCGCGATCACAATGACCTCGTCGCCCACGTTCACCGTCGTGTGGAAGCTGATGGAGAGCGAGGCGGCGGCACCGCAGGTGAGGTAGACGTCACCGGCGGCGTAGCTGGTGCCAAAGCGGCGGTTGAGGCTCGCGGCCACGGCCTCGCGAGCGGCGGGCAGGCCGGGGGCCGGCGTGTAGCCGTGCAGCTGCGTGGGCGGCAGCTCCAGCGCGCGGGCGATGGAGGAGCGCACGGACTCCGGCGCCGGGATGGAGGGGTTGCCCAGGCCGAAGTCAAAGACGTTCTCCGCGCCGATCTGGGCCTTGCGGGCGCTGCCGTAGGCGGCGATCTCGCGGATGGAGGACTTCTGCGCGCCGTAGGCGTAGCTCTTCTCGTTGATGGTCATGGGTGCTCCGTTCTGATGGCCTGATGGGCCAATTGTAGGCGTGCGTCGCGCAGCAGGCGCCCACGCCAGCGGGCGCGCAACCCACCCGACACAAGTTGCCTGGCAAGGAGAGCCTCCGACCAGACGGGCGCGCTATGCCCCCAACGCGCGAATCGGAATCACATATACGCCGTCGGAGCGGCGATATGCCACCTCGCCCATGCCAGTTACCACAGCCAGGAACGCCGGTTCCCTCACTCGCGCGACGGCGCTTCCACAGACCTTTTTCCGAATCCTCAAAAGCTGCGACGCGGCCTCGTCGACCTTATCGAGGCTCACCTTGATCTCGATGGCAGCCCAGTTTCCATCGGGCCTCTCAATGATTGCGTCGGCTTCAAGGTCGGAATCATCACGGTAGTAGCGCAGCGGAGAGGACATGCCAAAGTCCAGTGCACGGGAATAGACGTCGAGGTCACGCATAACAAGGTTCTCAAATACAAGGCCGAAGCTCTGCCAATCCTGCAGAAGTGCCTCACAGGACAAACCGAGAAGTGCAACCGGAAGGGACGGATCAGCAAAGTATCGCTTTGGCTTGACCCGCATGCGCTTGGGCGAACGAGATGCCGGGACCCAGCCCGGCACCTCATCAACAAGGAAGAGGCGCGTGAATATATCCAGGAGACCGGCCACCTCCTTGCGCTGGCTCTCCGAAGTCGTTTCGGCTGAACCCAACGCGTAGGTATCCCGGATGAGCGTATCTGCCTTGGTGGACTGGCCGAGATTACGGGCTAGCGACAGCGCAAGCCGCCGCGCCGTGCTCTCGTTTCCGCCCAGGCGTGGAATGCTCTGGATAAAGATGGACTCCATGTAGTCCCTGAGGACAATCTGCGCATCCCCTGGCTGAGCTGTGCGCTCTGCAGGCCAACCGCCGCGGACAGCAAGCCTTGCCAAGGACTCAATGCCGTTATCGCACTGGCATGGCTCAAACTCGCCGCGGAAGAGGCCCGCAAGACTGACTCGGCCGCTCGACTCCCCAGTCTCGGCAAGCGTCATGGGATGCATCCTGACTCGTCCAATGCGCCCGGCGCCGCTGTGAGCCGTCTTGTCTTTATTTGGAGTCGAGGAGCCCGTCAGTATCCAAGCCCCTTTCGCTTCCCCCAGCTCGTCTGAGGCGTGTCTCACCGTGTCCCAAATGGCCGGGACGCGCTGCCACTCGTCGATGACATGTGGACGGTCGCCCGCAAGGGCATAGGCAGGGTCCGCCTGAATAATCTGCAGGTTAGCGCCCCTATCGACGTAGGTCACGGACGCCGCGTGCGCAAGGGAAGACCAGGTCTTGCCACACCACTTGGCGCCCGACACCTCAACGGCACCAAACAGACCGAGGTACTTCTCTATTTGTCTGTCGACGATTCTTGGCGTATATGCAGCCGGTCTGGGCACCCCAATGGTCTTCCCGTTCGACACGCTTACCCCCCATCGCACGGTTCTTCACCCTTGGTTATACCAAAACCCGAATCAAATATATACCAGAATCCGAATCGCTCAGATACCAAAATCCGAATGTTGTAGAAACCAAGACCCAAATGCCACCAGCACGGGCAACAAAGAGCCCCACGGGCGGCGTACCCGCGGGGCCTCTGGAATGCAAGGGGTGTCCCTTTTACCTGGTAACCAACAACGTCCCCGTTTACTGGCTCTCGCGCTCGGCAGCGGCTGCGGCGGCCTCGGCGACGAGGTCCTCGTCAATCTGGCCGGGAGCCGTCTTGGGCTTGCCGCCCTCCTCCGGGTGCTCGGCCACGTACTGGTCCCAGGTGCCGTCGAGAAGGGCGTTCACGGCCGGGCCCTCCACGGTCTCGCGGTCAAGGAGCACCTCGGCCATGGTGCGCATCTGGTCGCCGCGGGCAGAGAGCACCTCGCGCGCGCGGTCATGCGCCTCGCGCATGATGCGCTCGATCTCGTCATCGATGCGCTTTGCGGTCTCGGCGGAGTAGTCGTTCTTCTGGGCGTAGTCGCGGCCCAGGAAGACCTCGTGCTGGGCCTCGCCAAAGACCTGGGTGCCCAGCTCCTCGCTCATGCCGTAGCGGGTGACCATCTCGCGCGCGATCTTGGTGGCACGCTCGAGGTCGTTGCTTGCGCCGGTGGTGATGTCACCGCAGAAGAGCTCCTCGGCTGTGCGGCCGCCCAGCAGCACCGCGATCTGGTCCAGCATCTCGTCGCGCGAGCTCAGGAAGTGGTCCTGCTCCGGCACCTGCATGGTGTAGCCAAGCGCCTGGCCGCGAGCGATGATCGAGATCTTGTGGATGGGGTCGGAGTTCTCCAGCACGTGGCCCACCAGGGCGTGGCCGCTCTCGTGGAAGGCGATGACCTCGCGCTCCTTCTGGCTCATCACGCGGCTCTTGCGCTCCGGGCCGGCCATGACGCGCTCCATGGCCTCCTCCACCTCGTCGCGCCCGACCTTCTCCTTGCGCCTGCGCGCGGCCAGAAGGGCGCTCTCGTTCATGAGGTTTGCCAGGTCGGCACCCGTGAAGCCCGGGGTGATCTTGGCAATGCGCTCAAGGTCGACGTCGGAGGCCAGCGGCTTGTTGGCCGCGTGGACCCCCAGGATCTTCTGGCGGCCAGAGACGTCGGGGCGGTCCACCGTAACGCGACGGTCAAAGCGGCCCGGGCGCAGCAGGGCCGGGTCCAGGATGTCCGGGCGGTTGGTGGCGGCAATGAGGATGACGGCGGAGTTGTCCTCAAAGCCGTCCATCTCTACCAGCAGCTGGTTAAGCGTCTGCTCGCGCTCGTCGTGGCCGCCGCCCAGGCCGGCCCCGCGCTGGCGTCCCACGGCGTCGATCTCGTCGATGAAGATGATGCAGGGGGCGGCCTCCTTGGCCTGCTTGAAGAGGTCGCGCACGCGGGAGGCTCCCACGCCCACGAACATCTCCACAAAGTCAGAGCCGCTGATGGAGAAGAACGGCACGCCTGCCTCGCCGGCCACGGCCTTGGCCAGCAGGGTCTTGCCCGTTCCCGGAGGGCCCACCAGAAGGACGCCATGCGGGATCTTGGCGCCCATCTTGCGATAGCGCTCGGGCTCGGAGAGGAAGTCGCGAACCTCCTGGAGCTCCTCCACGGCCTCGTCGATGCCCGCGACGTCAGAGAACTTGACCTTGGGGCGCTCGCCCTCGGCTGTCAGCGCCTTGGTCTTGCCAAAGGACATGGTCTGGCCGTTCTGGCTGCCCATGCGGCGCATGAAGTAGATGAAGACCACCAGCATGATGACGGTGGGCAGCACCGAGAAGAGCAGCGTCTGCAGTACCTCATCGGAGCTGGTGTCAATGCGGTAGGTGGTGCCGGGGTGGTCGGCCATGAGCTCCGCCAGGGAGTCCGCGCCCACGTAGACGCTCTTGAAGCTCTTGAGCGCCGAGGAGGAGTCCTTGTCGGAGCCGTTTGCCCAGTAGGTGCCCGTGAGGCTGCCGTCGGCGTACTTGAAGGTCACGTCCTTCACGCGGTCGTCCTTGACGGCGGCTACGAAGTCGCTGGTGGCTAGGGTGTCCGTACCGCTGGCGGCAAAGGGGTTGGATCCCATGCCAAAGACGAGGTAGCCCAGCACGGCCAGAAGCAGGATGGCCGTGATGGCGTTGACGCGCGGGTCCTTGGGGCCCTCGCCGCCCGGGATGTTGGGAAGCTTGCTGTCGTTCTTGTCTGACACTGGTGGAGCTCCTTGCTGCACGTGATTGCGACGGCCCGCCAGGCGAGAAGTGCCTCTCGCCGGAAGGCCCAGGTAAGCAAACGACCCGCCGGAGCGGGTCGTGGTGTCTGTTAGCTGTAGACCTCAGGCTTGAGCACTCCGATGTAGGGAAGGTTGCGGTAGCGCTCCGCGTAGTCCAGGCCATAGCCAACGATGAAGGCGTCGGGCACGTGGGTACCCACGTACTCCGGGTGGACGGCGGGCTTCTTGCCCTCGACGTCCTTCACCAGGAAGGCGGCCACCTTGACGGACTTGGGATTGCGGGACTCGAGCATCTTGATGAGATAGGACAGCGTAATGCCAGAGTCGAGGATGTCCTCCACGATGAGGACGTCGCGCCCCTCGATCTTGGCGTCCAGGTCCTTGAGGATGCGAACCACGCCGGAGCTCTTCACGCCGTCGCCGTAGCTGGAGACGGCCATGAAGTCCACGGCCACCGGGCAGTCGATTGCGCGCATGATGTCTGCCGTGAAGATGACGGCACCCTTGAGGACGGTGACCAGCAGGGGGTTCTTGTCCTTGTAGTCACGCGTGATCTCAGCACCCATGCGGCTGACGATGGACTTGATGTCCTCCTCGCTCAGAATGACTTCGGAAACGTCCGGGTGCAGTGCCTCCATGAGGTCCCCTTCCTGGGATGGTCTGCGTTTCTGCGTGCCGCCTGGGCGGCCGTGCGTGCCTAGGATACCGCGCCTGTCGGACACCGGTCCGCTAGGCGGGCAGGATTCTTAATTCTAGCAGCTGTTTGGTTGCCGGGGTACAGCGCATACGCTCGTCCGCGCGAAGGCCCGCCACCCACACCACCGAGCCGGTGGGAGAGGTGTGCACCACGGGCTGGGCCGCCCGCTCCGCCACCGGGACGTGCGCCTCGCCCATGAGGTCCGAGAGCTTCTTGCTCTGCCCGTGCATGCCCAGGGGGCACATGACGTCGCCGGGGTGCGGCACGTCCACCCAGAGGCGGCCGCCCAGGGAGGCGTCCACGCCCGCGGCCTGCGCGTCCAGCAGGACCGACTGGCCCTCCCACTCAAGCCCGTGGCTTCGGGCCAGCGCGGGGACGTCCGTGGCCTCGGGCGCAGGCAGCAGGCGCGCCGCAACCACGCGGCCGTCCGGCAGCGCCATGCGGCCGGGGACGTCCAGCCAGCCGGACTCCGGCACCGGCGCGGCCCCGCGGGCCCTCAGCGTGAGCAGGCCGTGCTCCACACGGGCGTCCACGCCCATGGGGATGGTGAGCGACCCCGTCCCCGCAGAGACCACCTCGAGGACCCCGGCCACGTGGCGAGCCTCAAGGCGCGCGTCCGGGCACACCAGCAGGATGGCCTGGCGCACCGCACGACGGGCAATGGCCACCTCGCATGCCGCCAGACGGGCCGCGTCTAGCGTGAGCACCCCCTCCGAGCTGCGGCGCGTTAGCTCGCGCAGCGTGCGGGAAGAGACCGCGGTGAGGTAGGCGTCCTCCTCCGAGAGGATGTCGCAGGTGTTGGCCAGGCTCGCCGTGACGCGGGGGTTCCTGGCCCTCACACGGGGCATGACCTCATGGCGCACAAAGGAGCGCAGGTAGCGGGTGTCGGAGTTGGTCTGGTCTTCTCGCCAGATGATGCCGCGCATGCGCAGGAGGTCGCAGAGGTCCTCGTGGGTGCGGTCCAGCAGCGGCCGCACGATGCGGTTGCGCCGCCGCGGAATGGACGAGAGGCCGGAGGCGCCCGTGCCGCGGATGGCATTCATGAAGAAGGTCTCCGCGCGGTCGTCGGCCGTGTGGGCGGTCAGGATGCGCGCGGCGGAGCGGGGCGTGCCAAACTCCGCGGAGAGGGCGTTTGCCAGGCGGTTTGCCTCGCGGTAGCGCAGCTCGCGGCCGGCGTTCTCGACGTTGCCGTCCGTCTGGGCGGCAAGCGCCGCCACGTCCGCGCGGCAGACGGTGCAGGGAATGCCGTAGCGGTCCGCCAGCCCGCGGACAAACTCCTCGTCCTCCTCGGCGTCAATGCCGCGCAGCTGGTGGTTGACGTGCAGGACGTGCAGGCGCTCGCGGGCAATGCGGGCGGAGCCACGGCCGTCGTCAATGTCCAGGGAGGAGGTGGCGGCCAGCACCAGCAGCGCCGTGGAGTCCGCGCCACCGGAGACCATGAGCACCACGGGGGCGCGCAGCCCCTGGTCAACGCGGGCGCTCGGTCGCTCAAAGCGGCTGCCCCCCGCCGGGTAGCGCCTAGAAACGCTCGGCATCTTGTCCTCCCCTACGTGTAACCTGTTTGCGTGCCCCTGGCAGGAAGTGCGCAGCCCCGCGGCCGCGCCCCGCCCAAGGGGCACCTCTTGAGTGTACGGCAACCGCGCCCGCCGGGCAGAAAGGTCGGAAGTCCCCCATGACCCCACAGATTCACCTGCACGTCCTTGCCAGCGGCTCCAAGGGAAACGCCGCCGTGGTGGAGGGGCCCGAGGGTTCGGTCCTGGTGGACTGCGGCATTTCTCGCCGCGCCCTCATGCAGCGGGCGGCGGAGCTGGGCGTCGACATGGGCCGCGTCCAGGCGGTGGTGCTCACGCACGACCACTCCGACCACGTGGCGGGCCTCTCCGTCTTCTGCAACCACTTTGACGGGCGGCTCATTGCCACGGCGGGCACCGTGGGCGCCCGCAAGTACCTCGCCGAGCTTCCGTTTGAGCTGGTGGGGCACTCGGACGCCTTTGAGGTGGCCGGCATGCGCGTGCAGGCCTTTCCCACCTACCACGACGTGCCCGACCCCATGGGCTTCCGCTTTGAGACTGAAGACGACGCCCTGGGCTACTGCACCGACACCGGCCACCTGGGCAAAGAGGCCCTGGAGGCGCTCCACGGCGTGCGCATCCTGGCGCTGGAATCCAACCACGACGAGCGCATGCTGGCAAGCGGCCCCTACCCCGCCTACCTCAAGGCGCGCGTAGGCGGCGCTTGCGGCCACCTCTCCAACGCGCAGGCGGCCCAGGCGCTGACGCAGCTCGTGGGCGAGGACACGGAGACCGTGGTTGCCATGCACCTCTCGCAAGAGAACAACCGCCCGAGCACCTGCGTGCGCACGCTGGCCGAGGCCGTGGGGGCTGCCGCCGCAAATGACGCCTTCACCGAGGCCCGCACGCCCGACGGCCACCTCACCATCTGCGCCGCCGCCCAGGACTGGCCCATGACGGTGTGGTAGGAGCGGCCACGCGGACGGCAGCCTGCCATTGGAGCCAGCACTTGCATTAGCGTACAAAATAACGACCAGGACGCCCTTCTCGCCTGCGTTTGCGCAGCTGGCGAGAAGGGCGTCCGTTATTTTGTTCGCTAGCCAGCCAAGGACGCCCGGTGACCGCGACCACCCCTCGACCGCCGCGGCCCGAGGGTATACTAATAGTTTGCTTATTAATCCCCGACGAGAGGACCCACCATGCCCATCGGGAGGCCATTTGGCAGGAAACCCGTGGAGAAGAGCTCCAGGCTCTACGAGGACCGCATAAAGAACGCCGGGAAGACGCCCGTCGAAAAAGCGAGCTGGTCGAGCGTAGCAAGCCTCGCCGGCTTCACGGCGTGCCTCGTTGCCGCCGGCGCGTTCTGCATATCCTCGGGCCAGGTCGCGGTAGGCATCGGCCTCATCGTCTTTGGCATCGTCCCCTGCCTGGCCATCATTGCCATGGCAAACAACGTCGTGACCCAGTTCATGGACGGCACGAGGGGCGCCTTCTTTCCCCAGGCCTCCGCAGAGAGCTTTGGGCCCGAGGCCGAGAAGGCGTTCGCCATCGCGAACAAAGCTCTGAGCAAGCCCGAGCTCGCGGTGGCCGAGGCCAACCGCAAGACCGAGTCCGCGGCAACGAAGGCCTGGTTCGACGACGTCCGCACGAGCTTCGATGAGGTGAGCATCACCTCCGAGGACGGCCTTCGCCTCGTGGGGCACCTCCTCGAGTCGAACCCCAGATCCGCGAACTGGCTCATCTACGCCCACGGCTTTGGCGGCGGCTGGAAGAACGGCCTCGGGATTGCTCGCCACTTTGCCGAGAGGGGCTACAACCTGCTCTTCATCGACATGCGCGCGCAAGGCGACTCCGGCGGGACCGTCATCGGTGGCGGCCACCTCGAGCGCCGCGACCTCGTCCAGTGGTGCCGTTGGCTCGCCGAGCGATCCGACGAGGGCTCCGGCATCGTTCTTATGGGCAGCTCCCTGGGCGGCGCCGCGGCCCTCGAAGCAGCTGGCGAGAAGGACCTTCCGCAGCAGGTCAAGGCCGTTGTCAGCGACTCGGCCTTCGCCGACTTCTGGAATGAGGCCATCCACGCCATGGGTACTCTCGGGGCAAACGGCAAGGCGCTTCCGGCGCACCCGCTCCTGGACGTGGTCCGGCTCATCTTGCGCTCTCGCAAGGGCGGCTACGACATCGCCGAGCCCAGCGCCGTCGCAGCCATCGCGCACGCGCAGGCTCCCGTCCTCATCATCCACGGTGCGGACGACCAGCTGGTCGCTCCCTACAACGCCGTGCGTCTTGACGAGGCCGCGACGGCCGCCGGCATAGACCACGAGCTCCTGCAGGTCCCCTCCGCCGGCCACTGCTGCGCCGCCATGGCCGACCCCGAGCTCTACTACGGAACCATCTTCGGCTTCATCGACCGCCATTAACAAACACGCCCGGGGCCACTGGCCCCGGCGCCTACGAAGAAGAGTGAATGAGCGCCTCCCCGTGCCCAAGGACACGGGGAGGCGCTCTTCTCTGCAGGGCCTACTTTGACCTGCGTGGGGCTACTCCACGAGCTTGCCCGCCATATACGTCGCGGAGAGCGTGAGGTCGGAATCGAGCGCCACGAAGTCGGCAGTGCGACCCGGCGCGATGGCACCGCAGACGTCGTCGATGTGGGCGGAGCGAGCCGGGACCTCGGTTGCCATGCGGATGGCCTGCTCGGCGGTGACGATGCCCCAGTCAAAGACGTTCTTGACTACGCTGTCAAGCGTAGCGATGGAACCGGCGAGGCTGCTGCCGTTTGCGAGGTAGCAGGCACCGTCGCGCATGACGACGGGCAGCCCGCCGCTCATGTACTCGCCCTCGGGCATGCCGCCGCAGCCCAGGCAGTCGGTGATGAGCACGACGTGGTCCCAGCCCTTGGCGCGCACGAGCGCATTGACGGCGGCGGGCATGACGTGGTGACCATCGGCGATGACCTCGGCGAACGTCTCCGGAGTCGTCATTGCGCATCCGACGATGCCCGGCTCGCGGTGGTGAAGGCCGCGCATACCGTTGTAGGTGTGCACAAAGCAGGACGCGCCGGCGTTGACGGCCGCCAGGGACTCGGCATACGTTGCGTCCGAGTGGCCGATGCAGGTGACGACCCCCTCCGCGGCAAGCGCGGAGATATACTCGATGGACCCGTCGTGCTCGGGCGCCAGGGCGCTCTTCTTGATGCGACCACCCGAGAGGCGCTGCCACTCGGAGAAGGCCTCATAGCTGGGGTCGATGAGGTACGCGGGGTTCTGCGCGCCAACGTGCTTGCTGGTGAAGAAGGGGCCCTCAAGGTAGACGCCCTGGATGTGGGCACCCACGAAGTCGTCTCCGCGAGACTCGTCGGCCTCCGCGATGGCCCTGCAGGCGCGGCCGATGCTCTCAACTGACTCGGTGAAGGTCGTGGGCAGCCAGCTCGTAGTTCCGCGGCGGGCGAGCTCGCGGCTCGAGATGTTGATGCCCTCGGGGTCGCAGTCCGTGGTCGCGTGGTTGAAGAAGCCGTGGATGTGCGTGTCTACAAAGCCGGGGGCCACCCACTTCCCGGAGAGGTCAACGACCTCGACGCCCTCGGGAGCCTCCTCGGCGTACGTGCCAAAGACGCCATCGGCCACGGTCAGGTAGCCCGGCCCCTTAAGGCATCCCGGGAGGACGAACTTGTCCGCCTTGACGGCAAACGCGCTCATGCTCTTGCCTCCCTAAGCCTCAAAGGGGTGAATGGTAACGCCCTTGACCACGCGGTTGACGGTGCCGCTGGGGCTCGGGGTGTCCGGGGTGTTGCCGACCTTGACGGAGGTCAGCAGGGACACGGTCTGGGCGACCATGACGTACGGGAGGGCGAGGTAGGCCTCGGGAAGCGCCGCGTACTCGGCACCAAAGGTGAAGGACTCGCCCTCGAACTTGGTGGCGCCGTCCTGCTGGATGGCAACGGTGTGCAGGGCGATCTCGTCGCCAGCAATCTCGTTCAGGATGTCCAGGTCGTACTGGCGGGTGTAGGGGTCGTTGTGGACGAGATCAAAGACGAGGGTCTTGTCGTCGACGAAGGACTTCGGCCCGTGACGATAGCCCATGGAGGAGTCGAAGGAGGTTGCGATGAGGCCGTGGGTGAGCTCGAGGATCTTGAGCTGGCACTCGCGGGCCTCGCCGGCGAAGGAGCCGGAACCCAGGTACGTGATGCGGTTGAAGTCGGAGCTGACCCACTTCTGGATCTCGGGCTCGCGCTTGACGACGTCGCGGCCCATGGCGGCAATCTGGGCCACCCAAGCGGCCTTCTCGTCGTGGGGGGCGGTGTCAAAGATCATGGTGGCCATGAGCTCCATGCAGGAGTAGCTGCCGGTCATGGCAAAGCCCTGGTCGTTGGCGCCGGGGATGAGGATGGTGAGGTTCTGGTCGTCGTCCTTGAACTGCTGGGCGAGCTTGCCCTCGGGGGCGCAGGTAATGTTGAGGAACAGGATGTTGTTCACGACCTGCCCCGCGCGCTCGACCGCCGCAAGGGACTCGGGGCTGTTGCCGCTGCGGGCAAAGGAGACCAGCACGGTGGGATCCTCGGGACGCAGGTAGTCGAGAGGGGCGCACACGATGTCGGTCGTGGCGATGGCGCTGAAGCGGAACTTGGAGTTGTCCCCGTGGTGACGCAGGTAGGGGGTGCAGGTGTCGCCGACATAGGCAGAGGTACCCGCGCCGGTGAAGACGACGTGGGTGCGCTCGGCGCCGCCCAGGGCCTCCGCCCGCTGCAGGAAGGCGGCGATGGCCTCGGCGTTGTCGTCATAGATCTTGAGAGTGTCCTCCCAGAGCTCGGGCTGCTGCCTGATCTCGCGGGTGGTAATCTCGGCACCCATGGTCTTCAGGGTCTCCGCATCGATCTCGAACATTGAAACTCCCTCCTCCTGGCCGGGCGGGGCCCGGATCCGGAAACTATGGCCTATCTACGCGGCGCGGCGTGCTTGAGCAGGCTATCCGCGCACGTGTTTGATGGTGTACTCAAACTGGTCAGCCCGCGCGACGCTGCGGGTGTACTCGATGATCTCGTTCTTGTCGTTGTAGGTGGTGCGAACCAGGTGCAGGACCGGGTCGCCCTCCCCTATCTCCAGGAGCCTCGCCTCGTCCGCGTTGGCGGCGCGGGCGCTGAAGGCCTCCTCGGCGACCTTGATTTTCTGGTTGTACTCCTGCTCCACCACGTCGTAAAGCGGTTTGCTGGAAAGGCGCTCGCGCGTGAGGCCGATGAACTGCGCCGCCGGCAGATAGGTACGCTCAACCATGATGGGCACGTCGTCCGCCAGGCGCAGGCGGCGCATGCGATAAACGCGCTGACCCAGGCTCACGCCCATCTGGGCGGCCAGGAACTTGGTGGCCTCGCGCACCTCGAACTCGAGCACCTGGCTTCTGGGCTCTCGGCCCATGCTTCTCATTTGCTCCGTGAAGCTGTAGGTGCCGGCAAGGTCGGCCGGCTTCCTCGAGTTGCTAGCGACGAACGTCCCCTTGCCATGCCTGCGCACCACAAGTCCCATGTCCTCGAGCTCGCGCAGCGCCAGGCGCACCGTAGTGCGAGAGACCCCATAGCGAATGGTGAGCTCGCGCTCAGAGGGCAGCATGTCTCCCAGCTCGAGCTCGTTCTCGATCTTGTCGGTCAAGACGTCAACGAGCTGGTCGTACAGCGGCTGCTTCCTTGCCCCCGTACCCACGGAACCTCCTTCCAGCCACTCTCTTCCTCTGCACGCATATATGCAGAGCACGCCCCGTACGCGGGCTTCTCGTCTTGTGCCGAGAGCTACGACGCGTGCTGTCTGAATATACCGCGCGGCCAATGCCGATTAGGAAAAATAGAGGCGCGTGGGGAGAAACCCACGCGCCTCCCATTGGTGCAAAGCCTAGTCGCTAAGCCCAGATTCCGAAGAACCCGCCAACGATGCCCAGGACGAGCATGAGGACGATGCCCTTCATAGGCGTGAAGTTGTGCTTGGCGAAGAGGTAGTAGAGCAGCATGACGAGCGCGAGCGGGATGAGCTTCGGGCAGATGCTGTCGAGGATGGAGGCGAAGTCAACGGTGACCGGGGTCTCCACCATCTCCATGTAGGTGATCTCGCTCATGCCGTTGCCCAGGTCGGTAGCGCCGGCGACGACCTTGTTGCCCTCGGCATCGACAGTCTTGAGGGCGTTGCCCTCGGCGTCGACCATGCCGGACGTGGTGACGCCCTCATCGTTCTTCGAGATGACCTCGAAGTCGGAGACCTCGTCGTTGGAGACGACGGCGGTGTGCGCCACGTAGGACTCAGAAGAGCCGTTGGGGATGGTCAGGGCGATCTGGGTGCCGCCCATGGTGACGGTCAGGCAGCCAACGACGAAGACGCCGAGGATGGAGGCCGCACGGGTGAACGCCTTCATGTTGTCCATGAGGGCGTCGATCGCCTGGGTGCCCATCTTGTAGGACCAGTTCATCAGGCCAAAGCGGATGGCGAACTGGATGATGTTGAAGATGAGCAGGAAGATGATTGGGCCGGCGATGTTGCCAGCGATGGCCATCTGGGAGGTAATGCCGGCCAGGATGGGCACGAGGGTCATCCAGAAGAGGGCGTCGCCGATGCCGCCAAGCGGGCCCATGAGGGAGACGCGGACGGCGCGGATGGTCGGGATGTCGGCCTTGTTCTGCTCAAGGGACAGGCAGATGCCCATGGCGAACGTGACCAGGAACGGGTGGATGTTGAAGAACTCCATGTTGTGGGTCATGGAGGTGGCAAGGTCATCCTTGTCGGTGTGGATCTTCTCCAGGCCCGGGAGGATGGAGTACAGCCAGCCAGCGGCCTGCATGCGCTCGTAGTTGAAGGACGCCTGCAGGAAGCAGGAGCGCCAGGCCATCTTGTTCAGGGTCTTCTGATCGAGATCAGGAGCCGGCGTGAGGTTCTTATAGGTCGTGGCGTTAGATGCCATCCTCCTCACCTCCGTCCTCAAGAGCAACGGCACCCTTCAGCTCGGTCTGCTGCTGGAAGTCCCAGAAAGCGATGCCGAAGCCGATGAAGGCCAGGATGAGCAGAGCAGGGGTGGCAAGGGCCGGGATGTTGGCCACGACGAGGGCGAGGCCGAAGCCCATGAAGTAGAAGCCCCACATATCGCGGCTCATCATAAACTTGAGCAGGATGCCGAAGCCCACAAAGCGCATCATGCCACCGGCGGCGGAGAGGCCAGCGGAGAGCCATTTGGGGATGGCGTTGACGACGGCCTGGCCCATGGTGGCGCCACCGATGAAGAACAGGGTGACGACGACGCCGAAGATGAGGCCGAGGAGGCACATGGCGAGGTAGTTGATGTGCTCAATGCCCTTGGGGTTGGCCTCAGCAGCGTACTGATCGGCCTTGGACATCAGGGGGGACATGATGGTGAAGATCAGGGTCACGCCGTACTGGCCCAGGAGCGAGAACGGAATGGCCATCGCAACGGCCGCGTTCGGGTCGAGGTCCAGGGAGATCGCGAGCACCGCAGCCATGATGCCGCCGACGACGGCGTTGGGGGGCTGGGCACCTCCAATCGGCATGTTACCGATGGTCATCAGCTGGTAGGTGCCGCCAACGATGAGGCCGGTGGTGACATCGCCCAGGATGAGGCCGACCACCATGCCAGTGACGATCGGCTGATACAGAGACTCGAGGAAGCTGAACTGATCGATAGCCGCGATGAACGTGACCACGAAGACCAGTGCGACCTGGATGACTGAGTATTCCATCTTTGCTCCTCCTTTCCTTTTGTCTTTCCCTTCCGGGAAACCAGTGTGCTATGTTTGACCGCTCTCGCGAATCAAAACCTAAAGTAAAAAGCGTAAGCTACCGCGCAGGTGGGGTGTTTATCCCCTCCTTCTTGGAGCTATTTACGCTGGTAGGCGGCTACGAGAAGAGCTTGTCGGTCGCCTCAACGGGAGTGGACGGGACGCGCTGGATGGAAAGCTCAACGCCCAGCTCCTGGAGCTTCTTGAACGCGGCAACGTCGGCGTCATCGACGGCCACGGAGGTAGCCACCTGACGCTTGCCCTCGGACATGTGCATGTTGCCGATGTTGAGCTTCTTGATGGGCACGCCACCCTCGACGAGGCGCAGGGCGTCCTCGGGGTTCTCCACCACGATGAAGATGTGCTGACGGGCAGCGGCCTTGTGGATGACGTCGATGGTCTTCTGGATGGAGAAGTAACGCGTGGCGACACCCTGGGGGGCGGCCATGTTCATGAGGTTCTGGCGCATCTTGTTGCCGGAGACCTCGTCGTTGGCCACCAGGATGAGGTTGGCGCCCACGGTGCTGGTCCACTGAGTGGCGACCTGGCCGTGAATGAGGCGGTTGTCGATGCGCACGAGAACGATGTTGGGCTCTGCCATAATGTGTTCCTCTCTCTCCTTGCACCCTTTTGGGGCGGTATCTGACGTGCTCTGCCCTGCGTAGGGCCTGCGAGCTACTTGATGACCTCTTGGATGGCGTAGCGGGAGACCTCGATGACCGCGCCGGACTTGACCTCGATGTCGCAGGTCTCCTTGCCCACGCGGACGAGCTTGCCGATGAGGCCATTGGAGAAGGCCACCCTCTTGCCCACCTCAAGCTCGGTGTGGACGTCCTTGTAGTAGTCCTTCTGCTTGCTCATGCGGCGGTAGTTCAGAACCGTGAAGATGACGCCGATGACGGCGAGAAAGACCAGGAAGACGATGGAGGAGGCCAGGATGTTCTCCATGAAGTTCTCGGGCATTAGAGACCATCCTCCTCGCTGAAGTCGTCCTCAGAGTCATCCTCGGCCTCGAGCTTGCGATGGTCGACGCCCATCCTGCCGGCCTGCACGGCGCAGTCGACGAGCTCCTCGAGGGTGCTCTCGGGCATGCGGCAGGAGAGGGTCTCCAGCAGCATGGGCAGGTTCGCGCCGGTGACGACCTCGACGCCGGGAGTGGTTGCCGCGTTCATCATTGCCTGGTTGAAGGGGGTGCCGCCCATCAGGTCGCAGAAGACCAGAACGCCGTCGCAGGCGGCAGCCTGGCTCGCAATGGCGTCGGCGATCTTCTGGGGGAACTCGGCGGCCTCGTCCTCGTAGAAGGTCACGGTCTCAAAGCACTGCTGGGGGCCGCCCACCATCTCGAGGGCGCCACCCAGGCCATCTGCAAACGAACCATGTCCCGTGAGAATGCATCCGATCATTCTTTGTCTCCTTCAACGCCGATAGCGCGTAGCTGCTGTACGAGAAGAACCTACGGGACCCTGGTTTCAAGCAAGTACCCCGAACGTTTCCCTGTGTTGAGTGGCTGTTAACTGGTTATAACGTCATGCTCAGTGGTGCCATTATGGCCCGAACCAGAGCCCCCATCTTCACGGGAACTGCAAATTTCTGCGTTTTGACCGCTTGCGGCTAAATTCATACCGTTCAGGTGGACTGGCTTATTTAACTGGTACTTTTACTTAGATACGTTTTGTCTTGATTTGATTTTTATTAGAAAAGACAAGTAAGTGAGCTTGCCTATTCTTTGCATTTTATGAAGAGGTTGACACTAACTGGTATCTTTTCTCACCTGCAAAATGATTGACTGCACGCTCATGGACTGGCGTTTGTTGCCCGCCCAGGGCAACCTGAAAAGAACCATGTCGGCCCTAGCTTTGCTTTTTGGACAATGCGAGAAGCAAAAGACAAAGAAACGCAAACGGCCAGTTAGAGCAGCAGCTCCGTGCTCATCTCCTCCAGCTCCGCGGCAACCCTGCCCTCGGGGTCCGCGTCCATGACAACGGCGTCGCACTCCGCCAGCGTGCCGAACCACATGAGGCCGCGAGCGCCCACTTTGCTGGCGTCCATGAGTATGTAGGTCTTCTCGGCGCAGGACAGAAACGCCCGCTTGAGCTCCGCCATGGCCTGGTTATTGGTCAGAAGCCCCCGGCCAGGCGCGTATGCCGTCGGCGTGACGAAGGCTTTGTCAGGGTGGAGACGCGCGAGGGAGGCCAGCGCCAAGGGGCCGTCCGTGTAGCGGTGCCCCTTCCTAAGGACTCCGCCGAGCATGATGACGTCGGTTGCCGGCATGGACCGGTCCACGAAGTCGGCGATGGTGAAGTCGTCCGTGACCACGGTGATGCCGGCAAGCCCGGAAAGCGCCCTCACAAACTCGAGGGAGGTGGTCCCGGAGTCGACGAGGATGGAGTCCCCCTCCTCCACGAGGGACGCCGCACGCCGGGCAATCCTGCGCTTGGCGTCAACGTTGAGATTGATGCGCCTGTCCTGCACCGAGACGGTGAGGGTACGGGAGAGGGACGTGGCGCCGCCATGGGTGCGTCGCAGCTTTCCATCGCGCGCGAGCGCGTCGAGGTCGGTGCGCGCAGTCACCCGGGAGACACCGAACGCATCGGCGATCTGGGTCACCTGCACCGAGGCGTCCCTCTCGAGCATCTGGAGAATGGCAATGCGACGCTCTTCGGGTGACAACGCGGTCATGCTCTTCTCCCTTGGTCGCCGGACTCACAAATGTGATGGAAATGTGTTTTCGTTTGCTTACGCTAGAGGTAAATCAGCGCTTTTCCTTTTCTTGCTCTTGGAAAAATACCACGCGGGCGGACTCGAATAAGGCCAAGATTCAATCTTCTCGCCCAACGGCGGCACTGTGCTTCTCTTTGCTTTTGGCGTGCCGTTTAGCAGGCATTTGGTGACACCCGCGCCAAGTGCGCCAAGCCGGGGGACCCTCGCGCACATACAATTGCGGCCAGGGATACCCGATGCCGAAACAACGGCAGACGAAGGGAGTTCAGATGCTCGTAACCACCAAGGAAATGCTGCTCGATGCCCAGGCCGGCCACTATGCCGTGGGCGCTTTCAACGTCGAGAGCCTCGAGTTCGTGATGGCCGTCATCAAGGCCGCCGAGGACCGCAAGTCCCCGGTCATCATGCAGACCACTCCCGGCACCGTCAAGTACGCGAACCTCGACTACTTCGCCGCCATGTGCAAGGTGGCCGCCGAGCAGGCGAGCGTCCCGGTGGCCATCCACCTCGACCACGGAGACGGCTTCGACCGCTGCATCCAGGCGATGCACGCCGGCTACACCTCCGTCATGATTGACGGCTCGCACGTCCCCTTTGAGGAGAACATCGCCCTCACCGCTTCCGTGACCAAGGTCGCAGGCCCCATCGGCATTCCCGTCGAGGCCGAGCTCGGAAAGGTCGGCGGCAAGGAGGACGACGGCCCCGCCGTCGAGGGCGAGAACCCCTACACCGACCCCGACGAGGCCGAGGAGTTCGTTGCCCGCACTCACTGCACCTCCCTCGCCGTCGGCGTGGGCACCGCCCACGGCGTCTACAAGGGGACCCCGCACATCGAGCAGGGCGTCCTCAAGGAGATCCGCTCCCGCCTCGACATCCCGCTGGTGCTGCACGGTACCTCCGGCGTGCCCGATGACCAGGTCGCTGAGGCCATCGCCAACGGCATCTGCAAGGTGAACTACGCCACCGAGCTCCGTCAGGCCTTCACCCGCGGGTTCATGGGCTACATGGATCAGAACCCCGACTGCTTCGACCCCAAGAAGCCCAACCGCCCCGGCATGGACGAGATCTACGCCGTCGTGGCCTCCCACATGGACAACCTGGGCTCCAGCAACAAGGCGTAGCGGCCCGGCCCTCGAGCCAGAAATACCAAGCGGGCGGTCTTGTGTCGAGCGAGGCCGCCCGTCTTCTTAAGGAGCAAAGATGATCCTCACCGTAACCATGAACCCCTCCATCGACACGGCCTACCACCTCGAGAAGCTCGCCGTGGACGACGTGAACCGCGTCGAGCCGGTCAAGACCGCCGGCGGCAAGGGGCTAAACGTCACGCGCGTTCTCGGGCAGCTGGGCGACGACGTCGTGGCGACTGGCCTTCTGGGCGGCCACATGGGCGAGTTTCTCGCCGACCTCATGGACGCCGACGGCGTGACGCACGACTTCGCTCCCATCACCGGCGAGTCTCGCATCTGCATCGCTGTACTTCACGAGGGATGCCAGACCGAGTTCCTGGAGAGCGGCCCGGTCGTGAGCGAGAAGGAGCTTGAGGCCTTTACCGAGAAGTTCCGCGCCCTCGCGGCGAAGGCCGACGTCGTCACGATGTCCGGCAGCCTCCCGCGCGGCGTCGACGCCGGCTGCTATGCCCGTCTCACGGAAATCGCGGGAGAGCTAGGGGCAAAGGTGCTTCTCGACACCTCCGGCGCCTCGCTCGACGCCGCCCTCGTCGGCACGGTGAAGCCCTACCTGGTGAAGCCCAACCTGAGCGAGCTGAGCGCGCTGCTCGGCCGCGAGCTCTCGAGCGACGACGTGCTTGGCATCAGGGACGCGATCGAGTCCGATGGGCGGTTTGACGGGGTGGCCTGGGTCATCGTGTCCATGGGCGCCGCCGGGTCCGCCGCCTTCCACGACGGAGAGATCTTCCGCGCCGTGCCCCCGCGCATCGACTGCGTGAACGCCACGGGGTCAGGCGACTCCACGGTTGCCGGCTTCGCGCACGCGATCGCCGCGGAAGCCGAGCCTGCCGAGGTCCTGCGCTGCGGCAACGCCTGCGGCACCCTGAACGCCATGGACCCCAAGACCGGCCACCTGCCCATGGAGCGCTGGGACGAGGTCTTTGGCTCGGTCCAGGTGTCCAAGCTCTAGGGACGGCTCTCGCCCAGAAGAGAAACGGGCCCGAAGGCGGCTTGCCTTCGGGCCCGTTGCGTTTCTCGACATGCGGTCTGCCAGGGAGAAGGCCGACGCGCTGCGCCACGTCAGCCGAGCTAGTCGATGGAGATCTTGGTGACGTTGGCCTTCTCGTCCTGCTTGGGGACGTTGACGGTCAGGATGCCGCCCTCGAGCTTGGCGGACAGGCCGGCGGTGGCGGCGTCCTTCAGGTAGACGCCACGCGTGGCGCTCCACTCGCAGCTCTCCTTGTGCAGATAGTTCTTGCCCTTCTCCTCGTCGGACTCCTTCTTGTCCACGCTGACGGAGAGGCGGCCCTCGTTGAGCTCGACGTCAATCTGGTCGCGCGTGACGCCGGGAAGCTCGGCGGTGACAACGTACTTCTCTCCCGCGTCCTCGACGTTCATCTTGAAGCCGGCGTCGGTGGCAAGAGACGCGAGCGGCGCGTCGAAGAAGTTATCGATAGCGTCGAACGGCCACGTGCGAAGACCCCTTGCGTAACGGTCATACGGAATCATGCTAGCCATAACGATCACTCCTTAGCGGACTTGTGGGTGCCTTGAGCTTGGCTTTTGCTTGCTCCGACACTCTCTTTGAACACTGTTGTATGTTCCCCGGCTCGCGGGGTTTATACCTCAAAACAAAGGTTTTCTTAGCGTCACATACTCATCATATCTAAGTGTGTACGTATTAGATTTGGATACGTGCGACCCTTGCGGGTTTACGCAGGTCAGGAGTGCGCTCGCGTGCCGGCTCAACTATCATTACGCAGGTACACGCGATTCAACTGCCCACCCACGGGAGGCACCAGTGAACGACGAGAACAACTTCCAGGACGCGGCGCAGACGCCAAACCCGCAGGCACAGGCCCCGCAGCCGGCACCCGCGCCTGCCGTGCCCGCCGCAGAGCCCGCGCCCTACGTGCGCCAGCGCGCCCAGCACCGCTCCGTTGACCCCATAGATGACTTTGCCGCCGGAGACATTGCCCCCGAGGCCACCACGCACGACTCCGACTACGTAGGCAGCCGCGGCATGGGCGGCCGCTCCTACCGTCGCTCCCGCGAGCAGGGAGAGCAGCTGCGCCGAGACCTGCACTACGGCCAGTACCTGGAGATTCCCAAGGGCAGGCGCGACATCTTTGTCTCGCGCGAGCGCAAGAGCCGCCGCCGCTCGCTCATTGCCTGCATCGTGGTGCTGGCCATTCTCGCGGTGGTGGTCTTCTTCCTCTGGGAGTTCATGTCCAACACGTGGGGGTCCGTCAGGTAGGGCGATTTTATCGCTACATCAAGACGCCGCCCGGTCGCATTTGGTTGTGGCCGGGCGGCTTTGTTTTGGACCGGAGCTGGTTGGGTGGCCCCTACGCCCAGGGATCGCGCTCGAAGAGCGGCTCCGAGACGGGACGGCGGTCGGAGTAGGGATCGTAGCCGTCGTCGTCCTCGTTCTCCGCGCGGATGAACTCGCGCTCCTCGGGCGTGGAATCGGCCTTGGCAGCGGGCTTGGGGAGGTTGGGCTTCTCGCCTGGGGACGGGACGGAGTTGGTTGCGCCATTCATGTTTGTGCGGCCTCCTAGAACAGACTGGTGTAGGCAATGTAGTCCGCGGCGTAGCCGCCAAAGGACGACAGGTTGACGCCGCCGTTGAAGCGATTCTTGGGGCAGGCCAGGGCTATGACCTGCGAGGCCTCATCTGTTCCGCCGATGATGACGGCCCAGGACCAGTCGCCGTCCTCACCGTAGCCACAGATGAAGTGCTTGCCGTCGGCGGGCTCGGGGGCAATGAGGTCGTCCTGCGTGGTGAGCGTCTTGAGCGTAGAGAATCCGCAGGCCTCCATGACCGCGCGGACGCCTGCCTCGGTCTCCGCCGTGCCGCCCGCAGGCACCGACGACGCCGAGAAGGCCAGGCGCACGCCGCCGATGGTGGCGCCGTTGGCGAGGACGTCGTCTGCGCCGGAGCCGGCCGCGGGGGCCTCGGGCTTGTCCGTGAAGGTCAAGACGTCACCGGCGGGGCTGGTGTAGGAGGCGTTGGCGTCGCCGTTTGAGTGGGTACCGCCAAAGGCCAGCGCGTAGCTCTCCTGCCCCAGGAACGTTGCCGCCTCGCGAGAGGTGCAGTCAAAGTACTGCAGCAGGTGGAAGGGGTCGGACGGGTACGGGCTGGAGACGGAGAGCTCGACCTCGGCGCCCTCGCTGGTCTGGGTGCCGGCCTCGGGGCTCACGGCTACCACGGTGTTGTGCGGCTGGTCGGACTCCACGTAGGTGATCTTTGCGGTGAGGCCGGCCTTCTCCACGGCGGCCTTGGCGGCGTCAGCCGAGAGGCCCATCACTTCTGGAACCACATAGGGCTCGGCCACGGAGAGGGTGATGGTGTCCGCGGAGACAAAGGGCGAGCCCTCGGCGGGGTCAACGGCCACGACGGTACCGTCGGGAGCGTCGGAGTTGACGTAGGCAAAGACCACGTTCTGGGCGCCGGCGTCCAGGAGCGCCTGGCGGGCGGCGTCCCTGTCTTGCCCCACGACCTGCGGAACCATGCGCTGGGCGGCGACGGTTATGGTCGCGCCCGCGGAGGGGTCAACGCGCTCTCCGGCGGTGAGGCTGCAGGCAATCACGTTGCCAAAGCCGTCGTCCGCCAGCTGATAGGAGGCCTCCACGTTGAAGCCGGCCGCCTCGAGCGCCGTGCGCGCGTCCTCCTCGGAGAGGCCGACCACCTGTGGGACGGTTCTGCCGCCCCAGTATTCCTGCTGATAGGTGTACCAGGCGGCTCCGCCGGCCGCGCCCAGCAGGGCCAGCACCAAGAGCGCCACGGCCCACTTGGGCATGCGCTTCTTGCGCTCCGGCAGGCTCTGCACCGGGGACTCTATCTGCACGGGGGCGTGCGCCTCCGTCAGGTCCTCCGGCACCGCCGGCGAGAAGTACGGGTCATCCAGGGCGTCAATGCCGTCCGAGGCGATGACGTCATCCGGGTCGGCGGGGTCTATCTCCGGCAGCACGATGGTGGGCAGGGACTCCAGCTTATGCGTGCCGGGCGCGAGGTTGAGGCGCGTGGCGGCAGCGTCGGCGAGCTGCGTGGCGTCCGGGTCCGGGTCCGGGTCCGGATCGGCGACTTCTGCGGGGGCGTCAGCCAGCACGGTAGCGTCTGGGTCGGCGGCGGCCGGCGGCTCGGCGAGCACGGTGGCGTCTGGATCGGCATCAGCGCCATCGGGGCTGGCGTCGGGGCTGACCAGAACGGTCTTGTCCAGGTCTTCGGAACTCATGGCGGCCTCCAGGGTCGCTAGAAGGCGTCTCTTGTCGCCCCTAATCCTAGCGCGGCGGGCGCCCAAAACTGATTTGGGTTCGCCGACCGGGGACCACGAGAATGCCACCACAGCAAAATCCCAGGTCAGAGGCTTACCCCCAAGAGAGGGCAGCCCAAACCCCATACCGCGGGGGTGCGGACGAAAAGTTGGACGCCGACAGGCGTCCGGATTGGAGCCCGCAATGTACTCGAGCGACGAGAGGGACGCCATCCTGGGGCTCTGGCGCGAGTCCGGCCGGCCGGCCCACAGGTTCGCCAGGGAGTCGGGGCTCGCCTCCGCCGAGTCGATCAGGCGCTGGGCGTCCGGCGACCTGGGCGTCGGCTGGCACGCCCCCTATACTCTTGCCCAGAGGGCCGACGCCGCGCGCAGGGCGCTCGCCGGGGAGGACCCCGCCGAGGTCGCCGCGTCGATCGGCTGCCACCCGGAGACCGTGCGCGGCTGGGCCCGCGCCGCGGGGAGGGAGGGCGAGGTGTCGCTCGCGAACGGACGGGGCGCCCCGCGCGTGCCGCCGCCGGCCGACCCCGGGGACCTGGAGGCCCTCAGGGCCGAGAACCGGGCCCTGAGGCTGGAGCTCGCCAGGGCCGAGGCGGTGTTGGACGTCCTAAAAGGAGGCGGCCCGGGGCGGGGCCCGGACTCGCTGACGGCGGCGGAGAGGGCGCTGGTCGCCGACGCCCTTAGGCCCGGGTTCGGCCTGGAGGACGCCCTGCGCGCGGCCGGCGTGGCGCGCAGCACCTACTACTACCACCGCGCCCGCAGGGGCGCCCCCGACCGCCTGGCCGCCCTGAGGGCGCGGGTGCGCGCCCTGTTCGAGGCCGGGGGCGGGGCCTGGGGCTACCGCACGATATGGGCGAGGCTGCGCCTGGACCCCGACGAGCCCCTGGCGGTCTCCGAGAAGGTCGTGAGGCGCGTCATGCGCGAGGAGGGGCTCGAGGTGCGCTACCTGAGGCGCCGCAGGCGCTGGAGCAGCTATGCCGGCGAGGTCTCCGAGGCCCCTCCCAACCTGCCGCTGCGCCCCGACGGCACCCACGACTTCTCCGCCTCGCGCCCCAACGAGCTGTGGGTCACCGACGTCACCATGTTCACGATAGGGTCGGGGCGCTGCTGGCTGTCGCCGGTGGTCGACTGCTTCGACGGGGCGGTCGTGGCGTGGACCCTGTCGGAGTCCCCCGACGCCCGCATGGCCGACTCGATGCTGGAGGCGGCGGCCTCGACGCTCGCGGCCGGCGAGCGGCCCGTGGTCCACACCGACCGCGGCTGCCACTACAGGTGGCCGGGCTGGGCGGCGATATGCGAGCGCCACGGCCTGGTGCGCAGCATGTCGAGGAAGGGCCGCAGCCCCGACAACGCCGCGGCCGAGGGCTTCTTCGGCCGGCTCAAGCAGGAGTTCTACCACGGCAGGGACTGGTCCGGGGTGGGCTTCGAGGAGTTCCGGCGGCGCCTGGCGGGCTACCTCGCCTACTACAACTCGGGCAGGATCAAGCGGAGCCTGGGGTGGAGGAGCCCGGAGCAGTACCGCAGGGACCTGGGGTACTCTCTCCGTAGTGTCTAAGAAATTGTCCGCACCCCCCGCCCGAACCCAAATCGCAACTCGATTTGGGTTTGCCCCAGCAGCAAAAGGGGAGCCGCGAGAAACTCGCGACTCCCCTACCTGGGCTTTTATCACACAGGCTCGCGGCGTGCCCCAAAACCGCGAACCCAAATCGTCAAAGCGAGCCGCTTACTCCACGGAATCCGGCTCGACGGGCTCCTCGCCGTCAGGCTCGGAGGGCGCGGCGGCGTCGGACGCCGCGTCGTCACGCTCGGCAAAGAGCTGGTCGTCACTGCCCACGTCGATGCGGACCGTGTCGCCCTCGTGGAGCTTGCCGTCAATGATGAGGTTGGCGACGTTGTCCACCACCTGGCGCTGGATGAGGCGCTTGAGCGGACGGGCGCCATAGACCGGGTCAAGGCCGTCAAGGGCCAGGGACTGCACGGCGGCGCCGGTGAGCTCGAGCTTGATGCGGTCGCGGTCAAGGCGCTTGCGGACGTCCTTGAGCTGGATGTCCACGATCTTCTCGATGTCGGAGAGACCCAGGGCGTGGAAGACCACGACGTCGTCAATGCGGTTGAGGAACTCCGGCTTGAAGGTCTGGCGCAGGCCCTCGTTGACCTGGCGCTGGACCTCGTCCGGGTCGCTCTTGGCGTTGGCGCCCGCGATGAACTGGCTGCCCACGTTGGACGTCATGATGATGATCGTGTTCTTGAAGCTCACGACCCTGCCCTGGCCGTCGGTCAGGCGACCGTCGTCAAGCACCTGCAGCAGGATGTTGAAGACGTCGGGATGCGCCTTCTCCATCTCGTCCAGGAGGATGACGGAGTACGGGTGACGGCGAACGGCCTCGGTGAGCTGGCCGCCCTCGTCATAGCCCACGTATCCAGGAGGTGCGCCGATGAGGCGCTGGACGCTGAACTTCTCCATGTACTCGGACATGTCTATGCGCACGAGGGAGCGCTCGTCGTCAAACAGGCACTCTGCCAGGGCCTTTGCCAGCTCGGTCTTACCCACGCCGGTAGGGCCGAGGAAGAAGAAGCTGCCGATGGGGCGGTCGGGGTCAGACAGACCGGCACGGCTGCGGCGCACGGCCGCCGCCACGGCGCTGACGGCCTCGTCCTGGCCGACGACGCGCTTGTGCAGCTCGCCCTCGAGGTTCTTGAGCTTGTCCAGCTCGCCCTGCATCATCTTGGAGACGGGCACGCCGGTCCAGGCGCTCACGACCTCGGCGATCTCCTCGCTCGTGACCTCCTCCTTGAGCAGCCCGCCGGCCTCCTGCTTGGCGGTCAGCGCCCGCTCGGCCTCCTCGTACTCGTGCTGCAGCGCGGGAATCGTCGAGAAGCGCAGCTCGGAGGCCCTTGCGAGGTTGCCCTCGCGGGTCACGCGCTCCATCTCGGTCTTGGCGTCCTCGATCTTGGACTTGAGGTCCTGGACGCGGTCGATGGCGCCCTTCTCGTTCTCCCAGCTGGCCTTCATGCCGTCGAGCTTCTCGCGCGTGGTGGCAATCTCCTTGCGCAGGGTGACCAGGCGCTCCTTGGAGGCCTCGTCCTCCTCCTTCATGAGGGCCTGCTCCTCGATCTGCATCTGGGTGAGCTGGCGGTCGACGGCGTCGATGTCGGCCGGCATGGAGTCAAGCTCCATGCGCAGGCGGCTTGCGGCCTCGTCCACCAGGTCAATGGCCTTGTCGGGCAGGAAGCGGTCAGAGATGTAGCGGTTGGAGAGGTCCGCGGCCGAGACCAGCGCCGAGTCCGTGATGCGGACGCGGTGGTGCTGCTCGTAGCGGTCCTTCAGGCCACGCAGGATGGAGATGGTGTCCTCGACGGTGGGCTCGGAGACCATGACGGTCTGGAAGCGGCGGGCAAGGGCCTGGTCCTTCTCGATGTACTTACGGTACTCGTCCAGGGTGGTGGCGCCAATGGCGTGCAGCTCGCCGCGGGCAAGGGCCGGCTTCAGGATGTTGCCGGCGTCCATGGAGCCCTCGGTGGCACCCGCGCCCACGATGGTGTGCAGCTCGTCGATGAACAGGATGATGCGGCCGTCGGACTTGCCGACCTCCTTGAGCACGGACTTCAGGCGCTCCTCGAACTCGCCGCGGTACTTGGCACCGGCCACCAGGGCGCTCATGTCGAGCTCGACGAGCTCCTTGTCGCGCAGCGTGGAGGGCACGTCGCCGTTGACGATGCGCTGGGCCAGGCCCTCGACGATGGCCGTCTTGCCCACGCCAGGCTCACCGATGAGCACCGGGTTGTTCTTGGTGCGGCGGCTGAGCACCTGGATGGTGCGGCGAATCTCCTCGACGCGGCCGATGACCGGGTCGAGCTTGCCCTGACGCGCCATGTCGGTCACGTTGCGACCGTACTTGGAGAGCGCCTCGAACTCCGGCTTGGAGTCCTGGCTGGTCACGCGCTCGTCGCCACGCAGGTTGTCGTAGGCCTCCTGGATGCGCTTGCCCGTGACGCCCGCGGACTTGAGGATGCTGCCGGCGTCCGTCTTGTCGTCGGCGAGTGCGCAGAGCAGGTGCTCGGAGGTCACGTAGGAGTCTCCGAGCTTGGTGGCGAGCTTCTCCGCGGCGTCACCCACGCGCACGAGGGCCTGGCCGACGCCCATCTGACTGGCATCGCCCGTGACCTGCGGCGCACGAGCGATGGCGTCGTCCACCTGGGACTCAACGGCTGCGGGGTCCGCGCCCACGCGCTCGATGATGGCACGCAGGTTGCGCTCGCCAGAGCTGAGCAGCGCCTTCAGCAGGTGGATGGGCTCCACCTGGCCGGCGTTGGCGTCCGTGGCAATGCCGATGGCGGCCTGCAGGGCCTCCTGGGCCGTCACTGCCCACTTATCAAACCTCATACTGGTCACCCCTTTTGGGTCTTCTTGTTTATCAAGACCTATTGTTCCCAGGCACGTGTGGCGATAAACGCAAATCTAAGTCTGTTCATATTAGATTTTGGGAGGGGTGGGAGGGGTGCGGACGGTGGCCGGCGCACATAAACACAAAGCCCCGCATCGCCAACTGGGGCGATGCGGGGCCTGAAGGGTACCGGGTCATGTAAATGTACACTGCGCGGCGAGAAGTGCCTGCGTCTCTACTCCCTACTGCTCCCATTGAGCAGCAAGCGGTGCATGACCTGCTCGGGGTTGCCCTCGTAGCGCGCGAGGGCCGTGATCTTCTCCTGGACGTGGTACTCGCGAACCTCCTCCTCGAGGGAGCGCACGCGGGCGCGCAGAGTCTCGAGCTCGTGCTCAAGCTCCAGTTCGCGCTCGCGCATGTCCAGGATGCGGATGACGCCGGCCAGGTTGATGCCCTCGTCCGTGAGCTTAGAGATGAGGTTCAGGCGGTCGATGTCGCTCTGGGAGTACAGGCGCGTGTTGCCGCGCGAGCGACCGGGCGTGACCAGGCCCTTCTGCTCGTAGACGCGCAGGGTCTGCGGGTGCATGCCCGTGAGCTCGGCGGCCACGCTGATCATGTAGAGCGGCTTGTCTCGCCCCTCGCCGTCGCTACGCGCCATTGTGGCCTTCCTCTCTGTAGTTGCGCCCGTCCGCCGCCTGGAGCGACTCAAGCGCCTCGCGCTCCTTCTTGGAGAGCATCGTGGGCACCTTGACCTGCACCGTCACGTACACGGAGCCGATCTTGCCCTTGTTCTTGATGTCCGGCGCGCCCTTCTCGGGAATGCGGAAGGTGCGTCCGGGCTGGGTGCCCGCCGGAATGGAGAGCCTGACCTCGCTGCCGTCCGGCATGGGGACGCTGGCCTTGGTGCCCAGCGCAGCCTCGTACATGCTCACGGGGAAGTCCATGCGCACATCGGCGCCGTCACGCTTGAAGACGGGGTGGTTGGCCACATTGGTGGTGATGACCAGGTCTCCGCGCGGGCCACCGTTGGCGCCCACCTCGCCGCGGCCGCGATAGCGCAGCTTGCCGCCAGAGACGGCGCCCGCGGGAATCTTGACCGTGATGTTGTGCTCTTCTCCCGTTGAGGGCACGCGGTAGCTCACCTTGCGCTGGGCGCCGTGGAAGGCCTCGTCAAACGTCACGTCGATGGACATGGTGAGGTCGCTGCCCTTGGTGGGCCTGCTCTGCGCGCGGGCGCCGGCCGCCCCGCCAAAGATGGACGAGAAGTCAAAGCCTCCCTGCCCGCCACCAAAGCCGCCGAAGATGTCCGACCAGTCGCCGCCCATGTTGGTGGTGTAGGTGTAGCCGCCGCGGTTGCGCCCGCCCGAGCCGCCAAAGTCGGCGCCCGGAATGCCACCGAACATCAGCAGCTGGTCGTACTCGCGACGCTTCTTTGGGTCGGACAGCGTGGTGTAGGCCTCGCTGATCTCGGCAAACTTCTTCTCGTCGCCGCCGGCGTCCGGGTGGTTCTTGGCCGCCAGCTTGCGGAAGGCCTTCTTGATCTCATCATCGGTGGCGTCGCGCTTCACGCCCAGAACGTCGTAGTAGTTCCTCTTGCCTGCCATGGTCTCTGCACGAGCCCCCTCTCAAAGATGGCGCCCAGGTCACGTGGCCCGGGCGCCGATTAAACGTTACTGATTGCTGGCATCGGCGTCCGCGGCGTCGCCCTCGGCCGCAGGCTCCTCGGCGGGGCGCTTGGGGCCGCCGAAGGTCACGGTCACCATTGCGGTGCGAATGACCTTCTCGCCCATCTTGTAGCCCTTCTGGTAGACCTGGGCCACCGTCTCGTCGTAGGCGTCCTTGTCCTCGACGCGGCCGACGGCCTGGTGCGAGAGGGGCTCGAAGGCCTGACCGGCGGGGTCGATGGGCTCGACGCCCTCCTTTGCCAGGATGTCGAGCATCTTGTCGTGCACGGCGGAGACGCCGTCGACGAAGCTCTGCATCTGGTCGTCGCCGTCGGCGTTGCCGGCGTGGTCCAGCGCGCGCTCCATGTCGTCAAGCACGGGGAGAAGCGCGCAGACCAGCTTCTCTGCCGCGCGCTCCTTCTCGGCCAGGCGCTCCGTCGCCGTGCGGCGGCGGTAGTTGTCCCAGTCGGCCTGCAGGCGGACCAAGCGCTCGGAGGCGTCCGTGGCCTGCTTCTTTGCCGCCTCGATCTGGTCCTCGACGTCGGCGAGCTTCTTCTGCAGCTCGTCGCGCTCGGCACGGATCTTGCTCGCGTCGGCGGCGAGCTCCTTCTCGGCAGCCTCCTCGCCCGCGCGCTTTGCCGCGTCGATAAGTGCCTGCTCGTCGTTGGGGTCAACGTCCTGAGCGACGGGCTCCTCGGCGACGTCCTGCTCGGCCGCGGCCTGCGTGGCCTGCTCGTCCTTGTCCATGGGCTCCTCGCCCTCAACCTCGATGGGCACCTTCACGTCACCCTCCTCGTAGAAGTGAGGGGCGGCCCTGCGGCCGCCCCAAGAAGTTCAGTCGCAGGCCGGCGCGGGGCCGGCCTCGCGGCAGCTGGTCTTACTTGTTGTCCTTGTCGTCGTCGACGACCTCGTAGTCGGCGTCGACAACGTCGTCGTCGGACGGGGCGGCGTCGGCACCGGCGGCCGTGGCGTCCTGCGTGGCGGAGTAGACGACCTGCGCGAGCTTCTGGCTGGCGGCGGTCAGCTTCTCGCCGGCGGCCTTGATGGCGTCGATGTCAGTGCCCTCGAGGGACTTCTTGGCCTCGGCGATTGCGTCCTCGACCTCCTTCTTCTGGTCAGCGGGGACTTTGTCGCCCAGGTCGGCGAGGGTCTGCTCGGCGCTGTAGGCCAAAGAGTCGGTCTGGTTGCGGACCTCAATCTCGTCCTTGTGCTTCTTGTCCTCCTCGGCGTGGGACTCGGCGTCCTTCACCATGCGGTCGACCTCGTCGTCAGACAGGGCGGTGGAACCAGAGATGGTGATCTGCTGGGACTTGCCGGTGGCCTTATCCTTGGCGGTGACCTTCACGATGCCGTTGGCGTCGATGTCGAAGGTGACCTCGATCTGCGGGACGCCGCGGCGGGCAGCCGGGATGCCGCTCAGGTTGAACTTGCCGAGGGACTTGTTGTCGGCGGCCATCTCACGCTCGCCCTGCAGGACGTTGATCTCGACGGAGGTCTGGTTGTCCGCAGCGGTGGAGTAGACCTCGGTCTTGGAGGTCGGGATGGTGGTGTTGCGGTCGATCATCTTGGTCATGACGCCGCCCATGGTCTCGACGCCCAGGGAAAGCGGGGTGACGTCGAGCAGCAGGATGCCAGAGACATCGCCGGTCAGGACGCCGCCCTGGACGGCGGCGCCGTCGGCAACGACCTCGTCCGGGTTGACGGACATGTTGGGCTGCTTGCCGGTCATCTGCTTGACGAGCTCCTGGACGGCGGGCATACGGCTGGAGCCGCCGACGAGGATGACCTCGTCAACCTGGGAGATCTGGAGGTTGGCGTCCTTGAGGGCCTTGGTGACCGGGGTCTTGCAGCGGTCGAGCAGGTCACGGGTGATCTTCTCAAACTCGGCGCGGGTCAGCGTGTAGTTGAGGTGCAGCGGGCCGCTCTGGTTCATGGTGATGAAGGGCAGGTTGATGGTGGCCTGCTGGGCGGCGGAGAGCTCCTTCTTGGCGTTCTCGGCAGCCTCCTTCAGACGCTGCAGGGCCATGGGATCCTTGCGGAGGTCAACGCCGTTCTCCTGCTGGAACTTGTCGGCCATCCAATCCATGACGCGCTGGTCCCAGTCGTCGCCGCCGAGGTGGTTGTCGCCGTTGGTGGCCAGGACCTCGACGACGCCGTCAGCGAGGTCGAGCAGGGAGACGTCGAAGGTGCCGCCGCCCAGGTCGAAGACGAGGACCTTCTGGTCCTTGTCCTGCTTGTCCAGGCCATAGGCCAGGGCCGCAGCGGTGGGCTCGTTGACGATGCGCTGGACGTTCAGGCCGGCGATCTTGCCGGCGTCCTTGGTGGCCTGGCGCTGGGCGTCGTTGAAGTAGGCCGGGACGGTGATGACGGCGTCGGTAACGGGCTCGCCCAGGTACTTCTCGGCGTCGGCCTTCATCTTGGAGAGGATCATGGCGCTGATCTGCTCGGGGGTGAAGTCCTCGCCCTCGATCTCAACGACAGCACGGTTGCCGGTGCCGGACTTGACGTTGTACGGGACGGTCTTGAGCTCGGAGGTGCACTCGTCGTAGCGACGGCCCATGAAGCGCTTGATGGAGAACACGGTGTTAGTGGGGTTGGTCACGGCCTGGTTCTTGGCGGCCTTGCCGACGATGCGGTCACCGTCAGCGCGGAAGCCGACGACGGACGGGGTGGTGCGGTCACCCTCGGCGTTGACGATGATGGTGGGCTCGCCGCCCTCAAGAACTGCCATGGCGGAGTTGGTGGTGCCAAGGTCGATGCCAAGGATCTTGCCCATGATGTGGTCCTTTCCTTCTGCGCTTGCGGGCGGCCGAGGTCGCTCCTTGCGCGCTTTTAATCTCTTAACGCTTGAGGTTATGCCCCCTGCGTTCTGATTCTATACATAATCTAAGTCTCTTCACATGAGGTTTTTTGAGGGCGTGATTTTAGGGGCGGGGACGGCGCCGGAATTGGACCCTAGCCTTGCGCAGAAGTCCCCTTGGTGTGAGCATTTTCAGCGGCAGCGTGCAGAAGTGGCCTTCGTGTGAGCCCGTTATTTGATTCTGCCGCAATTATCAAAATATCAATGAATAACATTAGGCTGAAACAGCAGGTCGGCGAAGGTCCGGCTGCATAAACTGCTCCGGTCCGCTCCGGAGACGCCGGAGAGGGGCTCACACGAAGGCCACTTCCGCGCAAAGTTGCGCCGCAGACTCACACCAAGGCCACTTCTGCGCAGCTCCTGGACACCCATCCGCCCGACGGACGCCCCAACGGCCTGCACGTTATGCCCATGGCCTCCAAATGTCGCAATTCACCCCTCACCTGCGCGCCACGCGTAACATGGCCCAAGAGCAGCTCGCCATGCTGCTAGGCGTTTCACGCCAGTCGGTCACAAAATGGGAGGCCGAGATGAGCTGCCCAGAGATGGACAAGCTCATCAAAATCTCCCAGCTCTTTGCCTGCACGCTTGACGATCTCGTGACCGGCGACCCCACTCAACGTCTCTCCGATGATCTTTCTGACCAGGAGATCAACGCCCCCCTCACTGAGCGAGAAGGAGCGCATCCGCCTGAGCCATTGCAACCCTCGCCTTCAACCTCCCGCCCGTAGCGACGCACAAATTGGGGACGTGTTGGGGGTGCGGACGAAAAGTTGGACGCCGACAGGCGTCCGGATTGGAGCCCGCAATGTACTCGAGCGACGAGAGGGACGCCATCCTGGGGCTCTGGCGCGAGTCCGGCCGGCCGGCCCACAGGTTCGCCAGGGAGTCGGGGCTCGCCTCCGCCGAGTCGATCAGGCGCTGGGCGTCCGGCGACCTGGGCGTCGGCTGGCACGCCCCCTATACTCTTGCCCAGAGGGCCGACGCCGCGCGCAGGGCGCTCGCCGGGGAGGACCCCGCCGAGGTCGCCGCGTCGATCGGCTGCCACCCGGAGACCGTGCGCGGCTGGGCCCGCGCCGCGGGGAGG
This sequence comes from Paratractidigestivibacter faecalis, assembly GCF_003416765.1. NCBI lineage: Bacteria > Bacillati > Actinomycetota > Coriobacteriia > Coriobacteriales > Atopobiaceae > Paratractidigestivibacter > Paratractidigestivibacter faecalis. The sequence goes on along the minus strand of NZ_QSNG01000001.1, from coordinate 2,024,019 downwards.
GAGGGCGAGGTGTCGCTCGCGAACGGACGGGGCGCCCCGCGCGTGCCGCCGCCGGCCGACCCCGGGGACCTGGAGGCCCTCAGGGCCGAGAACCGGGCCCTGAGGCTGGAGCTCGCCAGGGCCGAGGCGGTGTTGGACGTCCTAAAAGGAGGCGGCCCGGGGCGGGGCCCGGACTCGCTGACGGCGGCGGAGAGGGCGCTGGTCGCCGACGCCCTTAGGCCCGGGTTCGGCCTGGAGGACGCCCTGCGCGCGGCCGGCGTGGCGCGCAGCACCTACTACTACCACCGCGCCCGCAGGGGCGCCCCCGACCGCCTGGCCGCCCTGAGGGCGCGGGTGCGCGCCCTGTTCGAGGCCGGGGGCGGGGCCTGGGGCTACCGCACGATATGGGCGAGGCTGCGCCTGGACCCCGACGAGCCCCTGGCGGTCTCCGAGAAGGTCGTGAGGCGCGTCATGCGCGAGGAGGGGCTCGAGGTGCGCTACCTGAGGCGCCGCAGGCGCTGGAGCAGCTATGCCGGCGAGGTCTCCGAGGCCCCTCCCAACCTGCCGCTGCGCCCCGACGGCACCCACGACTTCTCCGCCTCGCGCCCCAACGAGCTGTGGGTCACCGACGTCACCATGTTCACGATAGGGTCGGGGCGCTGCTGGCTGTCGCCGGTGGTCGACTGCTTCGACGGGGCGGTCGTGGCGTGGACCCTGTCGGAGTCCCCCGACGCCCGCATGGCCGACTCGATGCTGGAGGCGGCGGCCTCGACGCTCGCGGCCGGCGAGCGGCCCGTGGTCCACACCGACCGCGGCTGCCACTACAGGTGGCCGGGCTGGGCGGCGATATGCGAGCGCCACGGCCTGGTGCGCAGCATGTCGAGGAAGGGCCGCAGCCCCGACAACGCCGCGGCCGAGGGCTTCTTCGGCCGGCTCAAGCAGGAGTTCTACCACGGCAGGGACTGGTCCGGGGTGGGCTTCGAGGAGTTCCGGCGGCGCCTGGCGGGCTACCTCGCCTACTACAACTCGGGCAGGATCAAGCGGAGCCTGGGGTGGAGGAGCCCGGAGCAGTACCGCAGGGACCTGGGGTACTCTCTCCGTAGTGTCTAAGAAATTGTCCGCACCCCCAACACGTCCCCAATTTGTGAGCTACTCGCCGAGGATGCGGTGGGAGAAGACGCCGTTCTCGTAGACGCCAAAGCTGTGGGTGCCGTCCTTGGGAATGCCCACCGAGCCGGGGTTGAAGACGGTGATGCCCGGGTGCCCCTCGACCTCCTGCAGGACCTTCTTGTGCGTGTGGCCATAGACCAGCGCGGAGCCAGCAGGCAGCGCGGGCCACTTGTCCACGCTGTTGTGAAGGCCCGGCCCGTAGACGTGACCGTGCGTGAAGAAAAGGGTCTTGCTGCCGGCGGCGGGGTCAATCAGCGCGTTGTGGTCAGCCATGCAGGGAAAGGAGAGGACCATCTGGTCGACCTCGGCCTCGCAGTTGCCGCGCACGGCGATGACCTGGTCGGCAATGGAGTTGAGCATCTCGATGACACGCTTGGGCGCGTAGTCGGACGGCAGGTCGTTTCGCGGGCCGTGGTAGAGAAGGTCTCCCAGCAGGACCACGCGGTCGGGGTTCAGCTCCTCGACCTGGGCCATCAGCCGCTCGCACCACTCCGCGGCACCGTGGATGTCAGACGCAATGACGAGCTTCATGTGGGTGTCCTTCCGGCTAAATGAACGCAACCATATAGATTGGATAGTACGTAATTCTTCCTTCACTGCTCACGTTGTCTTCGCACAAAACGATGGCCCTCTCGATTCCATAGTTCTCCGTTGCAAGGACATTTGTCAGAGCGCTGTGCCGCTTGTAGCTCTTTCCGGATTTGACCTCAACGGGAACCACCTTGCCAGAGACCTCGGTCACAAAGTCGAGCTCCCCCTGCTTGCGATTTCTAAAGAACCGCGCCCCCCGTCCATGGGCCACCAGCTCCTGGGCAACCGCGTTTTCGTATATGGACCCGTAATTGATGTTCACGTCGTCGGCAAGAATGCTTCTTGCCGCCTCCATGCCGCAGGCGGCCGACAGAAGACCCACGTCATTCATAAAGAGCTTAAAGAAGCTTCTATCTTCAGAAAGACGCAGGGGCGGCTTCGGCTCAGACACGTTCCTCACCGGAATGGTCACGCCCGCGTCGACAAGCCAAAGGAAGCCCTCAGAATACCGCTCGTATGTTCCCCTTGGCGCGAGGGCCGAAAAGTTAAACCTCTTTGACTGCGAGTCGAGCTGCGCCGGCACTTGGTCGTAAATCTCCTTTATCGCCAGCCTACGAGACTCAGGCGCATGCTTTGAAATGTCATATCTATAGAGACGAAGCACAGAGTTTTGAAGCTCCCGGACTTGAGCGATGTTTTCGTCTTCGACAAACGCCGACACCGCTTGAGGCATCCCCCCCACCAGAAGATACCAATGGAATAGGGATACCAGCCTTTCATGAACGGCATTGAAGACGGGACGCACCTCCAGGAATGCCGCGCGAGCCTCTTCCCACGCCTCTTTTCCTAGGCCATTCGCCCAGCAAAATTCCTCAAAATCCAAGGGGTACATATCAACGATCTGCAGATAGCCGACCGGCAGCGAGCGGACGTCTCTCAGCTCGACACCCAAAAGAGAGCCAGAGAGGATATAGTCGAACCCCTCACGCTGAACGAGGTACTTCACAAGGGTCAGAGCTTCCGAGCACTCTTGAACCTCGTCAATAAATATCACGGTCTCCCCAGGAACCATTTGCTCGCCCGCATAGGCGGAGAGCGTCAGGAACAACTCGCGCGAGCTTCTTGCCAGGTTGAGCGCATCTCGCAGATCGCTCTGGTCAATAAGATCAAAGTGAACAACATGACGGTAGTTCTGCTCCGCAAATTGCCTAATGAGATACGTCTTGCCAACCTGTCGAGCACCCGCGACGAGAAGCGCCTGTGCAGTGTGGTTCTGCTTCCACGAGAGCATTTTGTCCCAGGCTTTACGCTTAAGCATATCTACCTCGCAAAACTGTATTTTGCAAACCAAAAAACGGCTTTGAAACTGTATTTTGCAAACCTAATTTTGCCCTGATTCTTGTGTTTTGCAAACCGAAATTTAGAGAGAAAGGCGTATTTTGCAAACTGGAGCCACCAGCGGAGAGCAGCACTGGCCCAGCGCGGACCAGACGCCGCGACGGGCCATCTCGCCCGGGATCTTCTTGCGCACGAAGGGCCCGGCGTCCTCGATGGTCACCAGCTCGGTGAGCTCTCCTGCACCCCGGGCCAGCACGCGCTGGACGTGGTACATGCCGTCAAGCGCCATGGCATGCATGACCTGAGCGTCGTTCAAGCTCTCCCCCATCCAGCGTGACTCCGGGCCGCCGTGCGGCCAATCCTGAATCGTAGTCACCTTACCAGCGGGATTCCTCAGTTGGCAGCTGAATAGGCAAGAGGGCTAGCCCAGCTGGTCAGTGCCCAGCAGGGTCTTCTCGCCAAGGCGGAAGAGCTCGTCATCGGCCTCCGCACGGGTGAGGCCGTTCTCTATGCACCAGATCAGAATCGCGTCGCGGCGCTGCTTGCACCACAGCTCCGCGACGTCGGCCAGGCGGAGCAGCCGCTGGGTCTGGCGCAGGTCGCAGCGCAGGCCAAACGCCAGCATGATGGCGTGGTTCCCGCGCGGGCGGCTCTTGCCAGCAAAGATGTCGTAGACCACGGTGGAGTTGATGCCTGAGTCCCTAGAACTTGTCCACGAGGCCGTTGGCGCGGCCGCGCAGGTCGGCGATGGCCTCCGGGATCTTCTCCACCTCATAGGGCGTCATCTGGTAGATCCAGTTGAGCCAGTTGCGGTAGAGCAGGTTGGCGTGCGCGCGCCAGGTGAAGAGCGGCTGCTTCTCGGGGTCGTCCTCGGGGAAGTAGTTCTCGGGCACGCGGATGGGCAGACCCTTGTGGAAGTCGCGCCAGAACTCGTCGGCCAGGGTGTCGCGGCCGTACTCAAAGTGGCCGGTCACGTAGACCTCGTGGAAGTCGCGCGTGGCCAGGATGGCCGGGCCACTGGTGAAGCCCTCGGAAAGCACGTGCAGCTCGGGGTGCTTGGCCAGCTCGGTGGTGTCGATGGCGGCATGACGGGAGTGCGGCATGTAGTGCACCTCGTCAAAGCCGTTGGTGAGGAAGTTGTACTCGTCGCAGAGCTTCTGCTGGAAGACTCCAAAGAGCTTGGCACCCAGCGGGCGCTTGGGAATCTGGTACAGGTGCCACAGGGCGCCGAGCGCGCCCCAGCACAGGTACATGGTGGAGAAGACGTGCGTCTGGCTCCAGTCCACGATCTTGCAGAACTCGTCCCAGTAGTCCACGTCCTCAAAGGCCATGTGCTCCACGGGGGCGCCGGTGATGATGAGGCCGTCGTAATACTTGTCCTGGAAGGACTCGAAGGTGTCGTAGAACTTCACCAGGTGGTCGGCCGAGACGTGCGTGGACTCGTGGCTGGAGACGCGCATGAAGTCGCAGCTCACCTGCAGCGGGGACTTTGAGATGAGGCGCAGGATCTGGGTCTCGGTCTCCACCTTCTTGGGCATGAGGTTCAGGATGGCGACGCGAAGCGGGCGGATCTGCTGGGTCTCGGCGACCTCCTCCTCCAGGGCAAAGATGCGCTCCTGGTGCAGGATCTGCTTGGCGGGGAGTCCGTCGGGGATGTTGATGGGCATGGTGCGGGGTACCTTTCCGGGGCCGCGGGCGAGGCAAATGGGACCACGCCGCCGCCCGATGCGCCGGTCGGTCCTCCGCCGGCTTCGAGTTACAGCCTTCCTAGTATAGCGAGCCGCCCGGGCGTGCTGTCGGACCGCGAATGAGAAATAGGGACTGTCCCTTTTTCTCTTTCGCACGACGAGAAGCCCTTCTCGCGTGCAGGAGCTGCGGATTTGTTGGATACTTGCAGCTATGACTACTTCATTTGCCGAGCTCGGGCTAAACGAGCAGATTCTGGCCGGGGTCGACGCCCTTGGCTTCTCCATGCCGACGCCGGTGCAGGCCGGCGCCATCCCCGAGATCCTGGCGGGCAGGGACGTCGTTGCCTCCGCCCAGACCGGAACGGGCAAGACCGCCGCATTTGCCCTGCCCACGCTACAGCGCATTGCCGACAAGTCCGGCCGCGGCCCCCACGCGCTGGTGGTGACCCCCACGCGCGAGCTTGCCGCGCAGATTGACGACGTAGTGAAGGTCGTCTGCCAGAAGACCGGGCAGCGCGCCGTCATCGTCATGGGCGGCGCCAAGTTCGACAAGCAGATCGCCGCGCTGGAGAAGGGCTGCGACCTGCTGGTCGCCACCCCCGGCCGTCTGCTTGACCTCATGGAGCACAACCACGTGAGCCTGGCCGGCGTGGAGGTCCTCGTCCTGGACGAGGCCGACCGCATGCTGGACATGGGCTTCTGGCCCTCCGTGCGCCGCATCATGCACGCGCTGCCGGAGCAGCACCAGACGCTGCTCTTCTCGGCAACCATTCCGCCCTCCATCAAGAGCACCATCGATGCCATGCTGCACGAGCCTGCCGTGGTGGAGATTTCCCGCGTGGGCGAGACGGCCGACACCGTGGAGGAGCACCTCTGCCCCGTGACCCAGGCGCAGAAGCCCGAGCTGCTGCGCGCGCTGCTGGACACCGGCGGCGCCTCCGGCCAGCGACCCGAGCGCGTGCTGGTCTTCTGCCGCACCAAGCACCGCGTGGACGATGTGAGCGCCATGCTCAAGAACGCCCAGGTCAAGGTCGATGTCATGCATGCAGACCGCCCACAGCAGGCCCGCGCCCGCGCATTGGAGCGCTTCCGCGAGGGCAAGGTCCAGGTGCTCGTGGCCACCGACGTCATGAGTCGCGGCATCGACGTGGCGGGCGTGGACGCGGTCGTCAACTTCGACGTGCCCATGGACCCGGAGGACTACGTGCACCGCATCGGCCGCACGGGCCGCGCCGGCGCCACCGGCCACGCCTACACCTTCGTGGCTCCCGACGAGATCAGCCCGCTGAGGGAGATCGAGTACTTCACCAAGAAGCTCGTCCCCGTGTGGGACCTGCCTGGGTTCTCCTACGACGCCGGGCGCATCGTGCCGCAGGAGGGCCGCTCAACCAAGAAGCCCAGCCGCACCATGTTCAGCGGGTCGCGCGCCCGTGGACGCGGCATCAGCGGCGGCCGCTACGGCAGGCACTACTAAAGAGCCCAAAGGAGAGTCACATCGTGAAGCAGGCGCGTCCGTATCCCCAGGTCGTCATCAGCAGAAAGGCGGCCCGCTCGCTCAAGGCCGGCCACCCGTGGGTCTTTGAGGGCGAGGTCGTGCGCGCGAAGCCGGCCGCGGACGGCACGCCCCTCGCTAACGGCGGCGTGGTGGACGTCTTTGAGGAGAACGGCACCTGGCAGGGCGCGGGCCTCATCTCGCAGAACAGCAAGATCCGCGTGCGCATGGTGACGAGAAACGCAAACGACCGCATTGACGAGGCCTTCTGGGCGCGTCGCGTGGCCTGGGCCTGGCAGCACCGCCGCGTGGCCATGGGCGGTCGCGCGCTGCCCGGCTGCGAGCCGGACACCAACTGCTGCCGTGTGCTCTTCTCCGAGGCGGACGGCATGCCCGGCCTCATCGTGGACCGCTACGAGCACGTACTGGTCACACAGGTGGGCACCGTCGGCATGGAGCTGCTGCGCCCCGTCATCTACCCGCTGCTGCTCAAGACGCTGCGGGAGGACGGCCAGGACGTCCGCGCCATCTACGAGCGCAACGACTCCCCGTCCCGCGCCAAGGAGGGCCTCGACCAGTACAAGGGCTGGTGGGAGGGCCAGGGCGCCGAGGTGCCCGAGACCCCGCGCATCATGGTGGTTGAGAACGGCCTCAAGTTTGGCCTGGACATAGAGAACAGCCAGAAGACCGGCTTCTTCCTTGACCAGAAGTACAACCGCCGTGCCGTGCGCGAGCTGGCCGGCGGCCGTCGCATGCTGGACTGCTTCTGCCACGTGGGACCCTTCGGCCTCAACGCGGCTGCGGGCGGGGCGGAGTTCGTCCGCTGCGTGGACGTGAGCCAGACGGCCATAGACCTGGCCGCCGCCAACGCCCGTCTGAACGGCCTTGAGGCAACCATGGACTTCACCTGCGCAAACGTTCTTGAGTACCTGCCCGAGCTGGCGCGCGACCGCAAGCGCCTGCGCGAGGAGGGCGGCCCCTTCGACCTCATCGTGCTCGACCCGCCGGCCTTCACCAAGAGCCGCGGCACCGTGGAGCACGCCAGCAAGGGCTACCGCGAGATTAACTACGCGGCCATGAGGCTGCTCCCGCGCGGCGGCTACCTAGCCACGTGCAGCTGCAGCCACTTCATGACCACCGAGCTGCTCAAGCGCGCAATCGCCGACGCCGCCCACCAGGCAAACGTGCAGCTCAAGCAGATCGAGGAGCGTCAGCAGGCGCCGGACCACCCCATCCTCTGGGGCGCACCCGAGACCCACTATCTGGACTTCCTCACCTTCCAGGTGGTCTAGCGGCACAACGTCAGGCGAGAAGGCCGGCCCTTCTCGCCTGTTTCTTATACGCGACACAAGACGGATAAGCGACAGACGGCGTGATACCATCGGTGAACGGCGGGTTTCTCGCCAAGCGTCACCCCTTCTGCACACTCCAACGCCCTCGGGAGTCGCCATGCTCGAACTGCTGGGAATGTTCGTCCTTGCCCTTCTGCCCATCATCTGGCTCGTCGTTGCCCTGTGCGGCCTGCACATGGAGGCCTACAAGGCCAGCGTCGGCGCCCTGGTGGTGGCCGTTGCCTGCGCCCTGCTCGGCTGGCAGATGAGCGCCGTCAACGTGGCCACCGCCGCGCTCGAGGGCTTTGCCATGGCCATCTGGCCCATCGTCATCGTCATCATCGCCGCGGTCTTTACCTACAACCTCACGGTGCACACCGGCGCCATGGAGACCATCAAGCACATGCTGTGCTCCGTCTCAAGCGACAAGCGCGTCCTCACGCTACTCATTGCCTGGTGCTTTGGCGCCTTCCTGGAGGGCATGGCGGGCTTCGGCACCGCCGTGGCCATTCCGGCCAGCATGCTGGTGGCGCTGGGCATCCAGCCGGTGACGGCCATCCTGGCCTGCCTCATCGCCAACGGCGTGCCCACCATGTTCGGCTCCATCGGCATCCCCACCACCACCCTGGCCTCCATCACGGGCATCGACGCCATCCAGCTCTCCACCACCCAGGCGCTGCAGGTCTTCCCGTTCGTCATCGCCTGCCCCATCCTCATCGTGATGCTGGTGGGCGGCGGCACCCGCGCCCTCAAGGGCGCCTGGCCCGTCACGCTGGTGGCCGGCCTCTCCTTCGCGCTGCCCGAGATCGCGGCCGCGCACTTCATCGGCCCCGCCCTCACCGACGTGGTGGCCGCCGTGTGCTCCCTGGTCATCACCTTTGCCTTCGCGCTCTTCCAGAAGGGCGCCCAGGCGCCCGAGGAGTACTGCCTGCGCGCCAGCCTCTCCGACGACGGCATCAACGAGACCGTGACTGAGGACGTGCGCGCCTGGAGCCCGTTTATCCTCATCTTTGTGGTGCTGCTCCTGACCAGCAAGCTCTTCCCGTTCATCAACGGGCCGCTCTCCAGCATTGCCAGCACGGTCAACATCTATGCCGGCGACCCCACGGCCACGCTGACCTTCACCTGGATCAACACCCCGGGCGTGCTCATCATGCTCTGCGGCATTGTGGGCGGCGTCATCCAGAAGTGCCCCGCGCCCGAGATGCTCCAGGTCTTCCGCGACACCTGCAAGCAGATGAGCAAGACCGTCGTCACTATGCTTGGCGTCCTGGCCTGCGCAAAGATCATGGGCTACTCCGGAATGATCGTCAGCATAGCCGCGTTCTTCGTGGGCACGCTCGGCGCGGCCTACCCCGTGGTGGCCCCGCTGTTGGGCGCCCTGGGCACCTTCGTCACCGGCTCCGGCACCTCCAGCGAGGTGCTCTTTGGCAACGTGCAACTTCAGGCCGCCAGCTCCATCGGCGCCGACAGCACCTGGCTCGTGGCCGCAAACTCCCTGGGAATCAGCGCCGGCAAGATGCTGAGCCCGCAGAACATCGCCATCGGCTGCGCCGCCTGCGGCCTGGTGGGCAAGGACGGAGAGATCCTGGGCAAGATCGCCAAGTACGCCTTCGGCTTCGCCATCGCCATGGCCGCGCTGGTCTTTGTGGGCTCCCTCGTCCTGGCGTAAGGGCGCCGGCGAGAAGGGCTTCTCGCCGCGGTGATGCAGATTGCCGCGGGCGTGAACGCCTGAGGCTTCAGTTCAGCCGTTCAGTGAACGCCTGTCTTCAATTGAGGCGTTCACTGAACGGCTGTTTTGCTACGCCAGGCATTCACGGCCGGCAGCAAAAAGGGCGCGCCGGTCGCAGTGACCGACGCGCCCCTCGTTTAAGGCGATAAGCCCAGGCAACCGGCCCGGCCAAAAGCCCCTAGAACTTGACCTGCGGGGCCTGGCGGACGGCCGGGTCCTCCACGGTGAAGCCGGTGCGCGGCTTGTACTTGCTGCCGGCCACGAGCGTGCCCGGGAAGGTCTGGATGGCGTCGTTGTAGTCAAGGACCATGTCGTTGTAGCTCATGCGGGCGTAGCTGATCTTGTTCTCGGTGTCGGTGAGGTCGGCCTGCAGCTGAGAGAAGTTGGCGTTGGCCTTGAGGTCAGGGTAGGCCTCGGAGACGGCCAGAAGCCCGCGCAGCGCCTGAGTCAGCTGACCGGAGGCCTCCATCTTGGCCTCGGGCGTGGTGGCGGTAGCCACGGCGTTGCGGGCGGCGGTCACGGCCTCGAGGGTGCCAGACTCGTGGGCGGCATAGCCCTTGACAGTCTCGACCAGGTTGGGGATGAGGTCGTTCCTGCGCTGGAGCTGCGCGTCAATGGTCTGCCAGGCGGCGTCGCACTTGTTGTTCTTCTGGACGATGCCGTTGTTGATGCTCACCCAGATGAAGAACAGGACTACGACCAGGGCGACAATAACGATTCCGACAATCATGGTGGTCCTCCTTAGGGGCGGCCACGGCCCGTGAGCCCAATGGCCCGGCAACAGGGGCTCTATGGCGGAGGAGGAGGGATTCGAACCCTCGGAACGGGGTTACCGCTCGACGGTTTTCAAGACCGCTGCATTCAACCACTCTGCCACTCCTCCGTGGTTTGAGCGGTACTATCGTACCCCATGGAAGCGCGTTTGAACCCCAAGAGACCCGAGGAGCCCAACACATGTCCGACGACGAGAAGTACATGCGCCTGGCGCTCGCCGAGGCGGACGCCGCCGCGGCCGAGGGCGAGGTGCCCATCGGCGCCGTGGTGGTCTGCGACGGCCAGGTGGTCGCGCGCGCCCACAACCGCCGTGAGCTGGACCTTGACCCTTCGGCCCACGCGGAGTTCAGCGCAATGGTGGAGGCCTCGCGCGTCCTTGGCCGCTGGCGGCTCTCCGGCTGCACCGTCTACGTCACGCTGGAGCCCTGCCTCATGTGCGCCGGCCTCATGGTCAACGCCCGCATAGACCGCTGCGTCTTTGGCGCCGCAGACCCCAAGGGCGGCGCCCTGGGCACCCTCTACGACGTCAGCCATGACCCGCGGCTCAACCACGAGTTTGAGGTCACGCCCGGCATCCTTGCCGACGAGGCCGCAAGCCAGCTCCGCGCCTTCTTCCGTGCGCGCCGAGAAGCCCGCAAGGCCGCAAAGGCCCAAGCCGGCGCGGAGGCCATCACAGACCCGACGGAGCAGCCGGCCTCCTAGCGCCTACCGCTCCGGGTTCTTCTCGCCAGCTCCGGCCTGGCGGCTGCGGTGGCGGAGCCAGGTTCGGTGGGCCCACCTGATGACGGCGACGGCGCAGACGAGGTCGGCCCAGGCAAGGGCAACGCTCACGTACTGCACGCCCGGGATCTTGACGGGGCGTGTGAGCTGAGCAGAGCCGTCCAGCGCGGCCTCCTGGTTGTAGGTCAGGTTGGTGGCGCGCGCGTTCAGCCACGTGTAGAGCACGTCCTTGGTGGCCCGCCGCAGGTTGGCCGCAAACGTCATGGCGTCCGTGGCCTCCTCCCCGCCCGCCGCCGCGGCAGACGAGAGTTCGCTCTGCGTGTAGCCAAACTCAAAGGCGCCGTTGCGGAAGACACCGTCCATGAAGAGGTCTCCGCCCGCACGCAGCATCTGGTCTGCGTTCATGTAGGCGTGGTGGTCGGCGTAGTCGGTGATGACGGTTCCGGCAAAGCCCCACTCGCCGCGCAGCACGTCGGTGATGAGGCCGGCGTTTCCGCCCGCCCAGGTTGCCCCCAGACGGTTGTACGAGGTCATGATGCCCGTGGCCCCGCTGCGGGCCAGCATGCGGAAGGCAGGCAGGTAGACCTCGCGCAGGGTCTGCTCGGTCATCCACTCGTAGAGGGAGTCACGGTAGGTGTCCTGGCTGTTTGCCACGAGGTGCTTGACGAAGCAATAGGTGCCGGCCTCCTTAGAGCCCGCCACCACCTGCGACGCCATGGCGCCGGAGACCAGCGGGTCCTCGGAGTAATACTCGTAGTTGCGGCCGCCCAGCGGCGTGCGGTGGACGTTCACGCTCGGCGCGTACCAGCCGTCCACGCCGATGGTCGCGCACTCAAGGCCCACCTGGCGGCCGTACTCGCGCGCCAGCTCCTTGCTCCAGGTCTGCGCCAGAACAGTGGCGCCCGGGTAGGCCACGCCGGTGCTCAGCTGGTTGAACGAGCCCACCTGCGAGGGACCGTCCACCTCCTTGGTGCGCGGCTTGCCAATGCCGTCGATCTTTCCCGTGGAGATGTAGCCGTGGAGCACGATGCGCTCCATGTCGGCAATGGAGACCTGGTCGAGAAGGTCGTCCCAAGCCTCGTCGGAGTAGCTCAGGCCCAGCTGGCGGCCAAGCTCCGTGAGCTCGCCGTCGTCGGAGAGCAGGTGGCTCTCGCTGGACGTGGTGGTCAGCGGGTACTCGGTCTTGACCGAGGCGTCCGGCTCCGCGGAGAGCGCCTCGACAAGGGCCTGGCCGTCCGCGTAGAGGTTGAGCGCCGCGACGTTGCCCGCCATCTCGCGGTCCGCGTCACCACGGCGCGGGAAGGTGCCCGCAAAGTCCGTGCGGCTGAGCCACGTGATGCCCGCGCCGGAGTTGGAGCCGTCGATGGAGACGCCGTCCCAGGCGGAGTCTCCCGTGAAGCGGTTCTGCACCGCGGCGCCGGTCTTGATGTCGTCGGGGCACTGGATGGTGCGCGGAATCCACAGCATGGTGCTGGCAAACTCGCAGTCGGCAACCGTGTGCGCGTCCCTGCGAAGCTCCACCATGTACTCGCCGCGCTCCAGCTCGTAGCCGGTGAAGCCGTCCCCATCGGCGTCGTCGAAGTCATAGGAGGCCACGTCGTCCATGGAGAACGAGAGCGAGATCTCCTGGGTCTCGCCGGGCTTGAGCAGGCGGGTCTTCTCGTAGGCCACCAGGACCGCCGCGCTCTTCTCGATGCCGCCCTTGCTGTAGGGAGGGGTGCAGTAGAGCTGGACCACGTCGCGACCGGCCGCGTCACCGGTGTTGGTGACCTTCACGCGGATGCTGAAGTCGGTCTTGCGGCCGACGGTGGTTCCCTGCCCAGGGGAGCGGCCCGTGACCTCCCACTTGAAGCTGGTGTAGCTCAGGCCGTAGCCAAACGGGTACTGGACCACGCCGTCGTAGCCCTGGCCGTACTGGTTGCTCACACCATCCCAGAATCCCTCGGCGTCGGCTGTCTCGTACCAGCGGTAGCCCACGTAGATGCCCTCGGCGTAGTCGCAGAAGCGCACGGCGTCATAGGGCTCCGAGACGCCCACGTTGGCGTTCATGGTGCCGTCGGCGGGGTAGAGGCCCTGGCCGTTGGTGTAGATGCCCTCGCCCATGGCGCCGGAGTTTGCCCAGCTCGCGGCCGTGGAGAGGTCGTATGCGTACGTGTCGGTCGTGCGACCGGAGGGATTGGTGCGCCCCCAGAGCGCGTCCACCACGGCCCGCGTGCCCTCGCCACCCGTGCAGCCCACCAGGAGCGCGGCGTCAACGCCGGGCGTGGTCTCGAGCTCGCCCAGCTCCATGGCGTTTGTCGAGTTGACCAGGACCACCACGTGCTCGTAGTTCTTGCCCACGTAGCGCAGCAGGTCCTCTTCCTCCTGGGAGAGCTCCAGGTAGCTGCGGGTGACGTCGATGTCCACCACGCCGCCGCGGGCGTCCACCTTGTACTGGGCGCGCGGGCAGTCGATGCTCTCGCCCGCCGTGCGCGAGATGACCACCAGCGCCGTGTCGGAGTACTTCCGCGCGTTGGACAGGAGGTCGTCGGAGTAGCAGCTCTTGTCGTAGATGGAGGGCTCGTACAGGCGGCAGAACTCCGAAGCGCGGCTTGAGAGGGCGCCCGCGCTCTTGTACGGGCGCTCGCCGCAGAAGCTACGGTACATGTCCGCAAGCTGCGTGTTGTACGAGACGCCCGCCTCGCTGAGGGCGTCCAGCAGGTCCGTGGTCTGGCCCGAGACCTGGCCGGAGCCGGAGCCGGAGGCCACCCACTGCGTGGAGGCCCAGCCAAAGACGTTGACCTGGGTGCAGCCCTCGGGAAGGGGCAGGGCCTCGTCGTCGTTCTTGAGAAGGACCAGACCCTCGCCCTCTATGCGCTGGGCAAGCTGGGCGCCGGCCTGCATGGTGGCGTCCTTCTCCTCCGAGGTGACCTCGATCTTGTCGCCGCCCAGGTAGGACTCGACGGTGTCTCCCATGAGGGCCATGGCCACGTTTGCGGCCACCACGCCGACAACGGCCGCCACCGCCAGCACGCGAGACCCAACGCGCACCACGCGCCGCCCGAGGGCCCGGCGCCTCACGCGCTTCTGGCCCTCCTGACCAGCGTCCCTCTGGCCCGCGTCCTTCTTGGCGTTCCTCTTGCTCCCAAGCAAACCACGACCTCCTGACAACAACCGTGAAGTAATGATAGTACCCACGTCAGCGCCCCCGACAGCCGCGCGTATTGACTCTGTAAAGGCATGTTGACGTGGGACGGGCGCGGCGTGGCTCGTGTAAAATAGCGGGCGGTCGGCGCACCGTGCGCCGCCGTCAAGCCTGCAAAGAGAAGGGTCCGCATGAAACCTCGACCTGCCAGTCGATGACCCAAGCGGTGTGCTCCCCCGAGGTCACGCCGTGAGGGTGTGATTTTCTGCGTCAACGGGCGTGCCCAGGACGCAAGACGCCAACGACCCGGCTCCATGCCGGGAAACCGTTAGGAGCACAGATGATCTATCTCTCCCAGCTCATGGGAAACCCGGTCTACGCCGCAGACGGCGAGAAGATCGGCACCGTCTCTGACCTCGGCATTGCCACGGGCGAGGTCTTCCCGCGCGTCACGAGCCTTGCCTTCAAGGGCCCGGGCCGCACGCCCTTCATGATCTCCTGGCGCAAGTACGTGGACACGTACGACGAGAAGGAAATCCACCTCAAGGTGCCCGCCGTCGAGATTCGCTTCTCGTACCTGCAGCCCGACGAGGTCCTCATTGCCCGGGACATCCTCAACAAGCAGATCGTGGACACCCGCGGCATGCGCGTCGTCCGCGTGAACGACCTCAAGCTCTCCGACACCAGCTCCACCCAGCTGCGCCTGCTCGGCGCCGAGGTGGGCGCGCGCGGCATCCTGCGCTCGCTCTCCCCCGCCCTGGAGCACGTTGCCCTCAAGGTGGCCCGCACCTTCGGCCACCCCATCCCCGAGCGCATCATTGCCTGGAGCTACATGGACCTGGTCGAGCGCGACCTCTCCAACGTCAAGCTCTCCGTCTCGCACAAGACGCTCGACGACATGCACCCGGCCGACATCGCCGACATCATCGAGCGCCTTGACCCGCGCCTGCGCGGCCAGGTCTTTGCGCAGCTTGACGACGAGCAGCGCGCCGGCGCCATGGCCGAGTTCGACGACGACGCCATGGCCGCCGAGCTCATGGGCGGCATGAACGAGCGCGAGGCCTCCCGCATGCTGTCCGAGATGGACCCGGACGACGCCGCCGAGCTCGTGAGCGAGCTGGACTACGACAAGGCCGAGAAGCTTCTGCGCCTCATGGGCGTCCAGGAGCAGCGCGCCATCCGCCAGCTGCTGGGGTACCGCGAGGACACCGCAGGCCGCATCATGACCTCCGAGTTTGCCGCCCTCCCCGAGGGCAAGACCGTCGCCGACGCCGTGGAGCTACTGCGCGGCCTGGACGAGGACTTCGAGAGCGTCCGCTACGTGTACCTCTCCGACGAGGACAACAAGCTTTCCGGCGTGGTCACGCTCAACAGCCTCATCGTGTCCGAGCCGCAGACCCCGCTGGCAGACATCTGCACGCGCGAGGTCATCACCGCCAGCCCCGAGGACGACCAGGAGGACGTGGCCGAGGACATCGCCAAGTACAACCTGCTCGCCATGCCCGTCGTGGCCGACGACGGCCACCTGCTGGGCATCGTCACCGTCGACGACGCGCTTGACGTCCTGGAGGAGGAGCACGCCGAGGACCTGCAGATTGCGGGCGGCATTGCCTCCGACGACGAGAGCGCCCACGGCGGAGACCTGCTGTGGCTCCTGCGCCGCAACGCCTGGTTCTTCATCTGGATGGTGGGCGCGGGCCTCTTCGTGGCCCTCTCTCACCTGACGCCGGCCTTCCAGGCGCCGCTGCACGAGGTCCTTCTGGTCTGCTCGGCACTGCCCATCGCGCTGGTACTGGCGGACGACTCGGTGAGCTACGTCACCAACTTCTTCCTCGAGAACGACCCAGACGACGAGGACTCCCCCTCCATGCTGGGCTTCACCATCAAGAGCCTTGCCCTGGGCATTGCCTTTGCCACGCTGGTGGTCCTGGTCGAGATGGCACTGGACAGCGTCGTCACGGCGGCCGCGGGCGCCTCAATGCCCAAGCCGCTCCACGCCGGCTTCATTGCCGCGGCCATTGCGGTGCTGGTTGCCTTCGTGCTCTGCCCCGTCTGGCTTCTCGTCCTGCGCAAGCGCGACGAGAAGAACGAGGACACCTCCGGCTTTGCCCTCTCTGTGGCGGCCATGGTCATTGCCTGCCTGGTCTTCTGCTTTGCCGTGGGCCAGCTTGCCAACGTCATGGGCATCCTTGGGGTGTTTGCGTAGTGGCGCACCAAGACCAGATGGAGCCGCAGGGCCAGGCGCCAAAGACGCAGGCGGCCGCGGCCGACACGCAGAAGCCGGAGCGCAGGCACCTTGACCCCAAGCGTGTGCTCGCGGCCATGGGCCCGGGCATGGTGGCGGCCCTTGCCGGCGCGGACGCCGGCGGCGTGGCGACCTACTCGAGCGCCGGCGCCCTCTTTGGCTACGGCCAGCTCTGGACCGTGCCGGTCATGTGCCTTCTGCTCATCGTGGCGCAGGAGACCGCCGCCCGCATGGGCTGCGTCACCGGCAAGGGCTTTGCCTCGCTCATCCGCGAGCAGTTCGGCGTGCGCATGAGCACGCTGGCAATGCTTGCGCTTCTTATCTCCAACACCACGGTCACGCTCTCTGAGTTCGCGGGCATTGCCTCGGGCTTTGCCCTCTTTGGCATCCCCGCCTACGTCAGCGTGCCCATTGCGGCGGTGGCCATCTGGGCGCTCACCATGAGCGGCTCCTACCACCGCATCGAGAAGATCTTGCTTCTCATCAGCTGCGCCTTCGTGACCTACGTGGTCGCCGGCGTCATGGTGGGTCCCGACTGGGGAGACGCCCTCAACGCCACGCTTATCCCGCGCTTCTCCACCGACCCGCAGTACTTCAGCGTGCTGGTGGCAAACGTCGGCACCACCATCGCGCCTTGGATGATCTTCCTGGCCCAAAGCAACGTCGTCGAGAAGAACGCGCACGCAGAGGACCTTCCCTACCAGCGCATTGACACCGTAACCGGCTCCGTTGTGGCCAGCGCCATCTCCTGGTTCATCATCCTCACCACCGGCGCCGTGCTCTTCCCCGCCGGCATTGCGGTCAACGGCGCCGAGGACGCGGCCAGCGCTCTGGCGCCGCTCGTGGGCCCCTACGCCGAGGCGCTCTTTGGCGCCGGCCTGGTGGGCGCGAGCTTCCTGGCCGCCTGCGTGCTGCCGGGCATCACGTCCAGCGCCATCTGCGAGGCCTTTGGCTGGGAGCGCGGCGCAGACCGCAGCTGGCAGGAGGCCCCGGTCTACCGAGGCATCATCACCGCAATCATCTTCCTGTCCGCGGTCATCGTCATCGTGCCCAACGTCAACCTCTTTGGCATCATGATGCTGGCCCAGGTCATCAACGGCGTGCTGCTACCGGTGCTTCTGGTCTTCATGGTGCTCATCGCCGGGGACCGCCACGTCATGGGCAGGTTTGCCAACGGCCGCATCTGGAACGGCCTCACGTGGTTCACCATCATCGCCGTGGTCATCCTGACCATCGTGATGTTCGTGCTGCAGGCCATGGGGATGTAGCCGGCAGGCAGCCGCCCTCGCGCCAAAGCAAGCGGCCCGGACTTCCACGTGAAGGTCCGGGCCGCTTTTATGTTTGATGGGTTGCCGCGGGACTTGCGCCGCTACTTGCTGGCCTTGTCAAACTCCTCCTTGAAGGAGCCGAACATCTTGCCCATGCGGCCGAGGCCCTTGCCGACCATGCGGGCTGCATCGGTGCTGGCCTGGGCGGCCTTCTTCTTGGCAGCGGCCTTCTGGGCCTCCGTCGGCTTCTTGACCTTGGGCTTGGCGGCCGCGTCCGCCTTGGGGGCGGCATCGGCCGTCCGGGGCGCGGCCGTCTGGGGCGCCGGGACGTAGGTCACGGGCTCGCCGCTGGCGGCGCGCTCCCCCTCGGAGGCCCGCAGGGTCCCCATGGGGGCAGAGACGCTCACGTCGGCCGCGGGAATCTCGGCCGGGTCTGTCGGCTGGGGCTCCTCGGCGGTGGCGTCGGCGATGGCCCGCTTTGCCTTGCCAATGAGGCGCCCCACCTGGAAGGAGCCCTTGTCCACGGCCTCGGACGCGGCGGCGCCAGCCTTGTGGCCGACCTCGGCGCCCTTGACCTTGGCGCTTGCCCAGGCCTCGCCCGCCTTGGCGGCAACGCCGCCGTCCACGGCGAGGTTCTCGGCGTCATCGGAGACCACCATGAACTGGTCTGCGGCCGAGTAGCCAATGACCATCTCGGCGGGAATCTCAAAGCTGCCCACCAGGGCGCGGGCCATGCCGCCGTCACCGATATAGAAGGTCTTGGCGCGACCGGTCTTGAGGTCGAACTCCACGTCGTTGACGTAGCCCAGGACCTTGCCGGAGCGGGTGCGAGCGTCCATACCCGCCCACATGATGCACTTGTCCCAGTCAAGACCAAGGCGCTTGCGAGCGGCATCGTCAAGGCCGTCGTCAGGACGGGTCACCACAACGCCGCGCTCGCAGGGCTCAAACGAGTCCCACGCCAGGAAGGCATCCTCGCGCTTGACCATGCCCACGACGTCCGGACGCGCCACGAGGAAGCCCACCAGCTGGTGGCCGTTGGGCGCAAAGACCGCCATGTGGATCTTGCCCAGCTTGCTGAGCTTCTCGGTGGGGGCGTCCGGGTTCTTCTTGTCCTTGCGGGCCTTCTTGGTCAGAAAGACCCTTACGCCCTGGTAGGCGTCGATCTTGGCCACGGGCTAGGCCTCGGCGCCAGTCTCGGGAGCCTCGGCGTCGACGACCTCGACGCGGACGGCCTCGGCGGGAGTCTCGGCGGCGGGAGCGGCCTCGGCAGCAGCGGCCACCTGGTCGGCAACGGCGTTGACGGCGTCCTGGACCTGGGCGGAGGTGGTGGTCACCACGTCGGAGAGGGAGTCGCGCAGCTGGTCCATGCGCTCGCGGGCGAGGTCGACCTTGGCGCGCAGCTCGTCGGTCTTGGCGTCGACGACGGGACGGACGCCGCTGAACTTGTCGGCAGCGGTCTGGGCGCCGCGCTCGTAGGTGTCCACGGCGGAGTCCCAGGCGTCGTTCATGGCGTCGGCGGCCATGGCGCGGCTCTCGGCGCCGGAGCGCGGAGCCAGCAGCATGCCGGCAAGGATGCCAGATGCGGTGCCAAAGAGCGTGCCGAGGGTGAAGTAGAGTGCCTTCTTGCTCATGAGTTCCTCCTTGTTTTGGTCCTACGTATGCTGCGCCGTGCGCGGTGGTTCAAACTCCACGCGGCCCCGCAGGGCCGCGAGTGTTACCTGACTGACTTGGGGCGAGGGCCGCTGTAGGCACCCCAGCCGTCCTGGACCTGGGCCGGCTCTGGCGCGGGAGCGGGCTCCGGCGCGGGCTGCTCGGCCTGCGCGGGCACGGGCTCCGGCGCGGGCGCCGGTTGCTCCTCGACGGGGGCGGGCTCGGCGGCAGGCTCCTCCTCAGAGACAGGAGCAGCCTCCGGCGAGACGGGCTGCCCAGCGGGCTCCTCCTCGGCAGACGGCTCGTCCGCCGCAGGCTCCTGCTCGCTCACGCTTGCTACAAGGTCCACGAGGCCGCTTGCGATGGCGTCCACGTCGGGCTTGGGGTCGCCGCCGCCGGAGTAGGCCCACTGCATAATCCAGACGGCACTGGAGAGGGCGCCCGCCACCAGCACGTCGTCCGGGCAGGAGAGCTCGACCTCAAAGCTGCGCTCGCCGGTCTGGACCGTGCGCCCCGTGGAGATGTCGCCGGCAATGTCCGTGCGGGCGAGAAGCTCCACGGTCACGTGCTCGAGCAGGTGGGCGAGCTCGGTCTGCTCGACGACCTCGCCAAAGTGGGGACCGGCGTCGCCCAGGCAGACGTGGTCCGCAATCTGGGGCATGAGCTCGACCATGAGGCGCGTGCCCTCGGGGTCATCGCTCGTGAGCAGCGGCGCATTGGGCGCCACCTCGACCTCAGCCGCAAGGGTGCGCGGGCCGACGGTGACTTTCTTGATGTCAAACAGCTGAGCCATGCGGCGGCTGCCTTTCCTTCTGGCCCGTATTGCGGGCATTCGTTTCGTTCAAACCATTGTAGCGACCCGGCGGCGAGGGGCGCTAATTGCTCGCAGGCTCCACGTCCTTCTCGCCCCCAGCGGATGGTGCTTGGCCGGGAGCGGTCTGGTCGGAGTCCGTAGGCGGCTCGGGGGCGGTCACGCGCAGCATGGCGATGCGGCGACCGCGCATGGACTGGACGAGGAAGCGGTACCCGTCCTTCTCCACGACGTCGCCGGGACGCGGGAGCTTGTCGGCGCGCTCGATGACGAAGCCGGCGACGGTCTCGTACTCCTCGTTGTCCTCGATGGGCCAGCCAAGGTCAATGGCGTCGTCCAGGGGGAAGCGCCCGTCGACGAGCCACTCGCGGTCTGAGAGCTGCGTGATGTACTTGTTGTCGGGGTCAAACTCATCCTCGATCTCTCCGACGACTTCCTCCACGATGTCCTCGATGGTGATGACGCCGGCGGTGCCGCCGTACTCGTCCACCACGATGACCATCTGGTCGTGGCTGGTCTGCATCTCGGAGAGCAGCGGGATGATGTCCTTGGTGTCGGGCACGTAGTCGGGCGTGCGCATGTGACCCGAGATGGCCGCGGCGCCCTCGCCGTCGTCAAGGATGGGAGAGATGATGTCCTTGATGTGCGCAATGCCCACGATGCGGTCAACGGAGCCGCGGTAGATGGGGATGCGACTGTAGCCGGTGCGGCGCATGGTGGCCAGGACCTCGGAGAGCGTCGAGGCGTCCTCCATGGCGGTCATGTCAACGCGGGGGACCATGACCTCGCGGGCGATGGTGTCGCCCAGATCAATGACCTCGTGGATCATGGACTTCTCTTGGTCGGACAGCTCCTCGGCGTCCGTGACCATGTACTTGAGCTCCTCCTCGGAGACGTTCTGACGCTCGTCGGCGGACTTGATGCCCATGACCTTGGAGAGGCCATCGGCAGACTTTGAGGTGAGCCAGACCAGCGGGGCCGCGACGTGCATGAACGCGCGGATGGGACCGGCGACGGACTTGGAGACGCGCTCGGCGTCGGAGAGGGCGATGCGCTTGGGAACCAGCTCGCCCACCACCGTGGAGAAGTAGGCCACGACGAGCGTGATGATGACGGGCGCGAGCGTAGCGGCAATGCCCGCGGGCATGCCAAGGCTCACGAACCAGGAGCCGAGCGGGTCGGACAGGCTCGTTGCGGCAAAGGCCGAGGAGGCAAAGCCCACGAGCGTGATGGCAACCTGGATGGTGGCCAGGAACTGGCCGGAGTCGGAGGAGAGGTCCAGGGCGCTCTTGGCGCGCTTGTCCCCCTCGTCTGCCTCGGGTTCTAGTACGGCCCTCTTGGCGTTGACCACGGCCATCTCCGAGGCAGAGAAGTAGCCGTTGACGAGGGTGAGCAGAAATGTGACGACAATGCTAATTGCTACGTCCATGCGCGAATGCGCGACCTCCTTGGTCGGGTTTCCTATACGCGCCCGCGGTCGGGACGCGTGGGACCGCAGGCGTAAATATTCATTCTAGCAGCCATCTGCGGTTTCTTCGTTTCTCCCGCGTTGCGCGCACGGACAGGCGCTGGGGGCGGAAGGCCCGGGCAAGACGACCCCGGGCGCGGCGGCCCTGTGCAGAAGTCCAGAGCCGTTTCATATCCCATGACAAGCGCTTCGTTGCCCAAGACAGACCCCCTCCCGCAGACAGTGGGGAGACCTTACAGGCAACTAGCAGACTCTCATATGTCGAACCGACCAATATCGGCAGGTGGCCCAAACAAGACGCCAGGCGAGAAGAGCGCCGGCGGCCCCAGGGACCACCGGCGCTCCATCAATGCGCACCGCGTTGGCTATGCGGCGGGGACGCTATTTCTCGCCGGCAGCGCGGCGGGCGGCGTAGTCGGCCGCGAGCCTCTGCTGAATGTCGTGAGGAACCTGCTCGTAGCCAGAGAGCTCGAGCTCGAACTCGCCCGTACCGCGCGAGAGCGAACGCAGGCGCGTGGCATAGTCCGTGACCTCGGCATACGGGATGGTAGCCTCGACGGTGGTCTGGCCGGCGGTGACGCCGGAGCCGGCGGACATGCCCTCGACGCGGCCGCGACTGGCGGAGACATCGCCCATTACGGAGCCGGCGTAGCTGTCGGGCACGGTGATCTTGAGGTGGGCCATGGGCTCAAGCAGCACGGGCTCGGCCTGGTCGATGGCCTTCTGGAAGCCAATGCGAGCGGCGGTCTTGAAGGCCATCTCGTTGGAGTCGACGGGGTGATAGGAGCCTTCGTAGACGGCGACCTTCACGTCAATCATGGGGAAGCCGGCCAGGACGCCATCGCGCATGGTCTCCTGGACGCCCTTGTCGATGGCGGGGATGAAGCCGCGCGGGATGTGGCCACCCACGACCTCGTCAACAAACTCGTAGCCAGCGCCCGGGTTGGGCTCCACGCGCAGCCAGCAGTCTCCGTACTGGCCGGCGCCGCCGGTCTGCTTCTTGTGACGGCCCTGGGCAGAGGCCACGCGGCGGATGGTCTCGCGGTACGGAATCTTGAGCGCCACGGTGTGGGCCGTCACGCCGGCACGGGCCTCAAGGCGGTCAAGCAGCACGCTGACCTGCGCCTCGCCGATGGCGGAGACCACGGTCTGGCCGGTGTCCTCGTCGCGCTCCACCTTGAGGGTGGGGTCGGCGTCCGCGCTCTTCTCGAGGAAGGCGTAGAGCTTGCCCTCGGTGCCGCGGGCGTCGGGCTCGATGGCAATGCGGTAGAGCGAGTTGGGGAAGCGGAAGGCCGCGGCCTCGACCTTGCCCGTGACGGAGAGGGTGTCGCCCGTCTGGGCCTCAAGCTTGGGAACCACGACGATGTCGCCCGCAGCGGCGGACTGGACGTCGGTGGTCTCCTTGCCGCACATGAGGTAGAGGTGGCCCAGGCGCTCGGACTTGCGCGTACGGGCGTTGGTGAGCTCCAGGCCCGGGGTCAGCGTGCCGGCCAGCACCTTGAGGAAGGACAGGCGGCCGTTCTGCGGGTCGTTGAGGGACTTGAAGGCAAAGGCGACGGGGCGGTCGTCATCGGGAGAGATGTCAAGCTGCTCGCCGTTGACCAGCGGAATGCGACCGAAGTCGGCCATGGCGGGGAACCACGCCACGACGGCGTCCATGAAGGAGATGACGCCTTCCTCGCGCACGCAGGAGCCGGCAAAGACCGGCACAAAGATGCGCCCGGCAATGGCCTTGGCGAGAAGCCCCTCGAGCTCGTCCTGGGTGATCTCCTCGCCCTCCAGGTACTTCATCATGATCTCGTCGTCAGCCTCGGCCACAAGGTCGGTGAGCTGGGCACGGGCGTCGTCGGCGGCGGCGCGGAACTCGTCGGGGATGTCCGTCACCACGGGCTTGCCGCCCTCGAGGTGGCGGGCCTTCATGTGGACGACGTCGATGATGCCGGAGAAGGCATCGCCGGAGCCCATGGGGATGGTCACGGCACCGAGCTTGGTGCCAAAGCGCTCCTGGAGCGTGGCGAAGGCCAGGTCATAGTCTGCGTCGGCGCGGTCCACGCGGTTGATGAACAGCGCGCGAGACAGCGAGAGGTCCTCGGCGGCGTACCACAGACGCGTGGTGATGGTGCCCGGGCCGCTGGCCGCGTCGACCACGAAGAGGGCGGTCTCGCAGGCGCTCATGGCTGCGTAGGCGTCGCCGACAAAGTCCGGGTAGCACGGGGCGTCCAGGACGTTGATGCGGGTGCCCTCCCACTCGACGGGGGCTATTGCCGTTGAGATGGAGAAGCCGCGCTCCCCCTCCTCGCCGTCGTAGTCCAGCGTGGGCTTTGTGCCGGCGTGGCCTCCCAGGCGGGTGGTGCGGCCCGTCAGGTGAAGCATGGCCTCGGCCAGCATGGTCTTGCCCACGCCGCCTTGGCCCACAAGGACCACGTTCTTGACCTTCTCGGTACCCTTTGCTGCCATGATGCCTCCCTCGTCGGAGTCTCTATGAAGCGTTGCAGCAACCATACCCACGCGCGGGCCAACGGTTGCGCACGCATCGGGCAGCGCGGGAGAAGTGCGTGCGGACGGTAAGACCCCCGGCGCGCGCGGCAGTGCAGCGGCGGACTTCGCGCCACGAAAAAGGCCGCGGGCCCGGATGGGCTCGCGGCCAGAGTCGCTGGTGCGAGGCGCTTCTCGCCTGGTGGAGGAGCTACTCCTGGAGGGCCTTGTCGGCCTCGGCGTCGTGCTCGGCGATGAGCTTGGCCTTCTCGGCGATGGTGCCGTCAGAGAGCTCGTCGGCGTAGATCTTCTTGCCGGTGGGGTGCTGCTCGAGCCAGAGCTCCTCGGCGCGCTGCTCCCAGCTCTTGGCGTAGACCGAGGTGCGGGCGCAGAGGTGGTCGACGTCCTCGGGCGTGACGTACTCGGTGCACTGGGCGTCGGACTCGTGGACGATCTCGGGCAGGATCTCCGGGTTCTCCAGCATGGGGCAGGGGCGCAGCATGTTGTCGTTCCAGGGGTAGTGCTTGCGGTAGGCCTGGAAGATGGGCTGCTGCAGGCACTCCAGCAGGGACTTCTCCTTGATGTTGGCGTTGGAGTAGTGGATGAAGACGCAGGGCTCCACGTCGCCGCGGGCGTTGATGTGGCAGAACACGCGGCCGCCGGCGATGCAGCCACCCACGTACTCGCCGTCGTTCTGGAAGTCCATGGCAAAGATGGGCTTGCCGCCGGTCACGCCACGGACCTCGCGGATGCGGCGCAGCATGTACTCGCGCTGCTCGACGCTGGGGCAGAGGTCGACCGTGGCGCCCTCGCCGACGGGCATGTAGTGGAAGTACCAGGCCCAGCGGCAGCCCTTGGAGATGATGGTGTCAAAGTACTCGTCGGAGCTGACCATCTCGGTGTTGGCACGGGTGTATGCCGTGGAGGTGCCGAAGAGCAGACCGTTCTCGCGCATGAGGTCGAAGGCGGCCATGACCTCCTTGTAGGAGCCGTCGCCGCGGCGGCCGTCGTTGGAGTCCTCGGTGCCCTCGAGCGAGACGCTGAAGACGATGTTGCCCACGCGCTTGACATCGTCGCAGAACGCCTGGTCAATGAGGGAGGCGTTGGTGAAGATGTTGAAGAGGCAGTCGTTGTGGGCCTCGGCCAGGCGCACGACGTCCTTCTTGCGGACGAGGGGCTCGCCGCCGGTGAGCATGTAGAGGTGGCAGCCCAGCTCGGAGCCCTCGGTCACCAGGCGGTCCATCTCCTCGTAGGTGAGGTTGAGCTTGTTGCCGTAGTCGGCGGCCCAACAGCCCACGCAGTGCTTGTTGCAGGCGCTCGTCGGGTCAAACAGGATGATCCAGGGCACGTTGCACTGGTACTTCTCGGCGCTGGCGGTGGTGTTGCGCAGACCACGGAAGGCGGCCTCGTAGGCACCGTTCAGGATGGACGTCTTGAGCACGTGGTGATCGGTGTTGTCGATGACGTCCCAGAGGAACTGCTCCCACTTGGAGCCCGGGTACAGGCCGTTGCGAACGCCGCGAATGGCGCCGGGGGCGGTGTCCTTCAGCAGGTTGCCGGCCATGTCCAGGAGCTTGTCGAGGTTCTTCTCGCGGTCGGGGCCGCTGGCCGCCTTGATGATCTGGTCAAGCGCCAGGCCAAACGCCGCGCGCTCCGCCTTGTGGGCAATCTTGGACTGCATGTGCGTTCCTCTCCAATCACAGGTCCCCTGCCGTCAGGTTCGGCATTTTTGAACCCGTTTCAATAACGGCACGATGTTATTCCTTATTCCCTTTTTCAACAATTATTTTTGTCTTGGAGTCAAAATTTCCGACGCCGCAGCAAATAGTTGATCTTGTACGACCGCGCTCCGATGGAGCCCGGAGGCGCTCGTGTCCGTGTATGCTTGAACGCACGACGTCAACGAGGGGATTCACATGGGCTTTCGCACCTACACATGCAAGATCGCGCGCAACTGCGGAGGCTGCGAGTGGCTGAGCGTGCCCTACCCCATCCAGCTGCGACGCAAGCAGGAGCAGGTCGAATCCCTTCTGGGCGACATGGCCGCCAGCTGCGGCGCGCGCATCGACAAGATCTGCGGCGTCGCCGGCGAGCCCCTGGCCTACCGCCACAAGGCTGCCACGCCCTTTGCCCCCGCCGGCCACGGACGCATCCGCTGCGGCTTCTACGCCGCAGGCACCCACCGCATCATTCCCTGCGAGAAGTGCCTGGTCGAGGACCCCCGCGCCCGCAAGATCCTCAACGGCGTGGCACGCGTTGCCGAGTGCCTGCACATTCCCGCCTATGAGGAGGACCGCAGCATCGGCGTCCTTCGCCACGCGGTGGTGCGCTGCGGCTATGCCACCGACGACGTGCTGCTCACGCTGGTGACCAACGTTCCCGAGCTGCGCGGACCCGACCGCGTGGTGGCCGCCTTGCGCGAGGAGTGCCCCGAGGTCACGAGCATCGTCCAGAACGTCAACCCGCGCAGGACCAACGCCATCCTCGGCAAGCAGAACCGGACCCTGTGGGGCACCGGCGTCATGCACGACAAGCTGCTTGGCTGCACCTTTGAGATTGGCCCCTCGAGCTTCTACCAGACCAACCCCGAGCAGACCGAGGTCCTCTACCAGCTGGCCCTTGACGCAGCGGACCTCGAGGGTGGCATGAGCGTGCTGGATGCCTACTGCGGAACGGGCACCATCGGAATCTGCGCCGCTGCCGCAAACAGCGGCGTCGAGGTCACGGGCGTCGAGCGCGTAGCCAGCGCCGTCAGGTGCGCCGAGCGAAACGCGCGGGCAAACGGCGTTGCCGAGCGCTGTGACTTTGTGGCCGCCGACGCCACCGAGTGGATGTCGAAAAAGGCCGGCGAGAGGCACTTTGACGTGGTTCTCATGGATCCGCCTCGCGCAGGCAGCACGCCCGAGTTTCTCCACGGAGTGGCTGACCTGGCCCCCGAGCGCGTGGTCTACGTCAGCTGCAACGTTCAGACGCAGGCACGCGACCTCGAGGTTCTTCTTGGCCGCGGCTACACGCTGCGCAGCGTGACGCCCGTGGACATGTTCCCCCACACCAAGCACGTCGAGTGCGTGGCAACGCTGCGCCGCGTGCGCAGGTAGGAGCCCTAGCCCACATTGACATAATGCGGGATCACATCCGAGCCCTCGTGGACATGATTCTGGCCGACTAGGTCGCACGCGGGCCCTCGCACCTTAACCTGCAGACCCCTGGCGAGCTGTTTGCCGCCCAGGCTCTGCAAACGCTGCATAAAACTCGCCTTAGTGCGAGTCTTGTGGCGCCGGCTGCGCCGAACCCCGCTTAGTGCGAGTGGCCTTTCGGCCCTTCCGCAAGGCGGGCAGCAACTTTATGCAATGGCAGCCGTCGTCAACAGGCCTTTCATACGAAAAATATACATTACATTTCTTATATTGTCTCCAATCGCCAAAACAGGATTCGCACTAAGCGGGGTTCTGCGCACACTTTCCGTTTCGACTCGCACTAAAGGCAGTTCTATGCCGAGAAACGACGGCATGGTCCGATCGAGCGGATGACTCAGCGGAATCGTCGCGCTATTACCCAATTTCAACTATGGGATAAGAAGGAAGAGGGACATTTTCTTGACCGTCGGATCATTCGGGTCCCAACCCATCGGGAAGCAGGCAAACCTGCGAAAAGGACTCAGAGTCCTCAAGCTATCCGGACCGTCCTTCCGTTGCATACGGAGCGACGTTGAGCTCTTTATACTCGCCAGCACTGCATGGAAGGAGCAGCCTAAGGCTGCTTCCCGCCTCAGCCGGTTCACTTTTGGCCCGCATTGAAACTGCCTCTACCCGACAGCCACGAGCCAACACAATCGGCTTCATCCCTCAGAACGAACCGTCAAGGAAAAAGTCTTTCGCTTGGATGATTCTGATGCCTTCCGCATCCGCTTCGTACCTTCCCTGGCGTACGATAACGCACTTCTCGTACGCGTCTCGAATTGAACGCAGCGGCCCAAGCTCTCGCTCCCGCGTCTTGTCCGACATCATCTCGTCCGTGACCTGAAGGTAAACGGTCCTCCCATCCTTAACCGCAACAAAGTCAACCTCTTTGTCGTAGAGCTTGCCAACATGAACTCGCCACCCCATATAGAGCAGCTGCAAATAGACCGCGTTCTCAAATAGCCGTCCCATGTCGGTTGATCTGTATCCGCCCAAATAAGACCTGATGCCAAGGTCAACGATGTATTCCTTGGGATTTGTTCTCAGTATTTCCTTGCCGTGAAGGTCATAGCGGTCCGCCTTGTAATACAGATATGCCTCATTGAGCGCCCTAACATAGGAGTCGACGGTCTTGTTCGTTGTCTTCGACCCTGCTGACGTCAGCGAATCGGCTATCCGCTTCATAGAAAGACAGTTTCCGATATTGTCACCGAGAAACGCAGCCACCTTTTCGAGAAGCGCGGCATCCATCACCTTGCTTTGCCCAAGGCTCCTCTCCCTGTTAAGCACGTCCCTCGTCACCACGGCGTCATAGAGACCTGCGGTGTAGATGGAGTGGGCCTCTTGCGTTAGGTCCAAAGAGGCAATCGCGGGCATGCCGCCATAAGTCAGATAGCGCTCGAGAATATCGTCGAACAGGACAACGCTTCCATCTGGAGCTATGGCCGCAGAAGATGCACCTAACGACAAGCCACAAAACTCAAGGTACTCGCCCAGCATGAGGGGCAGCATCTTAATCTCAACGTATCTTCCCGACAAATAGGTTGAAAGCTCGCTCGAAAGTAGATACGCATTTGATCCTGTAAGGTAAATATCACAGTCGAAATCAACCCTCATGGCATTTACGGCGAGCTGCCAGCCATCTATACGCTGGGGCTCGTCAAGGAAGATGTACGTTTTACCGTTGGGAGATAGCCTCTCTCGAAAGTAGGCATACAAGTCCTCCTTGGTTGCGACGGGACACGCCATGCTCTCGAGATTGAGTGAAACGAAAGCTCGGCCTTCCACATCTTCCGACTCGATTTTTCCTCGCACAAGGGCCAGCAGGCTCGATTTGCCGCAACGACGAACGCCCGTAATCACCTTGATGAGATCCGTATCGCGGAACATGAGCGCACGGTCCAAGTAAGTTGCGCGGCTCACAAGACGAGGCTTCGCCATATCTGCTCCCAAAACTTAAATCAGATTTGTTTTTTGGGAGTATAGCATGGTAACTAGTTAGCTTTCCAATCCGACAGAGTTGCCGATGCAAGTAAGCACCGTAGCAGCCGCGCCATTCTCCCTGCCTCGCGCGGGACGTGGCAACAAGACACCCATATGACATGTTGCAGCGTGTGTCGGAGCCGGAACGCCAACGCAAAAAAGCGGCCAGGTTATCTGACCTGGCCGCATAAGACTCGTCGCTCTGCGCACTACGCCCGAACGTGGAAGCTCCTCCCGAGCTCCTCCGCGAAGAGGCCCCTCAACCGCTCCGCGTCGTTACCAACCACGTTCTTTGGTAGGGCGTAGATTGTCAGGCTACTGCTGTCCGTACGTCGCGTTGGGACCGTGCTTCCGCAGGTAGTGCTTATCCTGAAGATACTGAGGCGCCGGGCCACAGTGCGGGGCAAGGATCTCTGTATCGCGGGCAATCTTGGCACACTCCTCAAGAACCGCCGCATGGTAGACGGCCTTCTTGGCGTCCTTTCCCCAGCTAAACGGGCCGTGGTTGCGCACGAGAACCGCGGGCACGGCAACGGGGTCAATGTCGCGCTCCTCAAAGCCGGTAGCAATGACCTTACCCGTGTTGAGCTCGTAGGCCTCCCCGATCTCCTCTTTCGTCAGTCCCCTCATGCAAGGGACGGGTCCATAGAAGTAGTCGGCGTGCGTCGTGCCGTAGGCGGGAAGGTCACGCCCCGCCTGCGCCCATGCGGTGGCGGCAGAGGAGTGCGTGTGAACCACGCCATGGATGCCCCTGTCTGCCCAGGAGCGATAGATCCATGCATGCGTGTCCGTGTCACTCGAGGGGTTCAGATCACCCTCAACGCGCTTTCCGTCAAGGTCGCAGACAACCAACTTCTCTGGCGTCAGCTCGTCATAGGCAACTCCGGAGGGCTTAATCACAAACAGTCCCGTCTCGGGATCAAACTCCGAGGCATTGCCCCACGTGAAGATGACAAGCCCCAAGTGAGGCAACTGCATGTTTGCCTCGTAGACCTTCTCGCGCAGCTCCTTGAGCATCATTTGGACTCCCCTTTCTCGAGAAATGCAAGAACCCGCCCGCAACGGCACGGGCCGAAGCGAACGGGTCCTCGCGTTGTATCAGGACGACGCGGACTTGCCTACTCCGCGCAGTACTTGATGACGGTGTCAACCATGCCCTGAGGCGTGGTCTGGGCCATGATGTCCGCAGAGGCGGCGTCATCGATGAAGATGCCCAGGAAAGCCTGGAGAACGGCGACCTGGCCCTCCTCGTGAGCCAGCAGGCCGAGGTTGACGATGAGCTGGGCGTTCACAAGGCCGGTATCAGCCATGCCGTCAAACTCGATGGGGTTCTTCGGCTTGATGATGGCAATGTAGGGCTTGTTGAGGTGCTGCGGGTCCACGTGCGGCAGGGCAACGGAGATCGAGGTGCACTCAAGGCCGGTGGGGTAGTTCTTCTCGCGCTCAAGAATGGCGTCAAGCCAGGAGTCCTTGACGTAGCCGCCCTCCTTGAGCTTCTCGCCAAGCTTGGTGAAGAAGTCGATGCGGTCGGTGGCCTCAAAGTCAAAGAAGACGAGCTCGGGCTTCAGAAGATCGGTCTCAATGGCAGACATGCGTCAGTCCCTTCGGGTTTTGGTGGGCAAAGGCCTTGTGCTGGCAGGTGGCAGAATCGCTAAGCCACGGGGTCGGCGCCGTTGGCGAAGACCTTGATGACGGAGGTGAAGTCCTCGTAGAGGCGCTGGTAGGCTGCCATGGTCATGTCGTGCCAGTAGACGTTGGCGTCGGCGTTCTTGGACTTGAAGTCGGCAATGACCTGCTGGACGGCCTCGCCGGCGTACTTCACGCCGTAGGTGTAGTAGTTGATCTTGCGGATGCCGGCGTCGATGGCCTTGCGGTAGTCGTCGTCGGAGACGCCGGAGCCGCCGTGCATGACCAGGGGCACGTTGTTGCGCTTGCGGATCTCGGTCAGGACGTCGAAGTTGAGGTGCGGCTCGCCCTTGTAGATGCCGTGGACGGTGCCGAAGGAGCAGGCCAGGATGTCAAGGCCAGTCTCCTTGATGAACTCGTCGGCCTGCTCGGGGTCGGTGTAGACGGCCTCGGAGACGTGGTCGTTCTCGTGACCGACGCCATTCTCGCGGGTGCCCATGCTGCCGAGCTCGCACTCAAGGCCGCAGTCAAAGCTGGCGCACATGTCGGCGGCACGCTGGGAGTTCTCAATGTTGACCTCATAGGGCTCCATGGAGCCGTCGTACATGGCACCGGTGAAGCCCATCTCGAGGGCACGACGCATGTAGGAGAGGTTCTCGCAGTGGTCGAGGTGCACGCAGACCATGGCGCTGGAGCGCTCGGCCAGGGCAACCATGGTCGGGCCCATGGCATCGAGCGGCGTAAAGGCGTCGTGACCCTCGGCGTGGGAGAGAATGACCGGATAGCCGGTCTCCTCGGCAGCGTCCAGGGCGGCGCGGGTGGCCTCGAGGCTCGGCACGTTGAACGAGGCGATGGCCATGTTCTTCTGCTCGGCGATGGCGCAGATGTCTCGGAGGTTGACGATCATTTGGTTTCCCTTCTCATGTCCTTGCTGGCGATAAGAGCAAACGGCCCGGCCCGCCGTGCCACCGCAGGTGCGGGCCGGACCGCCGCCTGTTAGTTGTTCTTTGCGGCCTCGGCGGCGTCGCGCTCGTTGAGGGTGACCTGGCCATAGCGGTGGAAGACGGCAACGGCCTCGTCGATCTGCTCCTGCGTCATGGTTGCCATCGGCAGGCCAGTGGAAAGGGCAACCTGGATGGTCTTGCAGGCCTCCTCGAGGTAGACGCAGGCAAAGAGCGCCTGGCGTAGGTCGCGGCCGACGGCGATGACGCCGTGGTGCTTGAGGACGACGGCGAGACGGTCGCCGATTGCCTTGACGGCCTCGACGCCCATGGCGAGGTTGCCAGGGTCGCCGTAGGCAGCCACGTTGACCGGGCCCTCGGTGGCATTGGCAAGCGTGGAGAGGTTGCAGGGAATCTCGTCCATGACCAGGCCAAGACCGGTGGCGTAGGGCTGGTGGGTGTGGATGACGGCGTTGACCTTGGGCATGTTCTTGTAGATGTAGAGCAGGGCCTCGGTGTCGACGGACGCCTTGCGCGTGCCCTCGATGATGTTGCCGTCGAGGTCGACGACGAGCATGTCGTCAGCGACCATCTCGTCGTAAATCATGCCGGACGGGGTGACGATAACCTCGCCGGAGGGCATGCGCCAGCTCAGGTTGCCGCCGGACAGCGCGATGAGACCATAGCGGTCCATCTTGAGCGCATAGTCCAGCATCTGCTGCTTTTCCTTCTCGAACATCTACTTCTCCCTCGACTTTCTTGTGAGCGTATCGCCTTTGCCCGTAAGGACCGCCTTGAGCACGCGGCTCCTGTTCTGGGACTTCTGCTTATGACGTCCGTAGCCGAACGTCTTCACGTACTCCTCGTTGGTACGGCGCGCGCGTGCCTTGAGGGTGTCCGGGTGAATCTCGTACTCGAGGTCGCGAAGGCGACCGAAGAGCTCCTGGCCATCGGTGAAGGTCTTGGTGGAGAGCCAGAAGCGGCCATGCAGTGCGTTGTGGTCGCCAACGCGCAGGTACATCTTTCCCGACGAGGGATACTCGCGGACGCGGAACTCGTGGAGATCAGAGAGCTTGTAGCTCTGGGCTTTTCCAAAGAGCTCGAAGCTGATCTGGTCGTCGGAAAGGGTGACCGAGTGCGCATAGCAGCGTGCCACAAAGGTGTTCCACACCTGGTAGAGCGCAGCAACGGCGAAGACGACGTACAGGCCCCACATGTTGTATGCGTTGGTGTAGATCAGCCAGGCGCATGCGAAGAAGATCAGAACGCAGAAGGCTCCCTCGGCCTTCACTTCCATGGTGAAGTACGGCTCCTGGTACGTGTAGGTCTTCGACTCCATTGTTGCCTCTCATAAATGGGGTCCGCACCAAGACTGATACGGACCCCATGCGGTTATAGCAAGTAGTGTCTATCTGTCAGAGCATGGGGAGGCTGTGCCTAGTTGGCGCTCTCCTCAGCAGCCTCAGCCTCGTGGAGCTCAGCGGCCTCCTTGAGGATGCGCTTGCGGTTCCAGAGGGCCAGGATGATGGCGATGACACCGGTGATGCCAAGGCCAGCGATACCCAGGAAGCTGGAAGCACGGACGATGACCCAGGTCAGCGGGTTAGCACCGTCGCAGATGGAGGAAATCTGAGCAGCACCGCCCATGTCGAACTGCACGTTGGCAGCAGCGGTGGTGATGAGCGGAGCAAGGTCGGTAGCAATGTAGAGGCCGATGGCCAGGACAATGATGCCGATGATGATGCCGCGGAAGCCGTTGTTGTGCACGCACGGGGTGATCAGGACGAACATCCAGGGGATGACGGCGAGGTCAGCGAAGGGCAGGACCGTGTTGCCAGGAAGCAGGACGGCCAGGAAGATGCACAGCGGGACCAGGACGAAGGAGATGGCCAGCGTAACGGGGTGGCCAACGCCGACGGCGGAGTCAAGACCGATGTAGATCTTGCCGCGGTTGGAGAAGCGCTTCTCGACGAAGTCAGAGGCAGCGTCGGAGACGGGCAGCAGGCCCTCCATGAGCAGGGAGGCCATACGCGGGATGAGGACCAGGACGGCGCCCAGGGAGACGGCGAGCTGGAGGACACCGGTGACGTCGTAGCCGGCGAGGACGCCGATGACGAGGCCGATGACGGTGCCGATGATCATGGGCTCACCGAAGACGCCGAACTTCTCCTGAAGCATGTCGGTGTTGACATCGATGTCGCGGATGCCGGGGATCTTGTCGAAGATCCAGTTGAAGAGCATGGCGATAGGAGCGTAAGCGGTGGTGAAGCCGTGAGGCAGGGACACGCCGGGCATGGAGAGGGACTCCTCAACCAGCGGAGCGGTGTAGTCGCCGAGGACCATGATGATGATCATGTTGATGATGGCGGCAGCGAAGCCCATCATGATGTTGTCGGTGACGATGGCAACGAGGGCACCGGTGAAGGCGAAGTGCCAGTAGTCCCAGATGTCGACGTCGACGGTCTGCGTGGTGTTGGTGAGCAGCATCACGATGTTGACGACGAGGCCGAGCGGGATGATGAGCATGCCGACGTTGGAGCCCATGGCGATGGCGGCAGCGGCGGGCCAGCCGACGTCAACCGTGGTCAGGGACAGGCCGAAGCGAGCGACCATGTCGGAGGCTGCCGGGGCAAGCGTGGTTCCCAGAAGGCTGTTGATGACGAGGTTCAGGCCGATGAAGCCGATGCCGACCGTGAGGCCAGCACGAAGGCTCTTGCCGAAGCCCGCACCAAAGCAGCAGCCAAGAATAGTCAGGAGGATCGGCATCATAACGGAGACGCCCAGGCCCTGAATGAAGGAGAAGACACTAAGGATTGCGTCCATGTGACCTTACTTCCTTTCTTTCCTTGCTCTCCTTGTGTACGTTACGAAACTCTGAACAGCTAAAGACACTTTTTGACTCGACGGCTAGCTTTCAGCTCGCCGAGAATCCGCTGAGGTTGGATGCCTACTCGGCAGCCATGAGCTCCAGGATGGCCTTGTTGGGGACATCGGTGCCGCGACCGGTGAGGTAGGGGATGCCGTTGACGTAGGGGCACTTGAGGCCGGCGGGAGCCATGGTGGTGGCCACCAGGAAGTCGTAGTTCACGGACTGAGCGGGGCACTCGGAGATCTTGTACTGGGTGATCTCGTACTGGCCCTTGTAGCCGTTCTCGTCGAGCATGGCCTCGACCTTCTTGCGGACGGCGGTGGAGGTGCAGATGCCAGAGCCGCAAGCGAACATGATGCGCTTCTTACCGTTTGCCATTTGAATCATTCCTCCTAGTCGCGCGGACGAGCCGCGCCTTGATTTGGGACCTTGCTCATTGGCGAGAAGGTCTACTCTCCAACAACGATAACGCGAACCTTGCGGGTGCGCTCGCGAGTGCGGTCGTAGTCAACGAAAAAGATGCTGGCCAGGCCGTTCATCTGGAGCTTGCCGTCGGCAACCTCGAAGGTCTGGTTGCCACCGACGATGGTGGAGCGCAGGTGGGCGTCGCCGTTCCAGAGCATGGTGCGGTCGCCACCAGGCAGGTAGGACGCCGCGCTCGGCCAGGACTCGACCTCCTCGAAGTGATCCAGGCCCGGGTAGCGGTAGGTGCTCCAGTCGTGCTGCTCGGGGAAGATCTTGTTCAGGCCGTCAGAGAGGTCGGCCTGCAGGAAGGTGTCACCCGTCGGGGTGGTGTCGTGGTCATACTCTTCGGAGAAGACCGCACAGGTGGTGTGAGCGGAGATGACGGTAACGATGCCCTCCTTGACGCCGGACTCGGCGACGATGTCGGCAACGCCCTTGGTCACGTCGATGTAGGTGGGCTTGCCGGCGAGGGTGTCAACGGTAATCTGACCCTTGTAGACAGTCATCTGCTAGTCCTCCTTGCAGAAGTCGGTGCGGGCACGGTCCAGGGCCTCGAACATCTCGTCCAGCGTGGCGAAGGG
Source organism: Paratractidigestivibacter faecalis (assembly GCF_003416765.1). NCBI lineage: Bacteria > Bacillati > Actinomycetota > Coriobacteriia > Coriobacteriales > Atopobiaceae > Paratractidigestivibacter > Paratractidigestivibacter faecalis. The sequence continues at coordinate 1,988,576 of NZ_QSNG01000001.1, read as the reverse complement.
GTCCTCGGCGGCAACGATGCCGGAGGTGCCGCCCGTGCCGTCGGCGCCGTACTTGATGGCGTCGTAGACGTTGGCGCCGTTGTGGATGCCAGCGGCCTGCAGGACCTGGGTCTCGGGGGAGACGGCCTTGACGGCCTCGGTGGAGCCGCGCATGTAGTCCTCGCCGGCGACCTGGCCGGTGCCGATGAGGCTGGTGAGCTCGCAGACCATTACGTCGGGGTGAAGCTCGGCGATGGCCTTGCCCTCCTCGACGGAGTCAGCGCAGACGACGGTCAGGATGCCGACCTCGTTGGCGCGGGCGATGGTGGCAGCCAGCTCGTGAACGGTCATGGGGTTCTCGGCGTGGTTGAGGAAGGTGGCCTTGACGCCGGCGGCGGCCAGAGCCTCGGGCAGGACGTGGCCCATGCCACGGCCCGGCTTCAGGCTCTCCATGAACTGCGCGCAGGGAACGAGATGCGGGCAGTCGGCGATGATCTTGGGAAGGTCGATGAGCTGCGCGGTGAACAGGCAGTCAAAGTCGTACTTCTCGCAGAGCTCGTCCGTCTTCTTGGCAAGCTTGTAGATCTCCTCGCCATACAGATAGGACTTGGGGTTGACGACAAAGAACGGCTTCCTGAGCTTGAACTTCTCCATATGGCACCTCTTGTCTTGTGCGGCCTTTCGGCCAGCTTCCCGGCAAATCTGCACACCAACTTGTTCAGTTCAGTGTGAACAAGAACTTGTATAGCGGTCAGTGGACAAGTTTTTGCTGGAAACGTGAAGACAAGCGGCGAACGGTATCAAACCATCCATAAACGGGAGCCCATCGTTCATTGGTGTACCCAATCAGACGGCTACTCCGGCTGGTAGGCCTTGCTCACGATGGCCTGCCCCGGCGTGAGCCAGGTGCTGCTCCACTCGATGGCGACGCCGTTCTCCAGGTGGATGTTCTGCTCGAGCACCAGCACTGCGGCAGACTCTTCGCACCCCAGCATGCGGCCGTGCTCCTTGCCTGCCACGCGTGCACGATAGCGCATGTCAGAGTACCTGATCTTCTTGCCAGAGCACATCTCTACGGCATCAAACATTGATGTAGTAGCATAGTCGACCTCGTCAAGGCCGGGACAGGCCCTGAGGTTGGACCAGCTCTCCTGACAAAGGACGGGCTCACCGTCCACCGTTCGAAGGCGACGGAGCAGAAGGACGTTGTCGGTGGTCTCAAGGCCAAGCTCGCGGGCAACGTCGGCGGGCGCCTTGGTCACGCGCCTCTCTATGACGTGCGTGACGTAGTCCTTTCCCTGCTGCCTGAGCGACTCCGCAAAGGAGAGCGGTCTCATCCCCGCAGGATGCGTTATCTCGGGCTTGGCGACAAAGGTCCCCCGCCCGTGCCTTTGCACCAGAAGGCCCTCGTCAACAAGCGACTTGATTGCCCGGCGAACGGTTCCGCGCGATACGCCAAACAGTGACATCAGGTCATGCTCTGACGGAATACGACTGGAGACCGCCCACTGCTTTGAGTAAATCTTCTCGCGGAGAAGGTCGGCGAGCTGGACGTGCTTTGGGGTTGCGCTCGACATGCTGAGTCCCGGCATGAGGAGGTCAGCCGCCGTCGGGGCAAAGGGCTGACGCACGGAACTTTCGCTTGTCGCAATCTTTGTGACGTCCTCGGAAGGGGGGCACATGTCGTTCTTCTCACTCGCGCGGGTCTTGTACAACATAAGTTGTACTGTACATGTCCATAGACAAGTCGGCGCCATCAATTCCGCACTCCATACGGACTGTGCGGTGGACGGCAAAAACACCGGCCCAAGAATGGCCTGGGCCGGTGTTGCGCACAAGATGAATTGGAGTGTCCCTACCGCGGGTCTACCGAGACCTTGCCGTTCTCCCCTACGTGAACGCGTCCGGCGGCGAGAAGACCCACCACCTCGGGGTAGAGCTCGTGCTCGATCTGGTGGATGTGGGCCTCGAGCTCGTCCACGTCCCAGCCCTCCTCCACCGTCAGCGCGCGCTGGGCGATGATGGGGCCGCAGTCGTACTTGTCGTCGGCAAAGTGGACGGTCACGCCCGTCACCTTGACGCCGTAGTCAAAGGCGTCCTGGATGGCGTGCGCGCCCTTGAAGCTGGGCAGCAGCGCCGGGTGGATGTTGACCACGCGGTTGGGAAAGCTCGCCAGCAGAGGCTCGTGCACCATGCGCATGTAGCCGGCCATGATGACATACTGACAGCCATGGGCTTTGAGCTCGGCGGCAATGACCTCGTCGGCGGCAATGGGGTCGGCGTAGATCTCCTTGCTGAGGGTCAGCGTCTGGATGCCGGCGGCCTCGGCGCGCTTGAGGCCGTAGGCGCTCGGGCGCGAGCTCACCACCAGGCCAATGCGCGCGTTCAGGCTGCCGTCGGAAATGCGGTCGATAAGCGCCTGGAGGTTGGTGCCGCTTCCGCTGATGAGGACGCCGATGGTCAGAGGCTCCGCCTGGGACGCAGCAGCCTCCACGGGCTTCTCGTCATCCTCAACAAGGCGACAGACGCCGCCCTCGCAGCTCCAGTGGCTCATCGATAGGTCACCTTGCCCTCGCCCGGCACGCACTCGCCCATCACGAACGGCTTGAAGCCCTCGGCCTCGAGCTTGGCCACGACCTCGTCCTTGTCCTCCGGAGAGCAGATGATGCTCATGCCGACGCCCATGTTGAAGGTCTTGTAGGCCTCGTCCGAGGTGAGGCCGGCGGCCTTGACCATGTACGGGATGACGGGCGGCATGTCCCAGGCGGGACCGTCCTCGCCGCCGCGGTAGACCACGGCGTCAACGTCAGCCGGCAGGGCGCGGTTGAGGTTCTCGGTGATGCCGCCGCCGGTGATGTGGGCCATGGCGTGAATGGGGGCGCCGGCCTTGAGCGCGCGAACAAGACCGCCCGCGTAGATGGTCGTGGGGCGCAGGACGGCGTCGGCCAGGCTCTCTCCGCCCAGCTCTGCCAGGGGCTCGTTGAGCTCCTCGACGGTCTTGCCCTCGATGGCGACCTTACGCACCAGGGAGTAGCCGTTGGAGTGGATGCCGGAGCTGGGCAGGCCGAGGATGACGTCACCCACCTTGACCTTCTCGGGCCCGATCATCTTGGGGCGGTCGACGACGCCCACCACAAAGCCGGCCAGGTCGTAGTCATCGGGATTCATGACGCCGGGATGCTCGGCCATCTCTCCGCCCACCAGGGCGCAGCCGGACTTCTTGCAGCCCTCGGCAATGCCCGCCACGATCTGGGCCACGTGCTCCGCGCGCAGCTTGCCGATGGCCACGTAGTCCAGGAAGAAGAGGGGCTCGGCGCCGATGGGCACCACGTCGTCCACGCACATGGCCACGAGGTCCTCGCCCACCGTGTCGTGGCGGTCGAGCAGCTGGGCAATGGCCAGCTTGGTGCCCACGCCGTCGGTGCCAGAGACCAGCACCGGGTCCTCCATGTCCTTGAAGCCCTTCATGGAGAAGCAGCTTCCGAATCCGCCGAGGCCGCCGATGACCTCGGGGCGGTTGGTGGCCTTGACTGCGTCCTTGATGCAGTCGACAGCGCGGGCACCCTCGTCCACATCAACGCCGGCGTCGGCGTAGGTCACGTGCTTGGGCTGGTCAGCCATGCTAGTTCTCCTTCTCTTCAAGGTTGAGGACGTCTTCGAGGTTCATCTTGGACTCGGCGCTCACCGGGTTCAGGTTGTTGGGCTCGTAGCCGGGGAGGAACTTCTCCTCGTAGAACGTGCGCGGGATGGCGACGGGGTACTCGCCGTTGAAGCAGGCCTTGCAGTAGCCCACCCCCTCAGGCACGCAGGCCATGAGGCCCTCCAGCGAGAGGAAGCCCACGGAATCCGCGCCAATGTGGTCGCGGATCTCCTCCAGCGTCATGTTTGCGGCAATGAGCTGGTCCTGGTCAGCCGTGTCGATGCCGTAGAAGCACGGCCAGGTGACCATGGGACTGGCGCTGCGCACGTGGACCTCCGTGGCGCCGGCCTCCTTGAGCAGGCGCACGATCTGCGCGGACGTGGTGCCGCGGACGATGGAGTCGTCCACCATGACCAGGCGCTTGCCGCGCACGACGTCTGCCAGCGCGTTGAGCTTGAGGCGCACGCCCATCTCGCGCAGCTCCTGCGTGGGGGCAATGAAGGTGCGGGCCACGTAGCGGTTCTTGATGAGGCCCGTGCCGTAGGGAATGCCGGACTCCTCCGCAAATCCCTCGGCCGCCGGCGTGCCGGAGTCGGGCACGGAGATGACCAGGTCGGCGTCGACGGGAGTCTCCTGCGCAAGGCGGCGGCCCATGTTGTGACGCACCAGGTAGATGGAGCTGCCATCCTTGACGGAGTCAGGACGCGAGAAGTAGACGTGCTCAAAGATGCAGTTGGCCGGGGTGCGCGGGCGGCAGCCCATCTCGGAGCGAAAGCCATCGTCGGAGATGCGGATGATCTCCCCGGGGGCAACCTCACGCACGTAGGTGGCGCCGGCAATGTCCAGCGCGCACGTCTCGCTGGCCACGACCCAGCCGGCGCCGTCGTCCAGCTTGCCCAGGACCAGCGGGCGGATGCCGTGCGGGTCGCGGAAAGCGTAGAGGGCGTTCTCGCGCACCAGGACCATGGCGTAGCCGCCCTCGAGCATGCGCATCGTGTGCGCGATGCCCGTGCGCAGGCGGTGCCCGCGCTGGGTGAAGTAGCCGATGAGCTTGGCGGCCACCTCGGAGTCGGTGTTTGACCTGAAGGGAATACCCATCTCGATGAGCTCGTGGCGCAGGGAGTCAAAGTTGACCAGCGTGCCGTTGTGGGCCAGGGCAATGATCACGTCGTTGATCATGGAGAGGTGTGGCTGCGCGGACTCCCAGCCCTTGGCGCCCGCCGTGCCGTAGCGGCAGTGGCCGCAGGCCACCTTGCCAGGCATGGCGGAGAGATCCGCGTCGGTGAAGACCTGCGTAACCAGGCCCAGGTCCTTGCGGACGAGGACGGTCTTGCCGTCGCCCACGGCGATGCCGGCGGAGTCCTGGCCGCGGTGCTGCAGGGCCCGCAGGCCAAAGTAGGTGATGCGGGCCACGTCGCGGCCGGGTGCCCAGACGCCAAAGACGCCGCACTCCTCATGGAGCTTGTCGTCGGGCTCGGGAGCGTCCTGGGCGGCTGGGGCCGACGGGCGGACGTACTTCTCGACGTTGCTTGTCACGAAGCTCGTTCCTCTCTTGGGGGCTAGTTGGACGTTGCGGCGGCGTCCGCGGCGGCGGAGGCCTTGGGCACGCAGACCAGGATGGTGCGGCCCGTCTCGTTGTTGGTGTAGTTGCAGGTGCAGAGCGTGAGAACCTTGTCCGCGCCGGCTATGAGCGCGTCGGCGTCGGAGCGCTTGGCCACGGCCTTGCCCAGAAGGCCCGCCAGGTAGGTATGGAAGTCGTCGTCAGAGGCAAAGGAGAACTGGCGGACGTTGGCGTCGTTCTCGTCCGTTTTGTAGAGCATGAGGGGCTCCAGCTCGTAGTTTGCGTCCTCCGTGACGTACCAGACGGTGCTCACGGAGTCAAAGTACTCCTGGTTCTCCATGTCGGCGATGGGCTTGAACATGGCACCGTTGCGCAGGTGGTGGCCGTAGATGATGGACTGGGCGTCCTGCATGCCCGGCGCGGCGTTCTCTGCGTCAAGGAAGATCTGGCCGCCCAGCGAGTAACTGCCCTCCGCGTTGGTGTGGAGGTACTCGTCGTTGTCCGCGCCCTGGTAGACAGGGAAGTTGACCACCGTGTTGGGAATCTGGACCCAGCCGACCACATCCTGGTTGACCGCCTTGAGGGACGCCCAGTCAACCACGGGCGCCTCGCTGCCCTTGGGGTCGATGGTGGCGTACGCGGCGAGCTTCTCGTTGATCTGGTCCTGCTCGTGGTACTGCCACTGGTTGTAGCCCCACATGCCGGCCGCCACAAGGATGAGGATGACGCCCAGCGCAAACAGGACGCCGGAGATGATGCGGTTGCGACGACGCTTGGGGTTGTTCTCGCGCCGGCCAGAGAGGTCGTACGGGTCCGTGCGCCTTCCATGACGAGAAGAGCCCGCGTCGGCGTTGGCCGAGGTCACCGGCACAAAGCCCTGGGCCGCGCGCCCGGCGTTGGCGGCCGCGTGGGGGTTTCCGACCGGAGCGTGGTAGGACTCGTCGCCGCCGCGATGCGCAGGCGTGCTCACCGGCGTGTGGGCGCCGGCCGCAGCGTCCCGACCGCGGCGGGGCCTCTCCTCGGGCTCCTTGAAGTGGGACGCCATGGGCTAGGCCTCAGCCATCTGCTGCTTGAAGTCCACCATCTTCTGGCGGTACTCGGGCAGCGTGGCGCCCAAGATCTGGGTGGCGTAGATGGCCGCATTCTTTGCACCGTTGATGGCCACGCAGGCCACCGGGACGCCGGAGGGCATCTGGACCATGGAAAGCAGGGAGTCAAGGCCGCCCAGGTCAGAGGTCTTCATGGGCACGCCGATGATGGGCAGCGGAGTATAGGCGGCAACGACTCCGCCCAAGTGGGCAGCCTTGCCGGCTGCAGCGATGATGACCTTGAGGCCGCGGTCCGCAGCGGTGGAGGCCCACTCGTGGACCTTCGCAGGGTTGCGGTGGGCGCTGGCAATGACCAGCTCGTACGGCACGCCCAGCTCCTCGAGCTGCTTGGTGCACGCCTCCATGGTGGGCAGGTCGGACTTGGAACCCATGATGATGCCAACCAGCGGCTGGTCTGCCATAAGACGCTCCTCCCGTTTGCGCGACGCTTTTGCGTGACGCGCGTTTATCGCCATTCGGTCTTCAGTATACGCGAGGCAAGGCTTCCGGCCAGACGGCTTGGGAACTCGTCACAGTACCGTTAACCTCGTCTTTTGTCTGCGAGGTTGACCTTTTGTTAGCGCGTGGCGAGGCGGGGAGCCGCCGGCGAGAGGCGCTTCTCGCCTAGAGACAGAAGCCCATGAGGATGGCGTGCTCGGTGGCAGGCAGGTGAGAGTACCAGGGCTCGCCGGACTCGCTCACGCAGAGGTAGTACTGGGCGTTGAGCGGGTCGATGGAGCGCAGCCACCAATAGGCGTCCGAGCCCTTGGTACCCAGGATGGAGTAGGCGCCACCCCACTGGACGCCCTCGTCCGAGAAGAGCTGGTACTGGTCGCCCTCGGCAACGTAGGAGTCAGAGCGCTTCATGCCTGCGGTCAGCTTGCCCACCACTTCGGAGAACGAGGGCACCCACAGCTTGTCGCTCACGGACGTGGCAGTCGCGGACTCGTAGCCAACTGTCTTCTTGGAGACCTCGACAACCTTGGAGGAGACCTCGTCGGGCAGCTCGGACAGCAGGGTGTCGTTCATCCAGGCGCGAAGCTCGCTGCCCTCCCAGCCGGAGTAGGTCCCCGTCTGAGAGACATAGTGCGTTGCCGCGGCGTCCTCCGAGATCATGGTGATGCCGGCCTTGCCGGAGCCGTCCGCGCAATCGTCCTGACGGAAGCCTACGATGCGCATGGTCACGGTCTTGCCATCGCTGAACTGCAGCTTCTTGGTCTGCTTGCCGTCGAGCTTGCCCGAGGCGGTGCACAGGTTGTGCTTCTTGGCAATCTCCATGGCAGCGGAGTCGCTGTCTGCAGAGGCAATCTGGGCGGAGAGCTCGGAGAGCTCGTCCCAGCTGTAGTCCTCCACGGAGGACTTCACGACCACGGAGTCCGTCGCGTCGTTTCCGCCGTCGGTGGGGTCGGAGCTAGCATCGCCAGCTTCGCCCTTGGGGGTGGTCTGGCCCGGAGCCTCCGTGGGCGCCTGGGCCGGACGGTTCATGGCGCCAACGGCCACCACGCCAACTATGGCAATGACCACAACCGCCGCAATGGCGGCAATCGTGCGGCGAGAAACCCCCGGCCTGGCAGGGGCGGCAACGGACGCGCTCTGGGCAGCGGGCATCCTGAGCTGCGCGGTTGCATTGGGGTCGACAGGCGCGGCCGGCTCCTCGGCTTCGGGCGCAAGGGCCTGCTCGGCCGCAAGGCGGTCGGCTTCCACAGCGGCAGCTCGCTCGGCTGCGGCCGCCGCACGCTCGGCCTCGCGACGCTCCCGCTCCTCGCGCTTGGCCTGGGCGCGCTGCTCCCTGGCCTCCTTGCGACGGCGCTGCTCCTCCTCGCGCTCGCGGCGGCGGGCGTCGCGCGCCTCCTCCTCGGAAGAAAGGTCGGTCCCGGCATTGGCTGCGGGATACTTGTCCCAGGTTGCCTGATCCGTCGCGAGAGCCGCCTCATCCTCGCGCTGCTCGCGCGGAAGCTCCGGGTCGGGTGCGGGAGGAACCTGCGCCGCAAGGTCTGCCAGCGAAGAGGCCCGCTTGGGCTTGCTCGTCCCCGGCTGCGCGGGCGAGAAGCCCGGGCGCGGCTCGTAGGGCCTCGGCGCCCTCATGGAGCGAGGCATTGCGCGCGGCGCGGGAGCCATGGGCACAAAGGGAACGGCACCGGCAGAGAGCGGCTGCTCAAGCGGCTTGGGCGCGGGAATGGCCTCGCCGGCGGCAGGGTCCGGCGCGGCATCGGAACTCACCGGCGCACCGCACTTCTCGCAGAAGCGCGCCTCGTCAGAGATTTCTGCCCCACAGTTGTTGCACTTCACAGCGGCCCTCCTGCCCCCTCGTGCCAGTTGCTCCCCATCATACTTGAAACCCCACGGAGGGCGAAGTTCAGCAGGCGCAGACGGACGGCCAAGCCCGTTTTCATTAACATTTACCAACCGAAACTTCTCACGACGCAAAAAGGGGCGCAAAGCCGAAGCTCCGCGCCCCTCGTGACCCTACATATATGTGAGGTTGGCCTACTTGCCTGTCAGAATCTGGACCGGCGTGAAGGACGTCGTGATCTGGTCGCGAATCTCGTCCTGGATGGCGTCGTTGATGCCCGTGATAGTGCAGCCAAAGTTGACGCCGCCGTTGGCGGACTGCGTCTTGGTCCACACGAACGTCATGTAGGACGTGACGTCACCCGTAGGCTTGAGGAAGCCAAAGAGGCGCGTGCGCTCGATCTCGCCATCAGCGCTCATGTGCACGTTGACGTGGTAGACAACGGTGTTGATCTTGGGGTTGAGCAGGGCGTTCACGGCAAAGGCCGTGGCCTGCACCTGAGAGCCGGCAAAGCACTCGAGGGCCTTCTCAGAGCTGGTGTCCGTGACGGTGACCTCGATGCGGCCCGTATTCTCGTCAGCCTCCTGAACGGAGAAGTCCTCGGGGAACTGCGTGAAGCCGTTGCCCCACTCCACGCCGCCTCGCAGCGCGGAGGCCACGGTGCGGACATTGGCGTTCTCGGAGAGGTTTGCCGTGTTGGCGCGACGGATGACGCCAAAGCCCACCTGGAAGACAACGACACCAACCAGGAACAGCAGCACAAAGCCCACGGCCGTGCGGGCAATGACCTTCTCGACGTTGGAACCGGACGGGTCGTCGCCGGCAAGCGGGTCCACGTCGACGGACGTGCCCTTCTCCTTGCGGTGGCGACGCTCGCGGCGGGCGCGCTCCTCGTCGGTGTGGCCCGTCTCGTCTACCTTTGCAAACAGCGCCTCAGCCTCGTCGGCGTTAAGGGCGCCCTTCTGGATGCGTGCTATCTCATACTTCTTGGCCATGTGCTCTCTTCCCGTCAGGCGCCCTGGGGCACTGCGGGACCGCCCTTGCCTGTGGCGGCCCTCAACGGACATGCTGCAAGTATACGCAAGCGAGACCGGCTAGCGGGCCTCGGTCTCCCCCTCCGCGAACTGCATACGGTAGTAGCGCGCGTACGTCCCGTTCTTGGCGAGAAGCTCCTCGTGCGTGCCACGCTCGGAGACCCGGCCGTTCTCCATGGTCACAATCTCGTCGGCGTTCTTGATGGTGGAGAGGCGGTGCGCGATGACCAGCGTCGTCCTGCCCTGCGCAAGCTCGGATAAAGACGCCTGCACCGCGCGCTCGGACTCGTTGTCCAGGGCAGAGGTGGCCTCGTCAAAGATCAGGATCGGCGGGTTCTTGAGGAAGACGCGCGCGATGGCGATGCGCTGCTTCTGACCGCCGGAGAGACGGGCGCCGCGCTCGCCCACGCGGGTCTCGTAGCCGTCGGGCAGCCCCTCGATGAAGTCGGCGATGTTGGCCCTCCTGGCCGCGTCGCGAATCTCCTGGGCACTGGCGTCCGGCCGTCCGTAGGCAATGTTCTCGGCAATGGTGCCGTCAAACAGGTAGACGTCCTGCTGCACCAGGCCAATGCTCTGGCGCAGGCTCTTCTGCGTGACGTCGCGCACGTCCTGGCCGTCGATGGTGATGGAGCCCTCGCGCACGTCGTAGAAGCGCGGCAGCAGGCTGCAGGTGGTGGACTTGCCGCCACCCGAGGGGCCCACCAAAGCGATGGTCTCGCCAGGGCGAATGTCCAGGTCAAGCCCACGGATGACGTCTCCCTCGCCACCGGCGTAGGCAAAGCGCACGTTCTGGTAGCAGATGGCGCCCTCGCTCACGGCAAGGTCCGGCGCACCCGGCTTGTCCTCGATGTCGGGGCGAGTGTCCAGCACGTCGCAGAAGCGGCGGAAGCCGGCGATGGCCTTCTGGAAGGTCTCGGTGAAGTTGAGGATGTTGGTGATGGGGGTGGTGAACATGCTGATGTAGAGCGCGTAGGTAGCCAGGTCGGAGGCCTCCATCTGCCCCTTGGCAATGAGCCAGCCACCCATGACCAGGATGACCGTGTTGAGCCCGCCCATCATGGCCGAGATCGCGGCCTGGTACTGGCCCATGGCCCGGTACATGCGCGTCTTGGAGTCCAGGTAGGCGTCGTTGGAGTCACGGAACTTGCGGCGCTCCAGGTCTTCGGCCGCAAAGCTCTTGACCACACGAGAGCCGGCCAGCGAGTCCTCCAGGCGGGAGTTCACGCCGGAGATCTTGATGCGGTTCTCGGCAAAGACGGCCTTCATGCGCAGGTTGGCCCACGCGTTGTAGGCAATGAGCACGGCGCAGATGACGACCAGCACCAGCGTGAGCGTGGCGTTGATGGAGCCCAGGATCACAAAGGAGCCCACGATCTCCACCACGCCAATGATGAGGAACTCCGGGCCGTGGTGGGCCGTCTCGGCGATGTCAAAGAGGTCCGAGACCAGACGGCTCATGAGGTCGCCCGACTTGTTGCGGTCAAAGAACGAGAAGCTCATGCGCTCGTAGGCGTCAAAGAGGTCCTCGCGCATGCGGCTCTCCATGCGAGCGCCCATGACGTGGCCCCAGAAGCACACAAAGTAGCGGCAGCCAAAGCGCACCAGGTACATGAGCACCAGGCCAACGGCCAGGTAGACGAGGGCGCCCATGATGGCGTCGGCGCCCTCGCCAAAGATGCCTCGGGTGCAGGTACGCAGGATCTGCGGGAAGGCCAGGTCAATGCCGGCCACGGCCAGCGAGCAGGCTATGTCCGCCACAAACAGGCCCACCTGGCCCTTGTAGTAAGAGAGGAACTTCCCCATCAGCTGGCGAGAAGTGCGTTGCATGTTGCTCCTTTGCGGTGCTCTCGGGCGGTTCCGGCGCCGTGTCTCCGGCGACGCGCCCCCATACACAAGGAAGCCGGCCGCCGCAACGGGCCGCCGGCTTCCGTTCAAATCAGGCGAGAAGAGCTACTCCTCGGGGGTGATGACCTCGATGCCGCCCATGTAGGGGCGCAGGGCCTCCGGCACGGTGATGGTGCCGTCCTCGTTCTGGTAGTTCTCGATGATGGCAGCCATGGTGCGGCCGACGGCCAGGCCAGAGCCGTTGAGGGTGTGCACGTAGCGGGTACCCTTGAACTCGGACGGGTCGCGGTACTTGATGTTGGCGCGACGGGCCTGGAAGTCCCAGCAGTTGGAGCAGCTGGAGATCTCCTTGTAGTTGTTGTAGCTGGGCAGCCAGACCTCGATGTCGTAGCACTTGGTGGCACTGAAGCCAATGTCGCCGGTGCAGAGGGTAACCACGTGGTACGGAAGGCCCAGGGTCTGCAGGCACAGCTCGGCCTCGGCCACCATGGACTCGAGCTGGTTCATGGAGTCCTCGGGCTTGGCGAACTTGACCATCTCGACCTTGTCGAACTCGTGGACGCGGATGATGCCACGGGTGTCGCGGCCGGCAGAGCCAGCCTCCTCGCGGAAGCACGGGGTGAAGGCGGTGTACATGAGCGGCAGCTTGGAGCCGTCGAGCACCTCGTCCCGGTGGATGTTGGTCAGCTGGACCTCGGCCGTGGGGATGAGGTAGAGGTCAGGCTGCACGTGGTAGAGGTCCTCGTCGAACTTGGGCAGCTGGCCGGTGCCAAACAGGCTGTCGTGGTTGGTGATGACGGGGGGCCACCACTCCTTGAAGCCGGCCTTGTTGTGCATGTCGATGAAGAAGTTGATGAGCGCGCGCTCCATGCGGGCGCCCATGCCGCCCAGCAGGTAGAAGCGGGTGCCGGCAAGCTTCACGCCGCGGTCGAAGTCAATGATGCCCAGCTCGGGACCAAGGTCCCAGTGGGCCTTGGGCTCAAAGTCAAACTCGCGCGGGGTACCCCAGCGGCGCACCTCGGGGTTGTCGGAGTCGTCCTTGCCGTAAGGGACGTCCTCGTGCGGGATGTTGGGGATGGCGGCGACGAGGTCAAAGAGCTCCTTCTCCACGGCGTCGCGACGGTCGTCCAGCGTGGCGATGCGCTCCTTGTTGGCGGCGACCTCGGCCTTCTTGGCCTCGGCCTCCTCCTTCTTGCCCTCGCGCATCAGCTGGCCAATCTCCTTGGAGGCGCTGTTGCGGGCCGCCTGGAGCGCCTCGACCTCGGCGATGACGGAGCGGCGCTCCTCGTCAAGCTCAAAGAACTTCTCGCGGTCCCAGTGAGCGTTCTGGCGGGACTCGCAGGCCTTGTCCACAAGGTCGGGGTTCTCGCGAACGAACTTGATGTCGAGCATCTTGACTCTCCTCAGCTCTGGGTACTTGCTTCTGGCGCCGTGCGCCGGAGCGGCACAGCTGGGATACAGTATATACTTGTTAGATGCGCACGTTAGACACCCATCTCCCAGGGAGGCTGTTCATGCAGGCTATCTCCGACTTCTTCACGTGGCTCTTCACCAACAAGACGGGGGTCATCTTCCTGGTCATCGGAGGCATCCTGCTCTGCCTGGTCATCGCCGTCGTCATGGAGCGCAAGACCAAGCAGACCTACTTCGAGCACGAGAAGACCGACAACGACTGGTCCCTCTTCGACGACGAGGACTCGGACAAGTAGCCACCACGCGGCTCACCCAAGCACACAGAAGCGCCCGGCGAGAAGAACGCACTTCTCGCCGGGCGCCTTTCGTTGGGCGGGGCGCGGGCCAGCCGGGCTTAGAGGCAAAACTCCGTCGCCCGGGGACGTTTTGGCCAACGAAACGTCCCCGGGCGACGGAGTTTGTCTTGGGCGTCGGCCTTTGTCGGTCTTGTCCACCACACAGAAAAAGGCCCCCGACCGGAGACGGGGGCCTCTCAAATTCATGGTGCGGGCGAAAGGACTTGAACCTTCATGAGATTGCTCTCATACGGACCTGAACCGTACGCGTCTGCCAATTCCGCCACGCCCGCGTGCTTTGCTAGCATACCGCAAACTTCCCACGCGGTGCAAGACTTTTTTCTGACATGGGGAACCTGGGGTAGAATGTCCCCACCGTCACGGCCGCAACGCAGCTCAAACAAAGGAGGCGCCGTGAGAGACCAACAGCCAGAGCCGGTGTCCTTGGGCGCCGCCGAGAAGCCCTCCGAGGAGGTGCTCCTCAACCGCTACCGCGTGCTGGCCCGCAGGGGCACGGGCGGCTTCGGGACGGTGTGCACCTGCTGGGACACCCGCCTGCAGCGTCGCGTGGCCATCAAGCGCATCCCCGTCCTGGACATGGACGACGGCATCAGCGCGTCCACGGCCGAGGAGGCCCTGGGCGAGGCCCGCACCGCCTGCCTTCTGGCCCACCCCAACATAGTGAGCGTCCTGGACTTTGAGATGGAGGGGGCCTACGCCTACCTCATCATGGAGTACGTGGACGGCCTCAACCTGGCCGAGCTCCTCTCGCGCGTGGAGGGCGGAACCCTCAGCCACGACGAGTGCGCCCACATGGTGGCATCTGTCGGCCGAGCCCTCGCGTTTGCCCATGAGAACGGCGTCCTCCACCTGGACATCAAGCCCACCAACATAATGGTCGACCGGCGCGGCACGGTTAAGCTCGCCGACTTTGGCATGGCCACCCTGGCCTCGGCCGCCGGCTACGGAGACGCGCGCGGCGGCACCGTGGGCTACATGCCTCCCGAGCAGATTCAGGGCATGCTAGTGGACGAGCGCGCCGACGTCTTCTCGCTGGCCGTGGTGACCTGGCAGGCGCTCTGCGGCACGGACCCCTTTGCGGCCGTCCGCGCCGCGGACTCGCTCACCAAGATCTTCCACGGCCCCAAGGACCCGCTCGTCAAGCTCGACCCCACGGCAGACCTCACCACCCAGGACGCCCTCATGCGGGCCCTGGCGCCCCAGGCCTCGGAGCGCACCGCCTGCGTGGACGACCTCGTGGACGCGCTTCTCCCCGACCTGGGTGACCCGGCAGCCGGGCAGGAGTCCCTGGAGCACCTGGTCAACCAAAGCGAGAAGGACGACGAGGCCGAGCAGACCACCTGGCGCGAGCGCCACCTCCCCTGGAGGACGCGCTACCCCTGGCTCTACCCGGCGCTCGAGCGCGTGACCAGCGCGGCGGCCACGCTGCTGGCCATCCGCCTGGCGCTGCCGTGCTTTCCGGGAGCCACGTCCGACTTCGTCCTGTTGGGAACCCTCGTGGCCACGGCTGCGGCCCTTGCCTGGCCGCCCGTCGGCAGCGCGCTGACCCTCTCCGCGGCGGTCTTTGCGGCGGCAACGTCCCACGCCACCAGCGCGTCGTTCCCGCTGGCGCTGCTCCTCGGCGCCGTCGCGGCCGCCTGGTGGCTCTACGCCGGGCACGGCGAGAAGCTCGCGGGCGCGGCGACGCTTCTCCCCTGCTGTCTGCCCTTCCCCGGGGCCGGCGCCACCATGGCCGGCTTTGCCCTGGACCCGGCGCCCGCCGCGGTTACCGGAGCCGTGAGCTGCGCGCTCGGGCTGGCGTTTCCCACGCTGGCCGCCACGGGCTTCTATGCCCAGCAGGCCGTCCCGGAGCTCCTGGCGCTGGCCGAGTCCCCGGGCTCCTGGGCGCTTCTCGCCGGGGCGGCCCTTGCCGCCGCGGCCTCTTCCGCCATCGCAATGAGGGGCTCCGTGACCTCGGGAATCATTGGCCAGGGCGTTGGCCTGGCGGTCCTCCTGGCCGCCGAGTGCCTGGCTGCCGGAGTGGAGAATGGCGGTATATGGGCCCCGCCCAACTGGGTCCACGTGGGGCTTGCGTTACTCTTGTATGCGTTTCTGTGCATTGCGACTGTCCTGAGAGGCCCGCTGTTCGGGGGCCAGGAAGGCGAGGACTCACTATGAGCTTTCTGAATGACTTCGAGGGGCGCATCAGCTCCGTCTTTGGTGCGGCCCCCCAGGGCTACACCGAGCCCTTCTCGTTTAAGAAGCTGGCCAAGCGGGCCGCTCGCGAGATGGAGAACGAGACCTACGAGATCGACGGCGTGGACACCGCGCCGGCCCTCTACACCGTGCTGGTCTCCCCGTCCGACGATTCCCTCATGCGCCCGCTCTACGAGCAGATCACCTACGAGACCAGCGCCTTCGTGACGGCCCAGGCCCAGAAGAAGGGCTACGCCTTCGTGGGAGAGCCGCTGGTGCGCTTCATGGTCGACCCGTCCCTCAAGTCCGGCAAGTTCGCCGTCTTCGCCGAGAACGTGGACTCCCGCACCCTCGTGCGCCTGCGCGAGGAGGAGCGCGTCTTCCTGGGCGGCAACTCCAGCGTCGGCGGCGCGGCCGCCATGGTCCAGCCCCGCGCGGGCCAGCCCAAGGGCGCCTATCGCCCCGGCAGCATCGACCCCACGCCGCTTGCCTCCGCCGCTCCGGCCCCCTCGGCGCCCCTCTCTGGCACCGACGCCGGCCTGGACGTCATGCCCTTCGACTTTGACACGCCCATGCCCGAGCCCGTGCCCGTGGCGTCCGCCAGCGAGTCCACGCCCATGCCCGTCGCCGGCGTGGCCGCTCCCCTGGTGAGCCCCGCGGCCCAGCCCGTGGCCGTCCCCGTGCCCGTGACCCAGCGCAGGAACGTCCCCCTCGTCGACCCCAACCGCGGCGTCGGCGTGGGTGCCGCCATCGGCGCCGCCAGCATGGCCGCCGCCCAGGCCGCCCCGCAGCCCGCGGCAGACCCGCTCGCCGCGCCCATGCCGCAGCCCCGCCCCGCCCAGCAGCAGGTGGCGTCCTGCCTGCTCATCGACCGCCAGACCGGCCGCACCTTCACCGGCAGCGCCCCCACCGCCGTCATCGGCCGCGAGCGCAGCCAGGCGCAGATCGTCCTGCGCGACCCCAACGTCTCGCGCCGCCACGCGGAGCTGCGCTTCGACGGGCGCGACTGGCGCATCGCCGACCTCAACTCCACCAACGGCACCCTGGTCAACGACGTCGACGTCAAGGAGTGCGTCCTGCGCGACGGCGACCTCATCACCGTCGGCCTCGTCAACCTCGAGTTCAGGGAGAACCGATGATCGACCTCGTCCTCTTTGTAGGACGCGTCCTTCTCGTCGTCGTCCTCTACATCTTCCTGTTTGCCGTCATGCGCACCGGCGTGGGCCTGGTGCGCGGCCAGCGCAGGGACTCCGCCATCTGGGCCATTGACGTCGAGAAGGGCACCAGGCAGCTGCGCGGCCTGCACGTGGACATCCTCGGCCCCGTCGTGGTGGGACGCTCTCCCAACTCCGACATCGTCGTTGACGAGCCGTACGTCTCGTCAACGCACGCACGCTTCACCATCCAGGGCCCGGCCCTGGTCGTCGAGGACCTCGGCTCCACCAACGGGACCATGGTCAACGGCCACCCCATCGCCCAGCCCGTCACCCTGCGCGAGAACGACGAGGTGCAGGTGGGCGACACCATCATGAGGGTGAGCCGCGGATGACGGCCGACGAGACCATGTCGGCCCCCGTCCAGGAGCCTGGCAACGCCCCCGGCAGGGCCGAGATGCCCGTCGAGGGAAGGGCCGGCGCGGACGCCGTCCAGGGATCCAACCAGTACCTGTCCTGGGGCTCCCGCAGCGACGTGGGCCTGGTCCGCGGCCACAACGAGGACTCCTTCCTTCTCCGCGCGCCGCTCTTTGCGGTCTGCGACGGCATGGGCGGCCACGCCGCCGGCGAGGTCGCAAGCTCCATCGCCGTAGACACCATTGGCAGAAACGCCCCCGGCACCGCGGACGACACCCTGCTGGGCGCCGCCATCGAGGCCGCCAACCTCGCCGTCATCAACGGCGCGGAGAACGGCATCGGCAAGCCCGGCATGGGCTGCACCGCCTCCGCCGTGCTCGTCGAGGGCAACAAGATGGCCGTGGGCCACGTGGGAGACTCCCGCGTCTACCTGCTGCGCCGCGGCACCCTGGTGCGTGTGACGCACGACCACTCCTACGTCGAGGAGCTTGTGGACTCCGGCCAGATCACGGCCGACGAGGCGCGCGTGCACCCCTCGCGCTCCATCATCACCCGCGCCCTGGGCTCAGACCCAGAGATGTACGCGGACCACTTCTCGCTCGAGGTGGCAAACGGTGACCGCATCATCGTGTGCTCCGACGGCCTCTCGTCCATGATCTCCGACGCGGACATTGAGTCCGTGGCCGTCTCCGCCGCGTCCGCCCAGCAGGCGGCCGACAACCTCGTTGCCTCCGCCCTCACCGCGGGCGGCTCCGACAACGTGACCGTCATCGTGGTGGACGTGCTAAACGACGGCGTCGCCGCCGCAAACCATGCCAACCTGCGCAAGCGCGCGGCCATCATCGGCGGCGTGCTCGCGGCCCTGGTGGCCGTGGTGGCCGTTGCCGCCGTGTTCTTCATCCGCTCCGAGTGGTACCTTGCGCCCGACGGGGACACCGTGGGCATCTACCAGGGAATGAACGGGGACTTTCTGGGCATAAGCCTCTCCGCCCTCGTGGGGACAAGCTCCGTCGAGGTCTCGGACCTGCCCTCCTCCGTCCAGGACCAGCTCGCCCGCGGCATCCGCGTCCGCAACGAGGACCAGGCCATGGAGACCATCTCGCAGTACCGCGACCAGATTGACGCCGACAAGAGCAAAGCCGCGCAGACGGCCGAGGAGGCCCAGGCGGGCTCGGACGGCAACCCCGTCCCCGCCGACGCCGAGGCCGCGCCTGCAGAGGGCGCCCCCGCAGAGACCCAGAAGGGAGGAGAGTAGACCATGAAGAGAAGACACAGGGTTCTGAGCCGCGCCGAGGCCGAGGCGGCCCTCACCGCTGCCAGCGCCGCCATTGCGCCCCAGGACGAGAAGCGCGGCAGCAACCGCCGCAACACCGAGCTCTTTCTGCTGGTGCTGGGAGCCGTTCCGGTCCTTCTCCTCTACGCCCTGTACGTCATGAACGCGGGGCTTGAGGTCAGCCTCTCCACCCTGGGCGTGCCCATAGCGCTCTGCCTGGCGTTTCTTGCCGCGCACATCTCCATCAGGTGGCTGGCTCCCGGGGCCGACCCCGCCATCCTGCCCATAGTTTTCGTCCTCTCGGGCGTGGGCATCACCATGCTCACGCGCCTGAACGAGGCCTATGCGGTCAACCAGGTCATCTGGCTCTTCCTCTCCGTGGCGGCCATGGTGGGCGTGCTGTTTGTGGTGCGCAACCTCGACAAGCTCGCCGAGTACAAGTACACGCTGGGCATCGTGGGCGTGGCGCTTCTGCTGCTCCCCATGCTCGTGGGCACCGAGAAGTACGGCTCCAAACTGTGGGTTGGCATCGGCAGCTTCAGCTTCCAGCCGGGAGAGTTCGCCAAGATCCTCATCGTCCTCTTCCTGGCCTTCTACCTGGCGGCCAACAGGGAGGCGCTCTCTGTCTCCATGCGCCAGGTGGGCCCCTTCAAGGTGCCGCGCATCCGCATGCTGCTGCCGCTGCTCATCATGTGGGGCATCAGCCTGCTGCTCGTCGTCTTTGAGAGGGACCTGGGCAGCGCCCTGCTGTTCTTCGTCTTCTTCGTCATCATGCTGTTTGTGTCCACGGGTCGCGTGAGCTACGTCGTGGTGAGCTTCCTGCTGCTGGCCGTGGGCGGCGCCTTCTGCTACCGCTTCTTCGGCCACGTCCAGACGCGCATCAACATCTGGCTTGACCCGTGGTCAGACGCCCAGGGAGGCGGCTACCAGATCGTCCAGTCGCTCTACTCCCTGGCCGACGGCGGCCTGGTGGGCACGGGCATCGGCAAGGGCCTGCCCACCTACATCCCCGTGGTTGAGTCCGACTTCATCTTCTCTGCCGTCGGCGAGGAGATGGGCCTTCTGGGCTCCTCCGCCGTGCTGGTGCTGTTCCTGCTCCTGTGCGTGCGCGGCTTTGCCACCGCAGCCCGCGCCAAGTCCGACTCCTCCGCCTTCGCAGCCGTGGGCCTCACGAGCGCCCTGGGCTTCCAGGCGTTTCTCATCGTGGGCGGCGTGACCAAGTTCCTGCCGCTCACGGGCGTCACCCTGCCCTTCATGAGCCAGGGCGGAACGTCCCTTCTGGCCAGCTTCATCATCGTGGCGCTGCTGCTTCGCGCCGGGGACGAGGCCACCGGCCGCGAGGCCCTCATAGAGACCGCTGGCGCCCAGGACTCCTCGCGCGACCCGCTCTCCGTTGCCGCCGGCCGCATTGCCGCCGCCGGGGCCGAGTCCCGCATGGGCGCCCACGCCGACGCGGTGGTCCACGGCAAGCACGCCCGCGGCCACTTCAACGTGCAGTCCGCCGAGTCCGGCGTCCTGGGCCGCGTGGCCTTGGGCAAGCGCCTGACCACGCTCATCACGGTCTTCTCGCTTCTGTTTGCCGCGCTCATCGGCAACCTGACGTACGTCATGCAGGTTGACGCGGAGGCCATCCAGAGCATGCCGTCCAACAACCACACCATCGCCAAGAGCGCCTACGTGCAGCGCGGCGCCATCATCACCTCCGACGGCGTCACCCTGGCCGAGAGCGTCCAGCAGGAGGACGGCACCTACCTGCGCAGCTATCCGCAGGGCTCCCTCGCGGCGCACACGGTGGGCTACATCTCCACCAGGTACGGCACCACGGGCATAGAGTCCACCATGAACGAGACCCTGACCGGCCACGCCGACTACTCCAGTTGGAAGAACGCCCTATACTCCCTGGCCGGCCTCCAGCAGGCGGGCTCCACGGTCCAGCTGACCATCAACTCGCAGATCCAGCAGGCGGCCGAGAACGCACTTGACGGCTACACCGGCGCCATCGTGGTGCTTGACCCCAAGACGGGCGCCGTCCTGGCCAAGGCCTCCAGCCCCACGTACAAGTACGACCAGCTCGACGACATCGTGAGCTCCGGCGGCAGCCAGCTTCTGGACCGCACCACGCAGGCCCTCTACGCCCCGGGCTCCTCCATGAAGGCCATTACGCTCTCCGCCGCACTGGACACTGCGACGGCCAAGCTGGACGATATCGTCTACGCGGGCCCCACCGTCGAAATCGGCGGCGCGGACATCAACAACTACGGCAAGTACGACTACGGCAGCCCCACGCTGCAGGAGGCCTTCGCCCTCTCGTCCAACACGGCCTTTGGCCAGCTGGGCGTCGAGGTGGGTGCCAAGAACCTGGTCAAGTACTGCAACGCCTTTGGCTTTGGCCAGACGCTGGGCCAGGACTTCAGCTGCAAGGCCTCCGTCATGCCCGACCCGTCCGAGATGACGGATTGGGAGACCGCGTGGTCCGCCTGCGGCCAGCCCGTCGGACAGCACGCCAGCCCCGCGGGCCCGCAGCTCACCGTCATGCAGAACGCCGTGACCGCGGCCGCCATCGCCAACGGCGGCGTGGTCATGAACCCCTACGTGGTTGAGCACGTGCTCTCCCCCGAGGGCACCGTCACCTCCACCACCCAGGCAAAGTCCCTGGGGCAGGCCATAAGCGCCGACACCGCCTCCAAGGTCAAGGACGCCATGGCCGACGTCGTGGACCACGGCACCGGCACCCGCGCGCAGATTCGCGGCGTGAAGGTGGCGGGCAAGACCGGCACCGCTCAGATCGAGAGCGGCAAGATCAACTCGTTCTTCATGGGCTTTGCCCCGTTTGACACGCCCACCCTGGCCATCTCGGTGGTCATCGAGGGCAACGATGGCTCGGACGTCGAGGGATACGCGGCGGCAGTTGCCGGCAAGGTCCTCTCGTCCGCGCTCAACACGCAGTCAAACGGCTCGGGCAAGTGATGAGGACACCGCACTTCCGGCACCAGGTTTTCAGACGCACCACAACGCACCGCAAACGCAGCAGACACGAGGACACGGCAAGACACGCGCGGCACCACCGCGAGCGGGATGGGAGAAACACATGCCAGGCAGGCTTCTAGGCGGACGCTACCAGGTTCAGGACAGGATTGGCACCGGCGGCATGGCCACGGTCTACCGCGGACAGGACGAGGTCCTGGGCCGCACCGTGGCCATCAAGACGATGCTGCCGCAGTACGCCAACGACCCCTCGTTTGCGGCGCGCTTCAAGCAGGAGGCCCAGGCCGCGGCAGCGCTGCAGAGCCCGTACATCGTCTCGGTCTATGACTGGGGCAAGGACGGCGACACGTACTACATCATCATGGAGTACCTGCGCGGCACCGACCTCAAGAGCGGCATCAAGAAGCACGGCGCCCTCGACTGCAAGAAGGTTGCCCAGATTGGCTCCCAGATTGCCCAGGCGCTCTCCGTGGCCCACCGTCACGACATCATCCACCGCGACATCAAGCCGCAGAACATCATGGTGCAGCCCGACGGCAACATCAAGGTGATGGACTTCGGCATCGCCCGCGCCAAGAACAGCCACCTCACGCAGGACAACTCTGTCCTGGGCACCGCCCACTACGTCTCCCCCGAGCAGACGCAGGGCAAGGAGCTTGGCCCCACCACCGACATCTACTCCCTGGGCATCGTCATGTACGAGGCCGCCACGGGCCAGGTGCCCTTCCAGGGCGACGACGCCATCTCCGTCGCCCTGAAGCAGGTCAACGAGCAGCCCAAGCCGCCCTCGCAGCTCAACCCCGCCGTGGACCCCTCGCTTGAGTCCATCATCCTCAAGTGCATGCAGAAGAACCCCGCCGACCGCTTCCAGACCGCCCAGGAGCTCTACCACGTCCTGCGCGACTACCTCGCAGGACGCATGGCGCAGGTCAACAGCGCCACCGCCGTTCTGCCCGGCTCCGCTGCGGCCGTCGCCGCCACCTCCAAGCTCGAGCCCGGCCAGGGCATGGCCCCCGGCAACACCGCCTCCATGCCGCGCGTTTCTCGCACCGGGCAGTACCGACCGCAGCGCGCCACCGAGGAGGCTGCGGAGCAGGAAGAAGAGCGCGACCGCAAGCGCAAGCGCAACATCGTCATTGGCGCGGTGTGCGGCGTCATTGCCGCAGTGGCCATCGTCTTCGCGCTGGTCAACGTCCTGGGCAGTGCCTCCAAGACCTACCCGGTGCCCAACCTCGCCGGTATGACGGCGGACCAGGCCCAGACGGCCATCACGCAGGACGGGCACTTCAAGATGGGCGAGACCAAGGAGAGCTACTCCAGCAGCGTCGAGCAGGGCAAGGTCATGGACCAGGACCCGCGCGCTTCTCGCCAGATGCCGGAGGGCACCACCATCAACATCGTCATCTCCAAGGGCGAGGAGCCCAAGGAGCAGGTCAGCGTGCCCAACCTCACCAACATGACGCCCAAGGAGGCCCAGGAGGCCTGCACCGAGGTGGGCCTGACCGCCGTCGCGGGTGACGAGGTCGAGGACGACAACATCGAGGAGGGCCGCATTGCCAAGCAGGACGTGGAGGCCTACTCCTCTGCGGAGAAGGGCACCAAGGTGACCTACCACATCTCCAAGGGCACGAGCCAGGTCGTCATTCCCAACGTGGTGGGTGACTCCGAGGACAGCGCCACCACCACCCTCAAGAACGCCGGCTTTGAGGTGAGCGTCCAGTACAGCGAGAGCTCCGACAGCGTGGGCAAGGTCATCAGCACCAGCCCCAAGAACGGCAACTCCGCGACCAAGGGCAGCACCGTCACCATCACCGTGGGCAAGGCGCCCTCCAAGGTCAGCGTGCCCAGCGTCATCGGCATGACCTACTCCGACGCCGCCGACAAGCTCAAGGCCAACGGCTTCTACGCCGGCCTTGCCAGCGGCTCTAGCAGCAGCGGCATTGTGACGGACCAGTCCGAGACCACCGCCACCAAGGGCGACACCATCTACCTCACCACCAAGGTGGAGTCCAGCAGCAACGGCGGCTCCGGCAGCAACGGCAGCGGCACCGGAACCACCGGCGGCAGCAACGGCGGCACGGGCGGCAGCACGCAGCAGTAGGGCCTGCGACAAAGACTCAGACAAGCCGGGACGCGCATTCCACCAGGATGCGCGTCCCGGCTTTTGCTTTAGGGCAACTAGCTGCGCATTTACAATTTCATGAGCGAGTTTTTGGCCCATCTCTACACTTTTATGAGCGAATTATTGGCTCTACAGCGCATTTTTATGAGGGAATCGGCGCCACAGGACCGGCCGACGCCGCCCGCGTGATGTCTGACAGTTCGTGACTCCCTCGCGGCATCTTGTTGCCGCTGACCTCCCTCATCCAAGAATCAAGCGCAGAATTGCCGTACTCAGATAGGGAGGAGAACCATGAATCTCACGCGTAGGGGCCTGTTGGGTCTAGCGGCACTTGGAGCGGGAAGCCTTGCCCTCTCTGCCTGCGAGTCTGGCAAGAAGGGCACGCAGGCCGGCAACGTCACGACGCAGGCACCCCTTGCGCCAGGCGACGGCTATTCCAAGGACGACTCCGGTCGCAGCACGACCTACCAGGCAAAGGGACGCGAACTTCTCACCGGGCTTGGCAGCTTCGAGACCATCCGCCAGCCGCGAGGCGCCCAAGGCCGCGTCGAGCAGCTCACGTACCAGACGCACTCCTACGTCTGGGAGGAGGCAAATCCCGGCCAGGAGTTTCTTGTTAGCAAGGTCATCAACATGTGGCTTCCGGCTGACTACGATGCCAGCTGCACCTACGACGTTCTGTACCTCATGCACGGCACCGGGCACGAGGGCGCCGGCTACTGGCTCACGGACGAGGAGGACTGCCACGGCACCCAGACGCGCGGCCTGCTGGACGGCATGGTTGAGGACGGCCTCATCAAGGACGTCATTGTGGCGTGCCCGTCCTACTACTCCTTCCCTGCCGGAGAGGAGCCCGCTGACGTCCTGGCCTACCACCAGGCAGACCCTCACGCTGATGACTGGCCGCGCCTCTTCTGGAAGGAGCTGCGCGAGAGCGTGATTCCGCTGGTGGAGTCCACCTATCCCACGCACGCGGCCGGCGACGTCTCTGACGCGAGCCTTGCGGCAAGCAGAGACCACAGGGCCTTTGCGGGCCTTTCTCGCGGATCCATGACCAGCGTGAACAGCGCCATGATGCACTGCCTGGACCTCTTTGGCTGGATAGGCTCCTACTCCGGCATCTGGGCGGACTTTGACGAGTTCAGGGGCATCCTCGAGGGCAAGTACGCCGAGCTGCCCGTGCGCTACTGGTACAACGGTAACGGCAGCAAGGACTTCTCGCTCCAGAACCACGAGGAGTTCAGGGACAACGTGCTGGGCCAGATGGGCGACCGCTTTGCAGACGGCCAGAACTACTGCTGGGTGAGCTTCCCTGGCGGCACCCACGACTACGACTGCTGGGCCCTCGACCTCTACAACTCCCTCCTGGCCTTCTTCTAGCCGAGAAGCGCTGCCGAGAAGCCCGCAAAAACAAAAGCAGGCCAGAGGAGACAACCCCTCTGACCTGCTGTTCTTTCTGGTGCCCCCGGGCCGATTCGAACGGCCGACACCCGCTTTAGGAGTGAAGGCTGAGTCACATTACCAAAAGTGAAATACCACTGTTTACGTTGTGTTTTGTCATTATCTACGTATAACTAGAACATCCCATAATCGTTCGCATTCTGGGTTGATTATGGGATGGTTCTGGGATGTACGGAGCCTGAGCACGACCATTCCCGGAGGGCACAGAAGCCGCCAGAAGGCTCGATTGCTCAGACCCGGCCACTTACCCACTCCTCATTGCAAAAGCCTCCTAGCGGCCTCTTGTGGCCTCTGGTGGCTACTCTCCGGTCAGGCTGTCGGGCACGGCCTTGCCGTCAAGCAGCATGGCGAACGCGAGGCCGTCCGGCTTGCCCACGGCGTCCCTGGCGGCTGCCGCGTATTCCCTCGCCGCCTCGGCGCGCTGCTCCTGGGAGAAGAACGTCACGCCCGCGCCCGTCTGGTGCTCGGCCTCGTAGGCCGCGACCACCTCGCGCATGGCGTCGTTCTTGCACCTGCCGTACATGGCCTGGACGTCCTGCGCGCTGAGGCTCACGCCCGAGGTGAGCAGGGCGAGGTCGGCGGCGTCAATGGTCTCTGGCGTCTTCGTGTACCTGGACGAGAGGCCGGAGACGTAGCCGTCAAGCGCGGCGTCCAGCCTCTCCCTGGTGGTGTCCAGGAGCCTTGCCAGCTCGGCGTCCACCTCCTCGGCGTGCTCCGCCCTCATGGCCTCCAGAGCGGCGCGGCTGCGGTAGCCGCTCGGCTCTACTCTGTCGCGCTTCTCCAGGAGGACGTTTCGGTCGGTCTCGTACCTCCGCAGGATGCCGTCTACGTCGTTGATAAATGCCATGTCTCAATTCTCCTTATGTCGAATTACTCTAAAACGATGTTGCGAACGCCTCGAACTGGGCGTCGGAGGCCATTTGGCTGCGGCGAGCCGCCTCTATCAGCTTCTCCTTGGTCTGGAAGCGTGTCTGGTAATCCTCGGCCACCTCGGCCGAGACGTTGCACAGGGAATCCAGCTCGCGGGTGGTCTCCATGAACCCGTTCAGTGCATCCCTGTCGACGCCTCTCATCAGAGCCTGGTAGCATTTGAGGTTCACGTCCTCTAGTCGCTCGATGGCCTTTGCCCTGTTCCAAACGCTGTTCTCCATCGCCCTCTTCTCTCCGTCCGATACCATCCGGGCAATCTCAGGGTCTTGCTTGAGCTTGTTGGCCTCGTTGGCGACACTCTTCGCGCTCATGCCAGCGGTCGAATAGGCCATTCGGTACGCCTCGCTCGGGTTGTTGCCCTCTATGAGGGCGCGGGCGAATGCCCGCCTCTTCGGGGTCACCTAGCGCACCTCAAATCCGTCGTAGACGGAAGGCCGCATGGTAACGAACGGCCTGACCTCGGGGTGCGTCGCGACGAGAAGACGCGCCCAAATGGCTCCGAAGTCGTTGGGCACCTTGGTAGGGTTGCCCTCGTCGTTCGCGTAGTCTTTCCAGCGGACGCGCTCGAGAGCGGTCTGCATCGCGAACTTGCGCCCGGCAGCGGCCTCTGCGAGCGCCCATGCCTCAATCTCAGACCAGAGACGTGGGTTCAGGCGCCTCCACTCGCGCTCCCTCAAGAGCGTCGCCTTATACTTGGCGTTGTCGGCGTTCTCGCCGGCTCTGGCGCCCCCGTCTCCTGCGTCGCCGCCAAGCATGGCAGGGACGGGGGTACTCATCGTTTGTCTTTCCGTCATTGAACCTCTTTCTCTCAGTGGGAATAGGAAAACTCGGACTCGCCGCAATCGGGGCAACGAATGAAGATCTTTCCACCCTCTTCGCGGTAGGTCGCCTTTTGGCTCCCGCATTTTTGGCAACAGCAGGGGTGTGAACCGTCCCCCTCTCCGCGTGCCTCTTCCCCTGTTCCTGTTGATGCGGCTGTGTCTGAGTTTGAAATTGAGTCTGCCAATGCCTCTGTCGTTGAACCTGTTTCCGCTCCTGTAGCCGAGGCTGGGCCTGTTACTGTTCCTGTTACTGTGTAGCCTGCCTGGTAGGCTGCCCGGTAGGCTGCCGTAAGGCCGTTCGAAGGTTTGTCGACGCTTGGGCACACAAATGCGCTCCTAAACTCCTCCCCCGCGAACCCGATTTCGCCTGACGCTATCTCGGGTATGTTCTTGGCGGGGTTGTTGTTGGGCTTTTTGAAGGTGTTGTTTACCCAGTAGTGACGCACCCAGCAAGCGTCGCCGTAGTCGAACAGGTAGCCCGATTTGTAGAGGGCGTCCAACGCGTCGGTGCTCGCCCCGAACCCTCGTGCGATTCTGCGGATTCCCACAATCTTGCCGTACGCGCCTTCGAACCCTAGACGGTGATAAAGAAGCTGCGCCTCCTCCGGCAAGTCGAGGAAAGAGTCCGTACCCACCACGTCCGAACTGAACATCGCCTTGCCCATCGCTACTCGCCCGCAATCTGAGACTGGATGTAGTCGATGAGCAGAGCCTTAGGCACGTAGAGCCTTCTCCCGATGCGGGCGCTGGGCAACACCTTCTCGCGACAAAGCGCCCTTACGGTCTGGGTCGTTTGGTGGGTAATCTCGGCGCAATCCTCCATCGTCAGAAGGTCGCCGTATTCGCCGAACAGGCTTTTGCTGGCCTCGAGATTCACCCCTTGCATCAAATTGACTTCCTTATATGTGTTATCGAATGATATTATTCCTCCTTAAAATGGTTATTTCCGCTGGTATAACTGTATTTCTATATATCTAATTTGTCCATATGGTATTATATTAACCAGTCATATGTAGAAACGCGTTAAGTGGACAAAGCCAAGACAGTGCAGTCATACTACGGCAAGTAATCTCGCAGCTTGAACGTCTGGAGAGGAGTGGGGATGATGGCAAGGGCGACGAAGGGAGACGGCTCCATTCGCAGCAAGGGCAAGGGCGTCTGGGAGGTTCGCGTCGCGTTCGGCAAGGACAGCGTGACGGGCAGGTACCGAAGCGTCAGCAGGACGGTGCACGGCACGAAGGCGGACGCCCGCAAGGTACGCGACGAGCTGAGGAAACAGCACAACAGCGGGCTTTCCTACGACGGCTCGCGCATGACCTTCGAGGAGTTCGCCGTAGGCGTGTGGCTGGCCCGCCGCGAGAAGGCGTGCGAGGAGACGGGCAGGCCGGCGAAGACCACCGTGTCCGACAATCGGTCGATTCTCGAGAGCCTGTGCAAGTACATCGGCGATGCTCGCCTGACGAGCCTCGACCATTACGCAATCGACAAGCTGTTCGACAAGCTCAACGAGGAGCGCGACAAGCCTCTGACCGGCTCGCGCCTAAAGAAGTACTACGTCGTTCTGAACGGGGTCTTCAAGCTCGCCCTGAAGTACGACCTCGTGATTCGGAACCCCATGGAGCAGGTGGACGCCCCCGTCTGCGAGGAGCGCAAGCGCAACACCCTCGAGTACGAGGAGGCAGGGCAGCTCGCCGCGAGGCTCGACGATGCCGAGGCGGAGGCGTATGCGAGAATCGGGGCGCTGGAACTCGGCAGGGACGAGCGAGGCCGCACCGACGCGAGGACGCGGATAGCCGGCATAGACGGCGTGTCCCGAATCATCGCCGTCCGCATCGCCTTCGCCACCGGGTGCCGCCGTGGGGAGGTTCTGGCGCTCGACTGGGCATCGGTCGATTTCGACGGTCGGCGTATCCTCGTCGATAAGAGCCTTACGGTGGACGGTGACCTCAAATCCCCGAAGACGAGCGCGGGCGTTCGCTCCATCCCCGTTGACGGGGACACCATTGGCCACTTGAGGACATGGCAAGAGAGGCAAGCCCAATACCTCGCCGGGCTTTCCATCGAGCAGACGGCGGAGACGCCCGTTGTCTGCTCCTCGACGGGCGGTCACATCGGCACGTCGAACTTTTCGCGTTGGTGGGCAGGGCACAGGGGCGAGCTGGGATGCGGTGACCTGAGGTTCCACGAGCTCAGGCACACTCAGACCAGCATTCTCATAGCCAGCGGCGTCCCCGTCCCCACGGTCGCGAAGAGGCTTGGGCACTCGAAGGTGTCCACGACGTACGACTTCTACTCCCACAGCCTGGACGAGGAGGACAAGAAGGCGGGCGAGCTGTTCGGCGAGATTGTCGCCAGCAAGCGCTTCAAGCTCGTGTCGTGAACATCCCTCCGAAGGCATTCTGGGACGATTCTGGGATTGTTAGGCAGAATCAACCCGCAAAACAAAAGCAGGCCAGAGGAGACAACCCCTCTGACCTGCTGTTCTTTCTGGTGCCCCCGGGCCGATTCGAACGGCCGACACCCGCTTTAGGAGAGCGGTGCTCTATCCCCTGAGCTACGAAGGCATGAAACCATATTCTAGCACGGACTCACTCCGCCCGCGCAGAACGAGTGACTACTTGCTCTTGCCCTTCTTGGCGGCGCGGGCCTCCTCGTCGGCAATGCGACGCTGGCGGTCGGCCTCAAAGAGCTCGGCGAGCTTCTTGTCGGTCATGCCCTGGATCTTGCGCTCCGCGGCCTTGCGGTACGGACGACGCTTGACCAGGTCATAGACAAAGCCACCGATGATGAAGACGTACGCGAGCACAAGGGACGCGATGGCGAGGATGCCCTGCATGGAGTCGGTGCTGCTGGCCTCGGCCGGGAAGGCGTAGGCCATGACGAGGCTCAGGATGGTCATGGCAAAGCCGATGCCCAGAAGGACCCACCAGACACGCTCGGTCCTCTTGTAGTCCGGGTTGGAACGCAGCGCGATGTCGTACGCGCGGGTGCGGATGTCCTCCTCCTCGCGGCGGCGCTGCTTCTCGGCCTTCTTCTGCTCCTTGCTCATGGTGGCAATGTTGGCCTTGGACTTGCCCGAACCGGTGCGCACGGACGCGCCAGCCTCGCTCACGGGCTTGGCGTTTGCGGCGGTGCGCTTGCCGAGGTTCATGGGATCGTAGGCGGGCTTGTCGCCAGCCTTCTTCTCCTCGGGCTTCTCCTTGGAGACGCTGCGGTCGGCGGCGACCTCCTTGGCCTCCTCGCGGGCGGCGTCGATGGTGCTACGCAGAGACATTTGACTCCTTCATGGGCGTGAACTCGGTACCGGTAATGATCTGGAAGGCCTCCTGGTAACGTTTGGAGGTTCCCTCGAGCACGTCCGCGGGCAGGTGCGGGGCATCGCCCTGCATGTCCCAGTTGGCACGCAGCCAGTCGCGGACGTACTGCTTGTCGTAGCTCGGCTGGACAGAACCCTCCTGGTAGCCCTCAGCCGGCCAGAAGCGGCTGGAGTCAGGCGTGAGGCACTCGTCAATGAGCGTGAGCTGGCCGTCGATGAAGCCAAACTCAAACTTGGTGTCGGCGATGATGATGCCGCGGGTGGCGGCGTACTCGGCCGCAGCCTTGTAGATGGCCAGTGACGCGTCGCGCAGCTGCGTCGCCACGTCGGTGCCCACGATCTCGCAGCAGCGCTCGAACGAGATGTTCTCGTCATGGTCGCCCAGCTCGGCCTTGGTGGAAGGCGTGAAGATGGGCTCGGGCAGCTTGGAGGCCTCGGTCAGGCCCTCGGGCAGCTTGATGCCGCACACGGTGCCGTCCTGGTCGTAGGTCTTCTTGCCGCTGCCAGTGAGGTAGCCGCGCACGATGCACTCGATGGGCACCGTCTGGGCCTTCTTGACCAGCATGGAGCGGCCGGCCAGGTAGTCGGAGTACTGCTGGAACTCCTCGGGCAGGTCAGCCACGTCGCAGGAGATCATGTGGTTGGGCATGAGGTCCTTGAAGCGGTTGAACCAGAAGGCCGAGATGCGGGTCAGGATCTCTCCCTTGTGGGGAATCTCGTCCGGCAGGATGAAGTCGAACGCGCTGATGCGGTCGCTCGCGACCATCAGCAGCTTGTCGCCGCAATCGTAGATGTCACGAACCTTGCCGTGCGAATCCGGACGCATCTCAATCTGTGCCACGCTGGAGCCCACCTTCCAAGACGTTGTAATTTGCCTCTCTGACGCGAGGCCATGCCGAAGCATACAGGTTTTAGTTTACACCGTTGAGCGAGTCAAGCCCACGGAAGGATGGGCTTCTCGCCTGTTGGGGCGCTAGCCCTCCTGGATGGCCTGGGCAAGGTTGCGACGGCCGCGGTTCTGGGGGATGCGCAGGGTGAACGTGGTGCCCTTGCCCAGCTCGGACTCGACGAGGATGGTGCCGTTGTGCTTGTCCACGATCTCCTTGGTAAGCGAGAGGCCCACGCCAAGGCCGCCGGAGACGCGCTCGCGGCTGACGTCGGAGCGCCAGAAGCGGCTGAACGTCTGGGGGATGTCCTCCTTGGCAATGCCGATGCCGGTATCCTGGACAGCAATGAGCACGTCGGACTTGTCCTGGCGCACGGTGACCGTGACCCAGCCGTCCTCGTCGGTGTAGCGCATGGCGTTGCTCATGAGGTTGACCACAGCCTCGCGGATGAGGTCCGGGTCAATGTCCGCGTTGAGCTCTCCGTACTGAGACTCGTCAACAAAGCGCAGGTGGAGGCCCTTCTCGTGGAAGAGCTGGTGCTGCGAGGTCACCAGGCTGCGGATGAGATAGACCACGTCGGTGCGCTCGGTCTTGAGCTCGGTTGATCCGTTCTCCAGGCGGGACAGCTTGAGCATGGCGTCCACCAGGCGAGAAAGGCGTCTCACCTCGGCGGCCACGGTCTCGAAGTGCTCGTCGTCGGCGGGGAGCACGCCGTCCTGCATGGCCTCCACGGTGGCCTGCATGGCCATGAGGGGCGTGCGCAGCTCGTGGGCCACGTCGCCGGTCAGGCGGTGCTCCAGCTTGAGGTCGCGCTCAAGGGAGGTGGCCATGTCGTCAAAGGTTTCTCCCAGCTGGCCAATCTCGTCGGAGCCGCGCACGCCGGAGCGGGCGGTGAGGTCTCCGTTCCTGAGCTGGCGCGCGGTGTTGGTGATGCGTTGGATGGGCGTGGAGAGGCGCTTGGACGTGAAGTAGCCGATCACGCAGGCCAGGACCACCGCAATGGCGGCGGCCACGGCAATGGCCCCGTAGGAGTTGCTGCGGAAGGCGGCGTCCGCGCGGGTGAGGAGCGTCTCGGAGCCAAAGGCCCACAGGCGCAGGGTTCCCACCTGGCTGTCGTTTGCGCCAAGGATGGGCGCCGTCACCGCGGAGTCCGCCCCGGTCGGGGCGTTGGAGACGGGGTCTGCGTGGCCGGCGGACTCGCGCGTGTGCTCCCACGTGTCGTCGTAGAGCACCTGGCCGTCGGGACCAATGACCTGGATCCCCACGTCAGAGGACATGGCACTGGCGTTCTTGGCCTCGGCAAGGACGGTGCCGTCCCAGGAGCCCTCGCGCTTGTAGACGGTGGAGATGCTCTCCGCCGCGGAGTTGGCCAGGGCCTGCATGTTCTGGCGCGTGTACGCCTTGAACTGGCCCTCCCACACAATGCCCAGAACGGCAACGAGCACGGCCGCGGTCATGATTGCCGTCAGGGCAAAGGCCAGGGTCATGCTCGTCGAGTAGGGCTGGGACCTCTTGGGGTCCGGCTGGATGGTGTTCCACGAATTGCGAGACGAGGGCTGCTGGGAGCCCTCGTCTGCGCGTGCGTTCCTGCCTGTTACGAACTTGGCCGCCAAGGCGGACCTCCTCGGCTACGTTCTACTTGGCGTCAGCGGGCTTCTCGGGAGCCTCGAAGCGATATCCCACGCCGTGGACGGTGTAGAGCCAGCGCGGGTTGCGCGGGTCGTCGCCAAGCTTGGCACGCAGGTTCTTGACGTGGGAGTCAATGGTGCGCTCGTAGCCCTCGAAGTCATAGCCCAGGACCTTCTCCACCAGCTCCATGCGGGTGTAGACGCGGCCCGGGTAGCGGGCGAGGGTGGTCAGGAGCTTGAACTCGGAGGCGGTGAGGTCAACCTCGGTGCCCTCGACGATGACCTTGTGGCCGGAGATGTCGATCACCAGGTCGCCGAAGTCCAGCACCTCGAGGGCCGGCTCGGCCTCGGTGTGGGCGCGGCGCAGCAGGGCGCGCACGCGGGCAACGAGCTCGCGCGGCGAGAAGGGCTTGATGAGGTAGTCGTCGGCGCCCAGCTCCAGGCCGATGATGCGGTCCTCGACCTCGCCCTTTGCGGTCAGCATGATGATGGGCACGTTGGAGGTCTCGCGGATGGTGCGACAGACGCGCTCGCCGGAGAGCTTGGGCAGCATGAGGTCAAGGATCACGAGGTCAAAGGAGTGCTTCTCGAACTCCTCGACGGCGCTCTGGCCGTCGCCGACGCCGCGCACGATGTAGCCCTCGCGCTCGAGGTAGGCAGCCACGGCATCGCGGATTGCCTTCTCGTCCTCAACAAGCAGAATCTTCTTCTCATCCGAAGCCATGTTGGCCTCCCTGTGTGATGTCGACTGCACGGCCTGGCGGGCCAGGCCCGTAGATGTTCCCTAGTTTACCCCACAAGCCGCGGGGTGTAGTCCGACCCTTACAGCTGGAAGGTGCGAACCGTCACGGAATCGGGGTAGCCGGTGTCCGCGTTCTTGACCGTCGAGAAGGTCACGAAGGTCGAGCAGTCCCCCACCCGGGCCGGAAACTCGCCGTAGTCGACGCAGCGGTCGGCCGAGTCAAGGCTGCCGTAAGTCTTGTTGGCGAGGTCTACCACAAAGTAGGAGGACCGGCTCTTGATGACGAACTTGTCGCCCTTGCCGCATCCCACCTCGGACGGCTCTCGGTTGAGCTTGACGAAGCCCGCGGACTCCGTGCCCATGTAGGTGCCCATCTGGCCCAAAAGGCCTCCCGTGCTGTAGCTGGCCTCCACCGAGACCAGGAAGCGCTCCCCCACGCGCGTGGCGCGGAAGGGCTTCACGCCGGCCGGCATGACGAGCTGGTCGATCTTGGTGGCTAGGTCGTCGGAGAGCGAGTAGGCCGTGACGCCGTAGTAGGTACCCTCGTTCGCGCGGACGCGCGGCGTGAGGATGGCGCAGTCGCCAGACACGTTGGGCTTGGTGGCAAAGCGCCCGGGGGACTCCACGACTGCGGTGGCGTCGCCGCTGCCGGCGTGCCACAGGTAGCAGTAGCTGGACTCCGCCGTCTTTGTGCCCGAGAGCGAGGGTTGGACCTGCCAGAGCACGCGCTCGCCTGAGCAGGCGATGGGCGCCGGGTCATAGTCGGACGTGGCCTGCCACAGGGTCTTGGTGTCGCCCGTGAGCGCACCAGCCGAGAAGCGCGAGCCGTAGAGCGTCCAGGAGCGCGTGGTGGTGTCCAGCTCCACCCAGGCGTAGACGGAGTCGGAGCAGGCGACGTCGTAGATGACCGTCGTGGTGGCCTGTCCCTTGGGGGCGGAGACCACCTCGAGGAGCTTGCCGGACTCAAGCGAGAGCGCGGAGGCCACCACCATGGGCGTGGCGGAGGAGCCGGCGGTTGCCACCGGGATCCAGGTGCCCTCCGCGGCGTGGAGCACGTTGCCCAGGGGCAGGGACCACTCGTGGGCCGGGGCCATCGCCGAGTCGTCGTACTGGTAGTCATCAGTCACGCTGGGCGCCGAGCCCTCGTCCACCACGACGGGCGACGAGGTGTCCGCGCCCTTCTCCGCTCCATGGGTGCAGCCGGAGAGAATGGTCACGGCGGCACTGGCCGCGGCCGTGGTGGCCGCCGCCTTGAAGAAGCCGCGCCTTGAGAGCTTGGGGCCCCTCACCGGTCGGACCTACTCCGCCTGGACGGTGCCGGCGGCCTGGATCTGCTCCATGGCCTGCAGGAGCGCCTGCGAGAACTGATCCGCGCAGGAGGTCTTGCGGGGGCCGCAGGTGTTGCCCTTCAGAATCTGGGCCACCTCCTCGGTGGGACGGCCGGAGACGAGCTTGCCGATGGCGGCCAGGTTGCCGGAGCAGCCTCCGTCAAAGTTCACGTCCTCGATGGTCTTGCCGTCGTCGGAAAGGTCGATGTGGATCATGCGCGAGCAGACGCCGCGCGGCTTGAAGTCAACGTGCTGCATGGTGGAGCTTCCCCTCTCTTCGGTGTCGTCACAGTATACCCAGCGCCCGCCGCCGGAATCTCCCGCGACGGGCGCCGTACGCTCTGGGGTTGGGCGGCAAGAAGTGTGCGCTTCTCGCCTGGTGTGCGATTGCTAGAACTCCAGCTGCTCCAGGCGGTCGAAGACCACGCCGGTGCGCGTGAGGAAGCTGCGCGGGTCGAAGATGGCGTCCAGCTCGGCGGGCTTGAGCTTGCCGCAGCGTGGGTCAGCCTCGATCTTCTGGCGGAAGGTGGTGCCAGACTCGCACTGCTGCACCTCGCGCCACGTGGCCATGGCGTTCTCCTGCACGATCTTGTACGCGTCCTCGCGCGTGATGCCGGTGTCCACCAGGTGCAGCAGCACCTTGGAGGAGTAGATCAGGCCGCGGGTCTTGTTGAGGTTGGCCAGCATCTGAGCCGGGTAGAGCACCAGGCCGTCCACGATGCGGATGAGACACTGGAACATGTGGTCGAGCGCGATGAAGCTGTCCGCCTGGGCGACGCGCTCGGCGCTGGAGTGCGAGATGTCGCGCTCGTGCCACAGGGCCACGTTGTCAAAGGCCACCTGCGCGTTGGCCTTCACCACGCGGGAGAGGCCGCAGACCTTCTCGACGGTGATGGGGTTGCGCTTGTGGGGCATGGCGGAGCTGCCCTTCTGACCCTTGCGGAAGGGCTCCTCGGCCTCGAGGGTGTCGGTCTTCTGCAGGTTGCGGATCTCGGTGGCAATGCGCTCGCACGTGGCGGCCGTGGTGGCCAGGACGCCGGCCAGGTAGGCGTGGTGGTCGCGGGAGATGACCTGCGTGGAGAGCGGGTCGTGCGTGAGGCCCAGGTGCTCGCAGACGTACTCCTCGACGCGCGGGTCAATGCTGGAGTAGGTGCCCACCGCGCCGGAGATGGCGCCAAAGGCCACGTTGTTGCGGGCGTCGCGCAGGCGGTCGAGGTCGCGCTTGAGCTCCCAGGCCCAGCTGCCGAACTTCATGCCAAAGGTCATAGGCTCGGCGTGGATGCCGTGGGTGCGGCCCACGCAGAGGGTGTCCTTCTCCTCGAAGGCGCGGCGCTTGCAGATCTCGCCGAGCCTCTTGCAGTCCTCGATGAGGATGTCGGTGGCCTGGACGAGCTGGTAGCACAGGGCGGTGTCGCCCAGGTCGGAGCTGGTCATGCCGTAGTGGACCCAGCGGCTGGGCTTGGGGCTTCCCTCCGGCACGTCCTTGTCGATGTAGGAGCCCATGTTGGTGAGAAAGGCGATGACGTCGTGGTTGGTCACGGCCTCGATGGCGTCCACCTCGTCCTTGTTGAAGGCCGCATGCTCGCGGATCCAGGCGGCCTCCTCACGGGTGATGCCGCTCTCGCCGATCTCCGCGTGCGCCTCGCAGGCCAGCACCTCGATCTCCTGCCAGACGGCGTACTTGTTCTCGAGCGAGAAGATGTGGCCCATCTCCGGACGGGTGTAGCGATCGATCATGTGGGTCCTCCTGTGAGGTCGCGGCTGCCAACATGCCTTTGCACAACGTTTTCGATTTTAGCGCGGCGGGCTGGGGTGCCGCTCGCATGCGGCACCGGCTTCTTAACACTTACCTTAACAGCAACTTCGCAGCTGCGATGTTAAGTGCGAAGTTAAGTGTTAAGTTGCCATCCGTTTCTATCTGACGAGCCTGTATCGCTGCTTGGGGCTCCTTGGTGGTTCCATTGGCTCGACCGAGCCCGACTCTATCAGAGACCTCACATGGCTCGTGATGCTCGACCTCGACAGGCCGGACTCCGAAACCAGCTCGGCCATGGATGCAGAGGAGTGCTTCGCAAGGTAGTCAAGTATCGCATCGTCCACTCCCCCGGCGGCGCCGTTCTTCCTTTCGCTTGGGGCAACTCGGCGCCGGTCGAACGTCAGAGAGAACGCAACCGTTGAGTTGTGAGGTCGGGCGGGAGGCATCAAAGCGCGCCTGAGCTGCTCACCAATCTCCTGATATCCGGTGCCCCTGTTCTCGACCACGTAGCCGCCGGCCGGATAGGGAGTCGTCTCCAGAATGTTGGAGAGGAACTGGTTTCGCGCAGACGAGACGCCACTGGTGCCGAGTGACTCTATGGTCACGTCTCCATACAGCCCACCCGGGTTGATGATCTCCAGACGGTCAACGTAGAGGTTCACCTGCACCTGTGACCCTCGCGATTCCGGAGAGTAGTCTCGGTGCATGAGGGCGTTTGCAATCGCCTCGCGCACCGCCGTGGCCGGATAGTCAGGCACGTCCCTTCGAAACGCCCCCTCAATCACCGCGCCGGTCCTGGTGTTCCGCACCACAGCGGCGATTGCGTCCTCGATCATCACGGGGATGGAGCCAACTATCGACTGGTTGTCGAGAAACCTCCGGCTATCGTTCACCCGCTCGGTCCTTGACGTTCCAGGGTATGCGGTGAACGTCACGTTGAGCCTCGGAAAGAACTTCTGCGGAAAAGAGCCCGTCGCCATCAAACCGGCAAGCGTCGGCACAAGGGCATCTCCCTGCCGCTTTACAACGTGCAGGTCGAGAAGGACCTCCTCGTCGCTGCGAGAACCCAGGATGCGAGGGTGGAGTTCCTTCTGCCGCCTGACGAAGCCGGCGAGCAGCTCCGCATCCAGATCGGCGAGCTCGGCGCCCTCGACCGCGTCGTCATCGTAGGTGGGCTGGAGATGCTCCTCCATATAGCGGTCGACCTCATAGGAGGTCATTCGCCTGTCGCCGTCGCCCGTCCTCACGTAGGAGGAGTCGTACATCCCACGCGCGGTGATGTAGCACGGCTTGTCCCTCGGGTGCATCTCCTTGACCCGGGCGCATACAACAAGAGACTCCTCGAAGGGAATCACCTCGATCTGTGGCCGCACGGGCGGAGTGAGCTTATCGCACTCGTTCGCAAGGGCGTCTTGGATTCGCCGGGCTTCAAAGCCCTCAACCGGTGCAAATCCGTTCTTTTCGGAAATTCCCAGAATGATGAAGCCGCCGGATGAGTTGGAAAAGGCCGACATGGTCTCAACAAGGCTCTTGGGCAAGGACTGCTTTGCTTCCTTTACCTCAAAGCGCTGAGAGTCATTTCCGATTCTTCGCAGCTCATTGATGGTGTTCGCAAGCCACTGCTCGTTCATTGCCCCTCCGTTCGGCTCAACTTCGCATCAGCTTAACACTTAACTTAACAGCAACTTCGCAGCTGCGATGTTAAGTGCGAAGTTAAGTGTTAAGTTGCTGCGAAGCTGCAACATGACGGGCGGGCGCATCATCTGCAGTAGGCCAGCCATCGTGGCCGGCGGCCGTGGCGGACTCCACCAAAAGCGAAGGGCGCTTTGAGGCCACCGCCGACTACGCGAGCATCGCACCCCTGGCGAGAAGCGCGAACTTCTCGCCAGGGGTGTCCCTTTTACCAGGTAACTAACAGCGTCCCCGCGTCTGGTGGCTAGGCCTCGGCGGCGGCGAGGATGGCACGGGCCTCCTCGAGCTGGGCGACGACGACGGAGTGACCGGTGCCGCCGTAGGTCGTGCGGGCACGGGCGATGCCCTCGGGGTCAAGGTCGGCGGCGATGTCGTCCTCGAACAGGTCGCTGGCGGCGCGGAACTCGTCGGCGGTAAGGTCCTCGAGGCCCTTGCCGTGCTTCTCGCAATAAAGCACGAGCTCGCCGACCACACGGTGGGCGTCGCGGAACGGCATGCCCTTCTTGGCCAGGTAGTCGGCCACGTCGGTCGCGGCGGTAAAGCCGCGGCGGGCCTGGTCAAGCATGACGTCGGCGTTGACCGTCATGGTCTCGAGCATGCCGGCGGCGATCTCCATGCAGTCGGAGAGCGTCTTTGCGGCGTCCATCGGGCCCTCCTTGCACTCCTGGAGGTCCTTGTTGTACGCGAGCGGCAGCGACTTCATCGTGGTCAGAAGCGCCATGAGGTCGCCGTAGACGCGACCGCACTTGCCGCGGGTAAGCTCGGCAAAGTCGGGGTTCTTCTTCTGCGGCATGATGGAGGAGCCGGTGGAGTAGCTGTCGGACAGCGTCACAAAGCCAAACTCCGTCGAGCTCCACAGCACGATCTCCTCGCACAGGCGCGAGAGGTGCATCATGCTGACGCTGCACGCGTACTCCAGGTCGAGCAGGTAGTCGCGATCGGAGACGGCGTCCAGCGAGTTGGGGATGGCGTGGTCAAAGCCCAGCAGCTCGGTGGTGCGCTGGCGGTCGAGCGGGTAGGTGGTGCCGGCAAGCGCCGCGGCGCCGAGCGGGTTGGCGTCGGCGGCGTCGCACGCAGCGGCCAGGCGCGTGTAGTCACGCGTGAACATCCAGAAGTAGGCCAGCATGTGGTGGCTGAACAGCACCGGCTGCGCGTGCTGCAGGTGCGTGTAGCCGGGCATCACCACGCCCATGTTCTTCTCGACGACGTCGAGAAACACGCGGCGCAGGGAGCGATTGCCCTCCATGAGGTGCGAGCAGAGCTCCTTGGCGTAGAGGCGGATGTCCGTCGCCACCTGGTCGTTGCGGCTGCGGCCCGTGTGCAGGCGCGCGCCCGGCGTGCCGATGTTGCGCGTGAGGGCGCCCTCCACGGCCATGTGGATGTCCTCGTCGTTGACGTCCCAGGCAAAGTCGCCGTTGGCGATCTGACCCGAGATGTCGGCCAGGCCGGCGTCGATGGCCTGCTGGTCGGCCTCGGAGATGATGCCCTGCTCGGCGAGCATCTTGGCGTGGGCGCGGCTGCCGGCGATGTCCTGTTGCGCCATGGCCTTGTCCACCTCGAGGGACGCACCGAACTCCTGCGTGAAGGCGTCGACGCCCTTCTCAAACCTGCCACCCCAAAGAGCCATCGGGCCCTCCGTTCCTCTCGTGATTGTTGTCCCAGCTAGATTAGCGCATGCTCGCAAAGGGGCCGCCCGCGCGCAACGGACGGCCCCATCTGTTCAGAAGTGCCTCCTGCAGCAACTCCTTGCGGGAGCTACTCCACCGGCTGGAGGCCGGAGCCGGGACCCTGGACGCGAGACCAGGTCTTGGACTGCAGGCCGTGAAGGTCGATGAAGCCGCGGGCGGCGGTGTGGTCGAAGGT
Organism: Paratractidigestivibacter faecalis; assembly: GCF_003416765.1. NCBI lineage: Bacteria > Bacillati > Actinomycetota > Coriobacteriia > Coriobacteriales > Atopobiaceae > Paratractidigestivibacter > Paratractidigestivibacter faecalis. The sequence goes on along the minus strand of NZ_QSNG01000001.1, from coordinate 1,948,817 downwards.
GTCGCCCTCGTCGTAGGTGGCCAGGTTGTAATCGTAGAGGCTGTAGTCGGAGCGCAGGCCGTCGACGAAGAGGCCGCCCTTGCACAGGATGATGCGGACGTCGCCGGTGACGTACTTCTGCGTGTAGGCGTTGAAGGCGTCGATGGCGTTGCGGTTCTGGGAGAACCACAGGCCGCGGTAGACGGTGGAGGCCCACTCGACGTCGAGCTTGGCCTTCTGCTTCAGGGTCTCGGCGTCAAGGCAGAGCTGCTCGAGGGACTGGTGGGCCTGGATGAGCAGCAGGGCGGCGGGGCACTCGTAGCACTCGCGGCTCTTGATGCCCACGACGCGGTCCTCGATCATGTCGATGCGGCCAAAGCCGTTACGGCCGGCAATCTCGTTGCACTTGATGATGAGGTCAAGCAGCGGCATCTTCTCGCCGTTGATGGCGGTCGGGACGCCCTGCTCGAAGGAGATCACGACCTCCTCGGGGTCGGCGGGGCACTCGTCGAGGTTCTTGGTCATCGTCCAGATGTCCGCGGGCGGCTTGTTCCAGGTGTCCTCAAGGACGCCGCACTCGATGGCGCGGCCCCAGAGATTGTCGTCGATGGAGTAGGGCTTCTTGTGCGTGGTGGGCACGGGCACGCCGTGCTGCTTGGCCCACTCCATCTCGGAGTCACGCGTGGTGAGGTCCCAGACGCGGACCGGGGCGATGATCTCGAGCTCGGGGTCGAGAGCGCGGATGCAGGTCTCAAAGCGCACCTGGTCGTTGCCCTTGCCGGTGCAGCCGTGGGCCACGTACTTGGCGCCGTACTGGTGGGCGATGTCAACGAGGTGCTTGGAGATCAGCGGGCGAGAAAGGGCAGAGAGCAGCGGGTAGACGCCCTCGTACTTGCCGTTGGCCCAGATGGCCTTGGACAGGATCTTCTCGGCGTACTCCTCGCGCATGTCGACGGCCTCAGAGGCAATGGCGCCCATGTCGAGGGCCTTCTGCTTGATCCAGGAGAGGTCCTTCTCGTCCTGGCCAACGTTGCCGCAGATGGCGATGACGTCGAGGTTCTTCTCCTCCTGCAGCCACTTGACGATAACGGACGTATCGAGACCACCGGAGTACGCGAGGACTACCTTCTCTTTCTCAGCCATTTTTGGTTTCCTTTCCATTGGCTAAATGAAGCAAGTTAGCAGGTCAATTACAGCAGCGCCAAACCCCCGACAATATCGGACGTTGCGAGAAGATCATCTTGAAGGCAGGTTGCCGCCAGACAACAGGACGCAGCGCGCGATATTGCGGGCTAGATTCGTCGGTTCTGGCGTCGGTTCATGGGGGTGGCTGCCTGGCTGCTTGCGCAGGTAGTTGCAAACATGGCGCTCATGCGCTGCATATGGCTTCTCCGCCTCCCCATAAGACATGTGGCCCGCGACTATTGCCGCGGGGCTGTAATCGTTGACACGGACTATAGGCCGATGCGCACGCCACATGCAGCACACATTGCGTTTGGATTTGCGTTCGAAACATAACGGGCGCCAAGCGGTGGGCGGCACGGGCGGACTCCCGCGCGCAGAAGTCCGCTTGGTGTGAGCCCAATATCGCGACTTTTGCTCTATATCAAAAATCAAATGTATATTTTCAAAGAAAATGCCTGTTGGGCAAAGTGCCAAATGTATAGACGAAGCCGTATGGCAGCGCCAACGGCCCAGGAGGGCTCGCACGAAGGCCACTTCTGCACGGGACTAGCGAAAATGCTCGCACGAAGGCCACTTCTGTGCAGGATTCGGGGCCGCGGCGCCCGTCTCACCAACGCCGCCCCTGCACGCAAATTTGAACTGCACCCCAAAACTTGGACGGCTTAAATAAGAACTACGCCGCAAGGGACTGTCTCCGGAACTCCTCCGGGGTCAGTCCCTTCAGTTTAACCTGGCGCCTCCTCGTGTTCCAATGGACCACGAAGTCGTCGAGGTCCGCCTTGAAGGACTCGAAGTCCGGCCACGTCCTTCCACGGAAGAACTCGTCCTTGATGTGGCCGAACACCTGCTCCGTCGCGCCGTTGTCGATGCAGTTGCCCTTCCGGGACATGCTCTGCACCACGCCGGCCTCCTCCAACCGCCTGCACCAACCGGCCTGCTGGTACTGCCAGCCCATGTCCGAGTGCAGGATCGGCCTGGAGCCCTTGGGCTTCTTGGACACGAGCTGGTCGAGCAGCTCGTGCTGCTGAGCCATGTTGGGGTGCAGCGACGTGGACCAGGCGACGATCTCCTTGCTGCCGAAGTCGTAGACCGGCGCGAAGTAGGCCTTGCCCCAGGGCTGCTTGAACTCGGTGACGTCGGTGCCCATCTTTTCCCACGGCCCGTCGGCGGCGAAGTCCCTGCCGATGACGTTCTCGAAGGTCTTTCCGACCTTGCCCCTGTACGAGTTGTACCTGTGGTAGTCGGTCTCGCGGCGGATCCCGCAGCTGATGCCCATCTCGCGCATCATCTTCAGCGTCGTCTTGTAGGCTATGCGCACGCCCTGCTCGGCGCGCAGGCACATGGCGATCTGCCTGTGGCCGCACCCGTTGGCGGTGCGCGAGAATATCTCGGCGGCGGCCTCCCAGAGCTCGGGCCTGGTGGGAGCCTTCGGGTGCGACAGCGCGTAGTAGTAGCTGGACCGGGCCATGCCGGCGCACTCCAGCAGGCGCCCCAGCCCGTGCCCCTCTTCGCGCAGGACCCTCACGGCCTCGACCTTCGCCCTGGTCAGAGCCCGTCCCTCTCGACCAGGGCACGCAATTTTTTTAGGTAGGCCACCTCGGTCTCGAGCCTTCGGCAGCGCTCCTCGAGCTCCTCCTCGCGGGTCCGCGGCCTCGCCTTGGAACCGCTCGGCCGGCCCTTGGGCCTCGGGCGCAGGGCCTCCGCGCCGCCCCGGCGGTATAGCGCGCACCACTTCTTGAGCGGCGACATCGACATTATGCCGAACGCCGCCATCGCCTCGGCCTTCGTCATGCCGCCGTCGACCACGGCGGAGGCTGCGGCGACCTTCTGCTCGTATGTGTACCTGGCCTGCTTGCCGTCCATGGATAGCAGCACCCCGCTTCCGAACGACCGGTATACGCAGAGCCATTGTCTCACGGTTCCGCGCGGGACCGACAGCGCCTTCGCCGCAGACTTGTAGCCGTTGCCTCGCTCGAAGAGCCCGATCGCCGCCTTCCTGGCCTCGATGTCGTGCTTCACCCTCAAGTCGACACGCATAAAAAGCCTCCCATTTCTCGTGTCCAAGAAATGGGAGGCAGTTCAATTGGGGACGTGTTCGTTTTTGCGCAAATACGAACACGTCCCCAATTTGCGGGACCACGAGTGTCCCTTTTACCAGGTAATTAACAACGTCCCCAGCGTCAGGCGCCGATGATGGCCAAGCCGCTGGAGGTGCCGATGCGGGAGGCCCCCGCGGCGACCATGGCCTCGGCCTCGGCTGCTGTGTGAATGCCGCCGGACGCCTTGACCTTGCATCGGCCAGCCACGGTGCGAGCCATGAGCGCCACGCCCTCGACGGTGGCGCCACCCGTAGAGAAGCCCGTGCTGGTCTTGACGAAGGAGGCGCCGGCCTCCACGGCGATCTCGCACGCGCGGACAATCTGCTCGTCAGAGAGCAGGCAGGTCTCGATGATGACCTTCACGCAGCGTCCCTGGGCCGCGGCCTCCACGGCCTCGATGTCGCGCCGGACCAGGCCGTCCTCGCCGGCAAGCAGCCAGCCCACGTTGATGACCATGTCCAGCTCGTTGGCGCCGTCGGAGACGGCGGCCTCGGCCTCGGCGGCCTTGCCGGCAGTAGACATGGCGCCCAGCGGGAAGCCGATGACGGTGCAGACGTTGACGTCGGTCTCCGTCAGGCGAGAAGCGCATGCGCCCACCCAGCAGGAGTTCACGCAGACGGAGGCAAACCCGTGCTCGACCGCCTCGTCGCACAGCCGCGCAATCTGCTCGCGGGTGGCGTTTGCCGCCAGGAGCGTGTGGTCGATCATCTTGTTGAGGCTCATCCGAGCTCCTCTCAAACAACAGGGGCGGCGAGAAGAGCGCTCTTCTCGCCGCCCCGTCCTTGCGGTGGTGCGCCGTCAGGGGTTCGAACCCTGGGCCTTGGGATTAAAAGTCCCCTGCTCTACCAGCTGAGCTAACGGCGCGTGGGGTTGATTCTACCACGGGACCCATGCCCGGGCGCGCCGGGGGGCTACTCCCAGGCCCACTGGCCGTTCTCGAAGACGGGGACCTCGGTGCCGTCCTCGCAGACGCCCCAGACGTTGAGGTCGTCGGTGCCGATCATGAAGTCCACGTGGGCCACGCTCTGGTTGACGCCGCGGGCGAGAAGCTCCTCCTTGCCCAGGTTGACGCCGCCCTCCAGGCACTCCGGGAAGCCCATGCCAAGCGCCAGGTGACAGGACGCGTTCTCGTCGTAGAGCGTGTCGAAGAAGAGGGTCTCGCTCTGGCGGATGGGCGTGTTCTTGGAGATGAGCGCGCACTCGCCAAGGCGGCAGCTGTTATCGTCGGTCTCGATGATGTGGCGCAGCACCTCGGCGCCCTGCTCGGCACCGAAGTCCACCACGCGGCCGGCCTCAAAGCGCAGCCAGAAGTCGCGCACGATCTGGCCGGCGTGGACCAGCGGCATGGCGGAGTACACGATGCCCTCGGCGCGGGCGCGGTCCGGCGAGGTGAAGACCTCCTCGGTCGGGATGTTGGGGAAGAACGTGGTGCCGTCCTGCGTGCGGGCTGCTCCGCCGTCCCAGACGTGGCCCGGGTTCATGCCCACGACGAGGTTGGTTCCGTTGGACGCCTCGTAGCGCAGGGAGTCAAAGCGGTGACCGTTGAGGAAGCGCTTGGTCTTCTCGAAGGAGGCGTTGTGGGTCTCCCAAGCGCTCTCGGGATCGTCTCCGTCGGCGCGGGCCACGGAGAGGATGAGGTTCCACAGGCGGTAGGTGGCCTCGGCGTCAGACGCGCCGGGGAAGACCTCGCGCGCCCACGCGGCCACGGGGACGCCGGCAATGCACCAGACGTTGCGGCCAAAGTCCATTCCGTCGCGGAAGGACTTGCACTCGGTGTTGCGCGCCTTGGAGGCCGCGGCCGGCTTGGCCGGGTCTATGCCCTTGAGCGCGGAGGGGTCGGAGCCCTCCAGGAAGAGGAAGGTGGCGCCCGCCTCGGCAAGGGAGTTGAGCTGCTCGACCTTCCAGGAGGGCGTGTGGCGGAACCAGTCGACGTCCACGTTCTCGTAGGTCAGGCGGCTGATGGCGTCGTCGTCCCAGATGACGGTGACGTGGCCGGCGCCGGCGCGGTAGCCGGCCGCCACAACGCGGCGGGCAAAGTCGGCGCGCTCGACGGGGCACTCGACGACGAGCTCCTGGCCAGGCCGGACGGCGGCACCCTTCTTCACCAGCAGGTCGGCATAGAGGTCAAGCTGGTCGGAGAGCGCCTCGGTGGCAACGCGGCACTCCTCGTCGGTCATGGGAATGGGAGACATGGGGACTCCTCTCGGTCTGCCCGCGCGGGGCGGGTCTTCGCGCGGCCGGACGACAAGCCGGCGCATGGCGTGGCCGCGCATGAAAAGGGCCCCTTCCGGGGCCCCGAACATCTATGGAGCGGGCAACGGGACTCGAACCCGCGGATGTCAGCTTGGGAAGCTGATGCCTTACCACTTGGCGATGCCCGCATGGGCTTTGATTCTACCACAGCCATCGGAGCGGCGGCGAGAAGCCCTTCTCGCCGGGTGAGTTGTGTTGGAATTGAAGAGATTCGGAAAGGGTCGTTTTTTGCCGCAAGCTGCATCCCACCGCGGCCCCACCCGTCTGCCAATGACATGGTCAGCGGGATGTTGAAAACCCTGAAAGCCAGCCGCAAGCGTGCGGAAAGGCTCCTGTCCGCCAGGTGTCCGCTAGCTGCAAGTGTCACCAGCTAGGCTTCGCCTCCCATCCGCGTTTTTGAGCAAAGGGAGGCAGCATGGAAAGGCAGAGAGGAACCCGCGCGGGCGTTCCACACGGCGTGTTCCGGAACGGCGAGAAGGACGCAGGCCCAGGCCGAAGGCCGTCGCCACGCGCAAGGCTTCGCGGCGGCGACCGCCAGCAGGGAGGTGCTCCGGGAGCGGCGGGCCATGCCGGGCGCGCCCGCGTGAGCCTTGCGGTACGCTCGAGGCAAGAAGTTGCAAGACGCAAGGCAAAAGACCTGGCCAGAAGGTCCGCGGCGGCGCTCTCGGCCCTCTTCCTGGTGCTGAGCCAGCTGCTTGGCCTGGGCCTTGCCGCCGCGCCGGCGACGTCCGCCCTGGCAGAGGATCTGGGCACGCTCACGGTCTCCAAGGCGACGTCCTACTCGGACTTTGACGACGTCAACGACAGCTTCTCCCGCATGCACCACTTTGAGGTCAACTCGGAGGACGGCATTGCCTACTGCGGCGCAAAGAGCCTCCACTCGCCGGAGGCCGGCAGGGTCTTCACCGGCGGCTACGCGTCAAACAACCCGGCGCTTGACTGGATCATGTGCCACGGCTGGAGCCCAACGCACCAGACCGAGTACGGACTCTCGTCCTCGCACTTCATGATGGCCACGCAGTACGTGGTCTGGTTTGCCCTGCCCCACTCCTACGAGACGAACGACCTCGACTGGGCGGAGTTCGAGCTGACCCGCATCTACACCGACGTCGCCGACGCCGTGGCAAAGATGCGGGCGGAGTCCGCAGCCTACGTCGCCGCCGGCGGAGGAGGCCCCGAGGCCGGGAGCTCCATCATCTGGCCCTCCCCCGACGACCAGACCCAGTCCCTCGTGACCAGAAGGACGCCGCAGGTGGAGGTTGCGATGCAGAAGGGCTCCGCCGACGCCAGCCTCACGTTTGGCAACGACGCCTACAGCCTGGCCGGCGCCACCTACGAGATTCGCCAGTGTGGCGACGATGCGCTGGCCGCGACCGTCACCACCGACGCGACCGGCCGCGCCAGCTGCTCGCTCAGACCCGGCGTGCGCTACTACGCCCAGGAGACCAGGGCTCCCGCCGGCTACCTGCTCGCAAGCGGCAGGGTGGAGTTTGAGGCCAAGGCCGGGCAGGTCGTAGGTCTCGACGACGTCCCCGCAACCGCCGAGGTGCGCGTCCAGAAGGTGGACTCCTCGACGGGAGGGGCCGCCCAACCTGGCGCGAGCCTTGCGGGGGCAGAACTCACGCTCGTCGACGCCCAGGGCCGCACGCACGTCTCCACGACCGACGCCGAGGGCCGGGCCAGCTTTGACGGTCTTCCTCTGGGGCGAGTCCGCGTGACGGAGTCTCGGGCACCGGAGGGATACATGGCAAGCCAGCAGGTCCTCGAGGCCGAGGCGACGGCAGCCCAGGTTGGACAAAACGGCATCGCCAGCATATCCATGGAATCCGCCCTCAAGGAGGACGTCGTGGCCTTTGACCTTGAGATCGCAAAGTTCAAGGACTACGGGCAGGAGGGGTCCGGCCTGGAGCAGCCGGCGGGCGGCGTGCGCTTCCAGGTCATCAGCAACACCACGGGCGGCGTGGTGGGAGAGCTCGTCACCAACCCCTACGGCTTTGCGGACACCTCCGCCGACGGCTCGCTTTGGTTTGGCACGGGCACCCGCGCGCCCGGCGTGCACGGCGCCCTTCCCTACGACGCCGGCGGCTACACCATTCACGAGGTCGAGTCCACGGTACCTGCGGGCTTCTCTCACATTGGAGACTGGACCATCAGCGCCCAGCAGATGGCGGACGGCGCCAAGCTGCAGTACATCGCAGACAACCACGCCCTGGCAACCAGGCTGCAGGTGGTGAAGCGCGACGCCTCCTCTGGGCAGGTGGTGGCGCTGCCGGGCTTTGCGTTCCAGATCCTTGACGCCGACGGCAACCCCCTGACGCAGGAGAGCTGGTATCCAAACCATGTCACGCTCGACCGCTTTGTGACGGACGAGAGCGGCTGCGTCACCCTGCCGCAAAGCCTGATTCCAGGCACGTACTACATCCATGAGGTCGCCGCACAGGCCCCCTACCTGCTAAGAGGCGAGGACGTCCGCATCGATGTGCCCGCCGACGCCACGCTTCCGCCCGTGGTCATAGCGAGCCTTTCCGACGAGCAGGCCTCGGGGTCGGCCAAACTGACCAAGACGTCGGAAAGCGGGACGCCCCTGACGGGGGCCGAGTTTGACGTGGTGGCGCAGCAGGACGTCGTCGCCCCGGACGGAACCATCCAGGCCGTTGAGGGTCAGGTCATGGCCCACGTGTCCACGGACGAGAAGGGCGAGGCCACGGTCGAGGGGCTGCCCCTGGGCACGGGCGAGGCAGGCTACGCCTTTGTGGAGACCCTGGCGCCGGAGGGCTTTGTCCTGGACGAGACTCCGCACGAGTTCACGGTTTGCTGGGAGGACCAGCAGACGGCCGTTGTCTGGGCAGAGGCCGAGGCCCAGAACGCGCTTGCCGTGGGCTCCGCGTCCATTCGCAAGACCGACCTGAGGACGGGTGCCGCCCTCGCCGGGGCGGAGTTTGACGTCGTGGCCACGGCCGACGTCGTCGACTACGACGGCTCGCTCGCGCACGAGGCGGATGACGTCGTCGCCCACGTCACCACCGACGAGAACGGCATGGCCTCGGCAGACGGCCTTGCGCTCTCTCCCGGCGGAGCGGGCTACGCCTTCGTGGAGACCGCGGCGCCGGCCGGCTACGTCGTCGACCCGACTCCCCATGAGTTCACGATTGGCTACCAGGACCAGCTCACGCCCGTCGTCACCGTCGAGGCAATGGCAACGAACGACTTCACCACGGTCCGGCTCTCAAAGCTCGACGAGAAGGGCGAGCACCTTGCCGGCGCGCATCTCGCTCTGCTGGACGCCAACAAGGAGGTCGTCGACAGCTGGGTGAGCGACGAGGTGCCGCACACCATCGAGCGTCTGCTCCCAGGCGCCTACACCCTTGCCGAGAGCGAGGCCCCCGAGGGCTACCTCAAGGCCGACCCCATCGACTTCACCGTCGCCGAAGTCACCGACGTGCAGGAGGTGAGCATGACAGACCTCAGGCTTCCCACACCCCAGGAACTTCCCTCCACCGGCGAAGGCCTTCCCATCGGTGCCGTCCTGGCCGGCATCTCCGCCGGATGCGCCTTCATGGGCTACCTGCTGGTTCGCCGCAGCTAGCGGCAAAAAAGGGCGGGACGGAGGTTTCGCTTCCTCCGCCCCGCCCAGAGCAGTTCATGGCTACTTGTGGACCACGTGATAGGTGTTTGCCAGCTGGCCGCCGTTCTCGGCCCACTGCGGCTCGGCCTCAAGGATGCCCTCGTGGCGCATGCGGGCGATCAGGCGGTCGATGGTCTTCTCGTTTCTTCCCAGAGCAACGGCAATCTGCGCCTTGGAGCACGGCATTCCGTCGTGCCGCTCAACAAAGGAGATGATCTTTCTAGCCGTAGGCGTGGGCTTCCAGGCAGAGGCGGCCTCGTACTCGGCGGTTGTCTTCACGGGAGCTTCTTTGTCCATGACGCATCTGCTTTCTGGAAGAGGTCCGCCTGGCGAGAAGGGCCTCTCGCCAGGCGGGGTTTGCTGTTAGCTGTTGTTACGGCGAACGAGGAGAAGCACGGCGCACGCGGCCGCGAGGGCGCAGGCGCCAATCGCCAGCGGAAGCGCTGGGGAAGTGGCGTCGCCGGTGTTGGGAACGGCCGCCGGGGCCTGCGGGGCCGCAGGCTCGCTCGGCGCCTCGGGAGCCACGTAGGCGTTCTCAAAGACGGGCAGGTCGGTACCGCCGTCGACGGTGTAGGAGGCCACGTAGAGGCTGCCCTCGCCGTCATCGGCCACGGTCACGTCGAGCTGGTAGACGTGGTCGTCATAGGTCACGTTGTCCTGGGCGTCATTGACCTCGGAGAGGGTGAGGTGATACTCGCCCGCCGCGTCAAGGCTGACGGGCTCAAAGACCAGGGAGCCGTCAGCCGCGTTGGTGGCGGTGGCAACCACGTTGCCCTGGGCGTCCTTGAGCTGGAAGGCAAACTGGCCAGCAGCGAGCTCGGCGCCGGTCAGGACCTTGGTGCCACCAAAGGTGATGGAGGTGGGAGCGGCGGAGTAGGCGTTCTTGAAGACAATCTGGCCGTCGGCGGACGTGGCCTTGGCAGAGAGCCTGCCGGAGCCGTCGTCGGTGACGGAGACGGTAACCACGTGCTCGGAGGAGTCATACGTCACGCCGCCGAGGCCGCCCTTGGCCTCGCGAACCACATAGGTGTGGGTTCCGGCCTCATTGTACGCAAGGGCGCCGAAGCTCACTTTGCCCTCTGCGTCGTTGGAGGCAGTCGCCACGACGTTGCCGTTCTCCACCAGCTTGAACTCAAACTCGCCGGCCCTGAGGGCACGGCCGGTCAGGGTCTTGGAAATCTTGACGTCCTGGGTCACGTCATAGCTCACGGGAGCGGCCTTGTACGTGTTGGCAAAGGTGGTGTCGCCATCGATGCTCGTCTCGGCGACGAGGGAGCCCTGGCGGTCGTCCGTGACCTTGATGGTCACCGTGCGGACGCCGGCGTCATAGGTGACGCCCGCGGCGCTGCCCGCGACCTCGCTGACCTTGTAGACGTAGGTTCCCGCCTCGCCAAAGGCCATGCGCGGGAAGGTCACGTTGCCCGCGGCGTCATTGCTGGCGGTGGCGACCACGTTGCCCTGCTCGTCCTTGAGCTGGAACTGGAACTCGCCGGCGGCAAGTGCGGTCGGGCGGCCAGAGAGCTTCTTGGCAAAGCTCAGCTGCACCATGGCGGCGCTGACCTCGTAGGAGTTCTCAAATTCCAGGGCGTCCTTGCGGACGTCGGCGGAAAGGGTGCCGTCGCCGTTGTCGGTGACGTAGATGGTGACGGACTTGGAGCCAGTCGTGACGGCGGAGACGCCGGCCGGCAGATGGGAGGTGTCCTCAGAGACGGTGTAGTAGTACGTGCCCGCGGCGTCGAAGACAAGGTCGCCAAAGGCAAAGTTGCCGTCCGCGTCGTTGGTGACGGTGGAGACCACCTTGCCCTGGGAGTCCTTGAGCTGGAACTGGAACTCGCCGGCCCTGAGGGTGCGGCCGGTCAGGGTCTTGTGGCCAGAGAGGCTCTCCTTGCCATACACCTTAACGGGAGAGACGGAGTACGTGTTGGTGATGCTCAGCGTGCCGGAGTTGGTGACGGCGTCACCGTAGGTCGGCGTGTAGCCGGCGGGGACGTTGGCCTCGCTCACGCTCCACACGCTGTCGCCAACGCCTGCGGGCACCACGACATCGGCCTTGTAGCCGGCCGCCGCGTCAAGCGCCACGGTCTTGTACGTCTGATTGTCACGCAGAAGGTCGACGGTGAGGGAGTCGGGGCGCACGGTGCCGCCGACCCAGGTCTTCTGGATGCTCACGACGTTGACGGGCACGTCGACGCTCTGAGGCTGGTAGGACTGATCCGCCCCGGCGACGACGGTCTGGGCGGCGCCGTTGTCGTTGACCACGCTGTAGGAGAGCTTGCCCTCGGAGTTGGTGGGCAGCGTGATGGTCTTGCCGGCGGCGGCCGCGGCGTCGTAGGCGGCCTGGGTCAGCTTGACGTCAAAGCTCAGGGTGTAGGTGACGTCCTCGCCAAGGACAAAGCCGGCCTGGCCGTTCTGACCCTGCCTGAAGCGCAGCGTGGCGCGCTTGGTGGCGGCGTCCACGCTGAGCTCGTAGTCGGACGGAGAGAGCGAGACCTCGTTGCCCTCGGCGTCGCGGGCGCTCACACGCACGTTGCCGTCCGCGCCGACAAAGTCGACGTAGTCGGTCAGCACGTCGGTCATGGTGACGTTGGTGTACTGGGCGCTCTGGGTGATGGTCTGCGTGATGCTCGCAAAGGCCTGCTTGAGGGCCTCCGGCGTGGTGGCGGAGTAGCACCCGTCGGTCGAGCCGGTGGCCTCCTTCTGGAAGGAGCTCATGCGCTCGGAGACCTTCTGGGTCGAGCCAACGGCGACGGAGAAGAGCGTCGCGTCTCCGCGCTTCTCGGCCTCGGTCACGGCGTGGTCGAAGTTGGCCTGCTCGTAGTACCTGCCGGAGCCGGCAACCACAGTCTTCGTGTGCCAGCCGAAGAACCAGTACTCCACGGTCTCGTACCTATACGTAGGCTCGCCGTCAGAGAGGAAGACGACGTACTTCTTGGCACCGTCCCTTGCGGTGAGCCCGTTGGCCGCCGCAAGGCCGGCCTCCCAGTTGGTGCCGTCGTCGGCACCAAGACCGTTGATGCCGCGGCGCAGCTCGCCCTTGTCGCTGCTGTAGCCGACGACGGTCTGGGCGTCATTGCTGAAGGAAACAACGGCAACGCGGACGTCGTCGCTGCCGTCCTTCACCACGGAGTTCACCAGGTCGTTTGCCGCAGTCTTGGCGTAATCCAGTCGGGACTCCCCGGGTCGGGCGTCCTTGTCCTTGTCCATCCGGAAGTCCATGCTGCCGGATGTGTCCATTACCAGGACGATGTCGGTCTTCTGGGTTACGGTCTCGCTCTGGGAGCCCTTGCGGCCCGTGACGTCCAGGGACAGCGTGTAGGTCCCGTCGTCATTGCTCGAGATGGTCTTGCTGTGCTCCGGGGCGGCCAGGTCAATGGCCTGGGCCGTGCACGGCGTCGCAAGCCCAATGCCCAGTGCCAGCGCGACGGAGGCGGCTAGGCCGGCAGCCTTGGCAAGGAAGCACCCCCCCCCCAGACATTTCTTACCTTGCTCGTCATGGCAGCTCCTTCATTCCTCGGGGGATAAACCCCACAGGTGTGCAGTTACATCGAGTGTATGAAGGGAAAGCTTGTTATTTGAATAATATTTTATGGGGAGGGGGTCTTAAATCAATGAGGTAACCATATTTCTGAATACTGCATCCTGGCTGGTATTTAATATTGACCGGATTTTACTTGACCGCAGTAAAATAATCGTTTTACCCATGCAAGTTAAAGGACCCTGGGGAACATATTAGCTCCCCAGGGCCCTCTCTCGTCAAGACCTGCCAGCCAATCCGCCGCGCCTTGCTACTCCTCTTCCTGAGAGAAGTTCAGTCGGTGGGAGATGGAGTCGCACAAAAGGGCGCCCACCACGGTCTTGGCGTCCTCGATGCGCCCGTCGAGCACGGCATCCACCAGCTCGGAGAGCTCCACCAGGTCGACGTTGATGAACTCGTCCGCATCCGGGCTGGACTTGGAGAACTCCAGGCCCGTCGCCATGTAGATGTGGATGAGCTCGTCGCAGAACCCGTCCGAGCTGGCGATGGTGGTCAGAAACGCGATCTTCCCGGCGGTCATACCCGTCTCCTCGAGGAGCTCGCGGCTCGCAGCCTCGAGCGGATCCTCCCCGGGAGTGAGCTTTCCGGCGGGAATCTCCACCGTCACGCGGCCGAGCGCCGTGCGGTACTGGCGCACCAGGCAGATGCGGCCCTCGTCCGTCAGGGCGACAATGGCCACCGCGCCGGGGTGGCGCACCACGTCGCGCACCGCGTGGCGCCCGTCGGGCAGTTCGACCTGCAGTCGGTTGACGTTGAAGATGCGTCCCGTCCAGGCAACGTCCTCGGAGAGGGGTCTCTCCTCCAGTGACGCGTCGCGCGGGTCCTCGCTGCCAAGTACCAGCTCGCGCTCGACGGGCGCGCCAGAGACGTGGTCCACGTCGTCACGGTCCCCGTCAAAGGTGAAGCTCGCCACGGAGTCGCGCATGTCGGCGGTGGCGTCGGCAAGCTCGTCCTCGCGCAGGGAGGCCTGCACGGCGAGCGCGTCCGTCTCGCCGGCCTGCTCGTCGTGGGCGCCGTTGACCTTCTGAATGTCTGCCATCGCTCTCAAACCTCCCCGAGCCTAGGCCTCGCGACCCTTGATGGCCCTCATGCCAATGTCGGTCCTGAAGGTCTTGCCCTCAAAGTCGATAAGCTCGACCGCGGCGTACGCCTGGGCGCGAGCGGCCTCGAAGGTGGGCGCCACGGCGGTGACGTCCAGCACGCGGCCGCCGTTGGTGACCAGCTGGCCGCTCTCGTCGACCTTGGTGCCGGCGTGGTAGACGGTCACGCCCTCGAGCTGCTCGGCGCGGTCGATGCCGGTGATGGCCTTGCCCTTCTCGTACTTGCCGGGATAGCCGGCGGAGGTAAGCACCACGGAGACCGCCCAGTCGTCGTCCCAGGCAACCTGGTCCTCGCCGAGGGTGCCGTTGTCGCAGGCCAGGAAGGCCTCGACGAGGTCACCCTTCATGCGCGGGAGCACCACCTGGGTCTCGGGATCGCCAAAGCGGGCGTTGAACTCCAGGACCTTGGGACCGTCCTTGGTGAGCATGAAGCCGCCGTAGAGGCAGCCGGAGTAGGTGATGCCCTCGGCGGCGAGCTCGGCCACCACGCGCTTCTCGACGTCGATCATCTGGGCAAGCTCGTCAGGCGTGACCATGGGCACGGGGCTGTAGACGCCCATGCCGCCCGTGTTGGGGCCGAGGTCCCCGTCCAGCGCGCGCTTGTGGTCCTGGGAGGTGGCCAGCGGCACCAGCGTCTTGCCGTCGGTCAGGGCCAGCAGCGAGCACTCCGGCCCCTCCATCATCTCCTCGACCACGACGGTGGCGCCTGCCTGGCCAAACGCGCCAGAGAAGCACTCGTGGACGCCCTCGAGCGCCTCCTCGGTGGTCTTGGCGACGATGACGCCCTTGCCGGCAGCCAGGCCGTCGGCCTTGACCACGATGGGTCCGCCGACCTCGCGCACGTAGGCCGAGCAAGACTCCTCGTCGGTGAAGCTGCGGTAGGCGGCGGTGGGCACGCCGGCGCGCTCCATGACCTCCTTGGCAAACTTCTTGGAGCCCTCCATCTGGGCGGCCTTGCCGTTGGGGCCAAACGTGGGGATGCCCGCGGCGCGCACCGCGTCGGCGACGCCCGCCACCAGCGGGGCCTCCGGGCCAATGACCACAAGGCCGATGCCGTGCCCCGTCGCCCAGGCGGCAACGCCCTCGGGAGACTCCGGGTCAAGGTCTGCCACCTCGGCGGTGGCGTCCATGCCGCCGTTGCCGGGAGCGACCCACATCTTGCCGGCGCGCGGGGACTCCGCCAGCTTGGTCAGAAGCGCGTGCTCGCGCCCACCGGAACCCAGAAGAAGAATGTCGATCTTGCTGTCGCTCATTAGGTCTCCTCGTCTAGTCGTCTGCGGGCACGTCGGTGGGCTGGTTGGCCCCCACGCGCTCGAAGAGTGAATCCGGAACAAAGGCAACGCCCACGGCGGGCCTGCCCACAAAGCCGACGTTGCTGGGAGAGACGCGCGTCACTCCCATGCGCTCGGCCTCGAACTCGTTGGTGTCAAGGGGCTTCTCGAGGGGACGCAGGGCCTTGCGGTCGCATCCGTAGAGCTCGACGTAGTCAAGCGGGCCCTCCGCGTGGGCGACCGCGCTCATGGCATGGGCGATGCGACCGCAGAGGTCGGCGATGTCGGTGGAGCGCACGGTCTGGGTGACCTCGCCGCGCGACACAAGAAAGAGGCCCCGCTCCCCCACCAGGCGGACACGGAGCATGGAGGCGCGACTGACCAGCCCGGAGTGCCTCGAGCGAGCCCTCCTGCGCACCAGGCGAGAAGAGCTTGCGGGTATGAACATCAGGCGGACGCCGGCGGCAATCTCGCGCGCGGCAAGGAGCGCGTCCTCGAGGGGCACGCCGGCCGCGCGCATCGCGGACAGTCGCTCAACGACGATGCCGGTGCCAATGGACGCGGTGCCGGTGTCCAGCACCTCAACGCGCGTGACGTCCCCCAGCCGGGCCGCCGCCTCGCGGGCGCGCCCACACATCGCAGACAGCGCCTCGGCGGAGTGCACGGAGACTATGGTCTTGCATCCCTCGTCAACAAGACGCTGGTACGCGGCGAGAAGCTCGTCCGCTCCGGCCTCCTCCACCACGGCGTCGGTCCCCCGGACGCCCATGCGCTCGAGCGCGTCGTCGTCGGAGACGTCCACGCGGTCGAGCCAACTCTGCTGGCCCGCATTCACATGATGGGGCACGAGTGCGACCCCAAGCCGGCCGAGCTGGGCTGGCGTGAGGTCGCACCCGCTGTCACAGACAATCCCGAAGCTCTTCTCGCCCACGGCAGTGTCCGTCACAGAGCCTACTTCCAGAAGCGGTTGATGGTCTGCTCGCGGTCGGGACCAACGGCGACGAGGGAGACCTTGACGCCGGAGAGGTCCTCGATGAGCTTGATGTAGTCCTGGGCGGCCTGCGGCAGCTCGTCGAAGGACTTGCAGCCGGTGATGTCCTCCTGCCAGCCAGGAACCTCGATGTACTTGGGCTTGGCGTGGTCGAAGACCGCGCGGTGCTCGGGAACGGTATCGTACTCGACGCCGTCGCAGTCATAGGCGGTGCAGACCTTGATGGTGTCAAGGCCGGTGAGGACGTCGAGCTTGGTGATGGCGAGGTCGGTCAGGCCGTTGATCTGGGCGGCGTACTTGACCACCACGGCGTCGTACCAGCCGCAGCGGCGCTTGCGGCCAGTGGTCACGCCGTACTCGTGGCCGGTCTCCAGCAGGAACTTGCCCACGCCCTCGTTGAAGTCGAGCTCCGTGGGGAAGGGGCCGGAGCCCACGCGGGTGAGGTAGGCCTTGGCAACGCCAAGGACGCGCTCGATGTTGCAGGGGCCCACGCCGGAGCCGGTGACGGCGCCGCCGGCGGTGCAGTTGGAGGAGGTCACAAAGGGGTAGGTGCCGTGGTCGATGTCGAGCATCGTGGCCTGGGCGCCCTCGAAGAGGATGTTCTTGCCGGCGGCAAGCTCCTCGTTCAGCAGCTTGGAGCTCTCGATGATGTAGGGGCGCAGGCGCTCGGCGTAGGGCAGGAAGTCCTCGCAGATCTGCTCGACGGTGTAGGTGGGCAGGCCGTAGACCTTCTCGAGGATGGGGTTCTGGTAGGCCAGCGCGGCGGCGAGCTTCTCGCGGAAGGTGTCGTCGTCGAGCATGTCCTGCATGCGCAGGCCGGTGCGGTTCATCTTGTCCATGTAGCAGGGGCCGATGCCGCGCTTGGTGGTGCCGATGAGGTTCTTGCCGAGGTTCTTCTCGTGGGCACCGTCGAGGTCGCGGTGGTAGGGCATGACGATGTGCGCGTTGCCCGAGATGCGCAGGCCCTCGCAGCTGAGGCCCTGGGCCTTGAGGGTGTCGATCTCCTCGAGGATGACCGTCGGGTCGACGATGCAGCCGTTGCCGACGACCGACAGGGCGTCCTCGTGGACGATGCCGGAGGGAATCTGGTGAAGAGCCAGCTTGTGGCCGTTGGCGACGACCGTGTGACCGGCGTTGGCACCGCCGCCGTAGCGGCAGACGACGTCGAAGTCACCAGAGATGAGGTCGGTGATCTTACCCTTGCCCTCGTCGCCCCACTGGGTACCCACAAGAACAGATGCTGACATAAGCGTCCCTCTCAGAGAAGTGAACTTGCCATTCGGTCATAAGTATACGTCCTCGCGCGGGCTAGGCGTTGAAGACGTAGCGGTCCATGCGGTCGAAGGCCTCCTGGACGCGGTCAAGCGGCAGTGCCAGGTTCATGCGCAGGTGGCAGGGTCCGTGGAACATGCGGCCATCCTGCACCGCAACGCCTACGCGCCAGCACGCGCGCTCCACCCAGTCGATGTCGCGGCCATTGGCGGCGCACCACTCCGAGCAGTCGACAAAGAGCATGTAGGTGCCCTGGGGCTTCTGCACGCTCACGCCGTCAAAGTGCTCGGCAATGTAGTCGCAGGCCCAGTCAACGTTTGCACCCAGGACCTAGGTGAGCTCGTCCAGCCACTCGTATCCCTCCGGCCTGTACGCGCCCACGAGCGCGTGCATGGAGAGCACGTTCATGTCGTTGTAGTGGCACTTGGAGCTGCGAGAAGTGACGCGGTCTCGCAGGCTCTTGTCGTATATGACGTGGTAGGAGCCAACCAGGCCGGCCAGGTTGAAGGTCTTGCTCGGTGCGTAGAGGGCCACCGTGCGGCGGCGGGCGTCGTCGGAGACGCTCTGCGTGGGCACGTGCCTGTGGCCCGGCAGGATGAGGTCGCTCCAGATCTCGTCGGAGACCACCACGCAGTCGTACTTGCGGTACAGCTCCATGGCGCGCTCGACCTCCCAGCGCTCCCAGACGCGCCCGCACGGGTTGTGCGGCGAGCAGAACACGGCGGCGTGGATGTCATTCTGGGCGAGCTTGGCCTCCATGTCCTCGAAGTCCATCCGCCAGACGCCGTCCTCGTCGATCTTGAGCGGCGAGTGCACGATGGAGAGCCCGTTGTTCTCCAGGCTCTTGGTGAAGCCGATGTAGGTCGGGCTGTGGAGAAGGACCTTGTCGCCGGGCGCAACAAAGCTGTTGAGCGTGGCCACCACGCCGCCAAGCACGCCGTTCTCGTAGCCAATGTGCTCGGGCGCGAGGCCGGTGACGCCATTGCGGGTCTCCTGCCAGCGGATTATTGAGTCGTAGTACTCGTCAGTCGCCGAGAAGTACCCAAACGCGGGATGCTTGGCACGCTCGATGATGGCGTCAGTCACCGTGGGGACCGTCGGGAAGTTCATGTCCGCCACCCACATGGGGATGACGTCAAAGCCCTCCTCCGGCGGCTCGGGCGCAAACCCCGTGCCCAGCCCGTCAACAGCGATGGAGTCCTTGCCGTGACGCTCCATGTGACTAGTGAAGTCGTACCTCATGCTCTTCAATCCTTTCAGGCCCCGCCACCGGGGACGGAGGCTTTTTGCAGGTAATGGGGACATATCTTGTGGGATGTGTCCCCATTACCTGCAAAAAGCCTCCGTCCCCGGTGGCGGGGCTGTGGCGGTGGGTTACTCGCCGCGGAACTGCTTGTCGATCTCGACGAACTTGGTGGAGCCGGGCAGGAATGTCAGCGGGACGTCGGCCAGGGCGCCGGAACGGTTCTTGGCGATGATGAACGTGGTCTCGCCCATGGCAGGCCGGTCCTCGCGCGCGGCCTCCTCCTCGTTCATGGAACGGTCGAGCAGGGCAACGATGTCGGCGTCCTGCTCGATGGAGCCGGACTCTCGCAGGTCCGAGAGCTGCGGACGCTTGCCCGTGCGGTTCTCGACGGTACGGTTGAGCTGGGACAGCGTGATGACCGGCACCTCGAGGTCCTTGGCCATGATCTTGATGCCACGGGACATCTCGCCGACCTCGGTGGCGCGGCTGTCGGCACGGTGACCGCCGGACGGGGGCGAAATGAGCTGCAGATAGTCCACGATGACCACGCCGAGCTTCTTGCCACGCAGGATGCGGCGGGCCTTGGCGCGAATCTCCGTCACCGTGGTGCCGGGGGTGTCGTCGATGACGATGTCCAGCTTGGAGAGCTGCTCGGTCGCTTCCAGAATCTGCGGCCACTGCTCGGCGCGGATGTTGCCGGAGCGGATCTCCTGCAGGCCGATGCGGGCGTTGGCCGCCAGCAGGCGCTGCGCGATCTCCGTCTTGGACATCTCCAGCGAGAAGAGCGCCACGGACGCGCCGGCAAAGGCCGCGTTTGTTGCGAGGTTGAGCGCAAAGGACGTCTTGCCCACGCCCGGTCGGGCGCCGATGACCACCATCTGGCCAGGTCGCAGGCCAAGCAGGCAGCTGTCGATGGACGGGAAGCCCGTCTGGACGCCCAGGGGCTCGTCCTTGTGCTCGGCCGCGGCCTGCAGCTCCTCGTAGAGGTCGGCCATGACGTCCTCGAGGGACTGCTCGTTGGTGTGCACGTCGCGGTTGGTGACGTCCAGCAGCATCTTCTCGGCGCGGTCGATGACCTCCTTGGTGTCCTCGGGCGCGTCGTAGGCAAGGGCCGTGATCTGCGCGGACGCCAGAATCATCTTGCGCAGCGTGGTGTCGCGGTGGAGCATCTCCATGTGGCGGCGCCAGCCGAGAAGGGCAAGCGAGTTGTTGGCAAGGCCCAGCAGGTAGGAGCGGCCGCCTATCTTCTCCAGCTCGCCGGTGCTCTTGAGGTAGTCGGCAAGGGAGATGCTGTCCACCGGCTGGTTGCGGTTGAACATCTCGCGCACGGCCAAAAAGATGGTCTGGTTAGCCGGAAAGTAGAAGTCATCCGGCGTCAGCTCGATGAGGCACTCCTGAAGCGCGTCCGGAGAGATCATCATCGCGGAGAGCACAGAAGACTCCGCCTCGCGGTCCTGTGGCATGACGCCAGGCTCCGAGACGGTCATTCTCGTCGGGTTGATGTCGTAGTCGTCGGAAGGCACGGGCTCTCCTCGGTCGGTCAGATTTTGGCGACTTCCTACTTTAGCAGCACGTATGCTGCAAAGGGGCTTTCGCCGGTGGCATCCCCAATCTGGCACGTGTTTGCAAGTCAGTCCGTCTACCTTGAGTTTCTCGACTTTTCAACGTTTTCAACAATTAGCCAACTGGGCGTTTGTCAAGTTTTCAACACCGACGGAAGCCGTCTGAAGGCCCTATACACGTCAATCCAAAACGCGCAGCTCACACGGCGAGAAGCACGTAAACATAGCAACCATTTAAATCCAATGCTCACAAAACCGCAGGTAGATGGCACCGTTTGAAATCCTGTCAAAAAAGAAGCCGCCCCGGAAGGACCAACGTCCTCCCGGGGCGGATCATGTGCACCTCGCGAGTTGCAGGTGGTTTTTACTACACGCTGCTGACCTGCGGTTCTTGTAGAAATCCCCAGCTCAGCGGCGAGCGTTGAAAACCGTGCTACTCGGCGACCTCGGTGGTCTCGACCTCGGCCTCAACCTCAGCCTCGGCGGCCTCCTCCTCGGCGGGCTCCTCCTCGGTCACGCCGACAAGGACGGTGACCGTGGCGCTGATCTCGCGGTAGAAGTTGACCTCGACCTCGTGCTTGCCGGAGGTCTTGATGGCGTTGCCACGGCCGACGCGCTTGCGGTCGACCTCGACGCCGAGCTCGGCCTTGATGGCCTCGGCGATCTGGGCGGGGGTGACGGAGCCAAAGAGCTGGCCCTCCTCGCCGATCTTGGCGTCAACGGTGACGGACTTGCCATCGATGGCGGCCTTCAGAGCCTCGGCAGCGGCGATGCGCTCGGCCTCGCGCTTCTCGATGTTGTGACGGCGCTCCTCGAGCTGCTTGATGTTGCCCGGGGTGGCGGGCAGGGCCATCTTGTTGGGGAACAGGAAGTTCTCCGCGTAGCCCTGGGCGACCTCGACGATGTCGCCCTCGCCGCCCTTACCCCTGAGCTCATCCGTGAGGATGACTTTCATGGGATACTCCTTCTTCGGCCGGGTGTGCCGGCCCTAGTCTTGCCTCGCGTTGTCCTGGACGGTGACCGTCTTGCCACGGTTGAGGTGGCGGATGTCGCTCCACACGTCCATGAGTCCCACGATGCTCATTACGATGAACTGCATCTCAAGATACAGTGCCGCGATGACGGCCAGAGCCGCCATGAGCCCGCTGGGCCGCCTCTTCCGGATGAACCAGGAAAGAACGGCCAGGCCCTGTGCCGCAAAGGCAAACCTCACGGCAAGGATCACGTTTGCGCATGCCATGAACCAGATTCCGTCCGTCGGCACCTTGGCGGTGAGACAGACGGCCAGGCCCACGAGCGCCCCGACGAAGAGCGCGACCACCCACAGAGGGAGGTCAAACTCCGCGAAGTCCGGAAGGTCCGGGTTGCGCTCGCCCATGCGGGTGGACGCAATCCTCACTCCCAGATAGGCGAGCAGAAGCTCGCCCAGGGCGGGCACAACGTACGTGACAGGCCAGACCACGCGCAGTATTGCCTGCACGAGCGCAACCTGCTCGGACACCCCGTTGCCGAGGCTGCCGAGCTGCTGCAGGTAGACGTCAACCAGCGAGCTCATGCTGCTGGCCAGCGTCGTACCCCGGCCCGCGGCGAGAAGCGCGTCAGACCCAAGCTGGACAAGAGTCGCCATTCCGACAAGCATGCAGAGCACGCCTGCGGTCGCCCTCCCATCGCAGAACGCAACCGCCACCGCCACACCAAGGCAGCAGGCGACAAGTGCGGACGCGAGCGAGGACGAGTCCAGCTGGAGTCCCAAGACCAGCGCCGGAACGACGCACGCAAGGACTCCAAGGGCCCGGGCGGAAATCGGCCTTCTCGACGAGACGACGCTCATTCCAAACCCGACGAACAGGGCGGCGGCCAGCGGCGATGCCGTTGCGGCCAGACCACCCAGCGCGCAGAACAGGTACCCCAGAAAGACGCTTATCTCTCCCCCGGCTCTTCTTGGGGGCTCCCCGTCCTGGGGACGGATTGCTCCAGAAGGGACGGGAGGCAGGCCGTCACCGGTTTGCCTGTCCAACGGCGCGCGCTCCCTCTCGAATCGCAGCCAGTCCCTAACCGCGGCTACGGCCGCCGCGGCTGGAGACCACGGGAACGGTGTAGGGCAGGAGCGCCATCTCGCGAGCACGCTTGATGGCGTTCGCGATGTCGTGCTGGTGCTGCGTGCAGGCGCCAGTGACGCGGCGCGGCTTGATCTTGCCGCGGTCGGTCATGTACTTGCGGAGGAGCTGAGTGTCCTTGTAGTCGATGAACTCAGTCTGCTCCTTGCAGAACTGGCAGTACTTGCGACGCGGCTGGCGCTGAAAATCTTGCTTCTGCTGAGCCATGTCTTGTTGCCTTTCTATTGGCGGTACCCAAGGTACCTCGCGGTGCGGGCACCGCCGGAATGATTAGAACGGGATGTCCTCGTCGTAGACGTCCGCCGCAGGCGGGGTCTGGACGGGGCGCTGCGCAGGCGCGGGCGCCGGGGCGTTGTAGGAGGGAGCCGCCTGCTGGTAGCCACCCTGCTGCTGGTACTGGGCGGGCGCCGGAGCACCTGCGCCGCCCTGGTTCCTCGAGGAGAGGAACTCCACCTCGTCGACCACGACCTCCAGCTTGCTTCTGCGCTGGCCGTCCTGCGTCTCCCAGGAGCTGTAGCGAAGCTTGCCCTCGATGGCAACCTTCGAACCCTTAGAGAGGAGTCGGGAGAGGGCATCGGCGCGGTTGCCGAAGACCACGCAGTCCACGAAGTTGGGACGGTCCTCCCACTCGCCGGTCTGCTGGTTCCTCGCGCGGTCGTTGACCGCGACGCCGAAGCGCAGAATCTGCATGCCACTGCCCGTGGCGCGCAGCTCGGGGTCACGCGTGAGGTTTCCGGAAATGTTAACCCTGTTGATGCTCATCTTTTCACTACCTCTCTCGCGGGGGCAGGCCCCGCGCTTCCATGCTTAGTCCCTGTCGGAACGGCACACGACCATGTGGCGCTTGACAGCGTCGTTGATGCGCAGAACTCGGTCGAGCTCGGCGATCTGCTGGGGGTCTGCGTGGAAGTTGATGAGGGTGTAGTCACCCTCGGTGAGGTCGTCGATCTCAAAGGCGAGCTTGCGCTTGCCCCAGTCCTCGACGGAATCGACGACGCCGCCCTCGGCGGTGATAGCAACGTCGATGCGCTTCATAACACCAGCGCGGGTCTCCTCGTCAGTGTTGGGAGCGACGAAGAACAGCAGTTCATAAGCCTTCATGTGGTCACCTCCTCTGGGCTAATGGCTTCGGGAAGTGAAGGTGCACCCGAAGCAGGAAAGGTTCGGCGGTAGATGTTAGCACAGGATTTGCCAGGCACCTTGCAAATCCACGTTTTGCCTACCAAACGCCCGCGTCATCCTGTCCCACGCAGTCTCGTTTCTTTGCGGCAGAGCGTAGCAGAGGCAACGGACAGCTAGCTTTCCCGCAGCTTACCGCACGCGTACCGCAAATCGTGTCTCTCCATGAAGAGGCGCTTGCAGCTAGCTTGCACCACGTTTTCGGGATCGAGATTATCCACGCATCCGCCACAACTGGGCAGGACCGCATGCCGGAATCCTGCGGTTTTGTCGCAAAAAAAAAGGACGGTCCGCGTTGCCACAGGCCGTCCCCCATCATCACTCGAGAAGTGCGTGTCTATTCTTGCGCGGGCGCGTCAGATTCCTCGTCGGCAGGTCCCTCACCAGCGGGTTCGTTCTGCTCGGAAGCAGCCTTGGCGATGGGCTCCACCCCAATGACCTCGGAGCCGTCAGGCGCATATTCGGGCTCGGGCGCCACGGGCTCCTCGGGCTCCGCGGGAGCCGCCACGGGCTCAGGCTCCACTGCCACCGGCGTGGGCTCCACCGCCGCCGGCTCAGGCTCCGCCACCGGCGCCGCGGGCTCCGTCGGCCGCACGGGCGCCTCGGCAGGAGCGTCCGCCACTGTCGCAGGTGCCACGGGCGGCGCTGCATCCGTGACCTTCTCGCCGGCAAACGCCGTGCTCGGCAGGGGCTCCTCGCTGCGGCCCCAGTTGGCAACGTCAAACTGGCGAATCCAAAGACCTAGGGCGGCATAGACCACCATGCTGATCCCGTTGCGAAGGACCAGGGCAATGAGGCCGAGGACGATCAACGTGGGCCCAAAGGCGGCGATGACATAGAAGAACAGCTCCATGGCGAGCTGGGTGACGTAGTACTCGAGGTCGCCGTAGGGGGAGAGGCCGCTGTTGTAGTAGCCAAGCTCACTCGTCAGCGAGATGATGCGCGGCATGGCACCGAGCGCGGTGACGGACAGGACTATCCCGCTGACAAGGGCAATCACCAGGTAGCACAGCATCTCCCAGCCCAGGATGCTAAGCAGGCCGCTCGGGTCGCGACGACCGAGCTCCACGAGGTTCTTCCAAGAGAAGCCCGCGCCGGCCTTCTGGTAGATGGTTGCGCGCAGCGTCGC
Organism: Paratractidigestivibacter faecalis; assembly: GCF_003416765.1. Classification (NCBI taxonomy): domain Bacteria; kingdom Bacillati; phylum Actinomycetota; class Coriobacteriia; order Coriobacteriales; family Atopobiaceae; genus Paratractidigestivibacter; species Paratractidigestivibacter faecalis. Next base: position 1,924,274 of record NZ_QSNG01000001.1, on the reverse strand, counting down.
CACAGAGACGACCATGCCCAGGTAGAGGCAGCAGATGGTCCACAGCGTGCTCAACAGGCCGCCAATCAGGGGCAGCGCGCCGCAGACGCCGCCGATGACGCCCATGACCAGGCTCCAGACCAGCAGGACCAGAAAGCCGCGCCAGCCGCTCGAGATGCAGCTGCCCACGCGGACGCCATGGCGCTTGGGGCTCACGTCGGCGCCCCAAGCAACAAGGCGCGCCCACTCAAGCTTGTAGCCAAGCACGCCCAGCGGTCCGGCCACGGGCACGAGGTCGGCCGCCGCACAGACGGCCACGGGCTTCCACCAGCCCTTCTCGCGCGTAAGCAGGGACCAGGCACGCGAGAAGTACCTGCCCCTCTCAAAGCCACCGCTAGTGGCAAGGTCAGACGTTGCCATTGCTTCTCCTCTCGTCGCACAGGGCACGGGCGGCATGTCATGGATGCGGTTACCAGGTTGATACCCAAACAGGTCCATGGTGGCATCTTTGTGCTCCGGGGCGCAACTCCCCAGGCAACAAAAAACCGGCCCGCATGTGCGGACCGGTCGGTCATTCTGGCGGAGGGAGAGGGATTTGAACCCTCGTAGCTCCAGAGGAGCTAAACGGTTTTCGAGACCGCCGCATTCAGCCGCTCTGCCATCCCTCCAGTTAGCAAAACGGGCGCCCTTGGGCGCCCGAGAATTTACTGGCGGAGAGTCTGGGATTTGAACCCAGGATACGCTTTAGGCGTATACACGATTTCCAATCGTGCTCCTTCGGCCACTCGGACAACTCTCCATGTCTGGTGCGTTAGCTAGTCTACTAGAAACCGTTTGCCTTTGTAAAGCGCCAATCCGCCATCTTTTTTCTTTTTTGGGACGGCGATGGTTCACAATGGACGGGCATCAACCGCCACGCCCCTTGTGGAGAAACCCGTGCCAGACTTCTTTGAATACCTCAGCCCCAACGTCGCCGTGTCGCTTCCCGCGTGGCTTGACCTCGCATCCGTCGCCGTCGGCGGCCTGACCGGCGCGCTCGTGGCCCGCGAGCGCAGGCTCGACCCCATCGGCTTCATTGGGCTCTCCATGCTCTGCGGCCTGGGCGGCGGCCTCATCCGCGACATGGCCATGCAGTCCGGCGGCGTCTACATGCTCGACAATCCCTACGCCATTCCCGCCGCGGTGCTCATCGGCCTGGTGGCGTTCCTCTTCCCCGGGCCCTTCGCGCGCATTCCCAACCTCATCGAGTGGGTGGACATCATCTCCGTGGCACTCTTTGCCCTCGGCGGCACTGACAAGGCCATCGTCCATGGGCTTCTCCCCATATCGGCCGTGCTCATGGGCACGCTGACCGGCGTAGGCGGCGGCATGCTGAGAGACGTCTTCCTGGGAGACGTGCCCGGGATCTTCAAGCCAAGCAACTTCTACGCCGTCTGCGCCGTTGCCGGCAGCGCCGTCTACTACGTGCTGGTCATGTTCCTGGGGGCAAACAAGTACCTGGCCGCCATCCTGCTCATGGCCGTCACCGTGGGCCTGCGCCGCTGGTCCCTCTCCGTGGGCGCCACCACCCCCGCCGACGTCAACCTGGTCCCCCAGCTCAAGCGCCTGGCGAGAACCGCCCACGTCACCCGCACCCACCAACGCCGCAAAGACAAATAGGCATCCCGCGAGCCATGGCTCGTCGCCGCCCCAAAAACATTTAGTTGAATGCGAGTTCCGCAGAAGGCCCGGCCGACTGAAAGTCGACCGGGCCTCCGAGTATGTCTGAGCAGGCAACCTATCTATGCGGCCACCCCACCGACAAGCACTTCTCGCCTACTTGTTCACCTTGCCATTGCGAACCGCCCACTTGCGGCGGTCGGTCTCGTTGAGGATGCGCTTGCGCATGCGGATGGACTGCGGCGTGATCTCCACGAGCTCGTCGTCCATGATGTACTCCAGCGCCTCCTCGAGGGTGAAGGTGCGCGGCGGGGTGAGCTGCACGGCGATGTCGGCGGTGGAGGAGCGCTGGTTGCCCAGGCTCTTGGTGCGGGCGATGTTGACCACCATGTCGCCGGGCTTGGAGCGCTCGCCGACGAGCATGCCCTCGTAGCACTCGTCGCCAGGACCCACGAAGAGCTGGCCGCGGTCCTGCAGGGTGCCCAGGGCGTAGGCCACGGCCTTCTCGGTGCTCATGGAGATCATGGCGCCATTCTGGCGGACGCCAATCTCGCCGGCGTAAGGGCCGTACTCCAGGAAGGTGTGATAGAAGACGGCGTCGCCGTGGGTGACGTTCAAGATGCGGTTCTTGAGGCCCATGATGCCGCGCGTGGGGATCTTGAACTCGAGGTGGGTCTGCGTGGTGCCCGCGTCCATGCTGACCATGGTGCCGCCGGCGTTGCCGAAGACCTCGATGACCTTGCCGGAGTACTCGCCGGGGCACTCGACGACGGCCTGCTCGACGGGCTCCATCATCTTGCCGTCGTCGCCCTTCTTGAACAGGACGCGCGGGCGGCCGACCTGGAACTCAAAGCCCTCGCGGCGCATGGTCTCCATCAGGACGGAGAGGTGCAGGATGCCGCGGCCGGAAACCTCGATGCCGGTCTTGTCGGGCAGCTCCTCGATGCGCATGGTGACGTTGTTCTCGCGCTCCTGGAACAGGCGCTCCTTGAGCTGGCGGCCGCCGACGATGTCGCCCTCGCGGCCCACGAGCGGGGACGTGGAAGCCTCGAAGATGATGGAAAGAGTCGGCGGGTCGATCTCGATGGGCTCGAGCTCGACGGGGTTCTCGGGGTCGGTGTAGACGTCGCCGATGTCGGTGGAGTCAATGCCCACGACGGCGGCGATGTCGCCGGCGACGGCCTCGGTGCACTCCTTGCGGCCCAGGTAGTCAAAGGTGAAGAGCTGCTTGACCTGGCTCATGGCGCGGGAGCCGTCGTTCTTCACGACGAGGATCTTGTCGCCGTCGTGGATGGTGCCGGAGTAGACGCGGCCGATGCCGATGCGGCCCACGTAGTCGGAGTGGTCGATGGTGACGCACTGCATGGCGAGGGGGCCGTCGGGGTCCACGTCGGGGGCAGGCATGTCGTCCACGATCATGTCGAGCATGGGGAACATGTCCATGTTGCCGTCCTCGGGGTCCAGTCGGGCAAAGCCGTTGACCGCGGAGGCGTAGATGACGTGCTCCATGGCAAACTCGAGCTGCTCGTCGGTAGCGCCGAGGTCGGCCATGAGGTCGAGGCAGTCGTTGTAGGCCTTCTCAGGGTCGGCGCCGGGCTTGTCAATCTTGTTGACAACGATCATGACGGCCAGGCCGGCAGCAATGGCGTGGGAGAGCACGAAGCGGGTCTGGGGCATGGGGCCCTCGGCGGCATCGCACAGCAGCAGGGCGCCATCGGCCATGCGCAGGACGCGCTCGACCTCGCCGCCAAAGTCAGCGTGGCCCGGAGTGTCAATGACGTTGATCTTGACGTCCTTGTACTCGATGGAGATGTTCTTGGCCAGGATGGTGATGCCTCGCTCGCGCTCCTGGTCGTTGGAGTCAAGCACGCGCTCCTCGACCTGCTGGTTTGCACGGAAGGCATCAGTGGCCTTCAACAGCTGGTCCACGAGCGTGGTCTTGCCGTGGTCGACGTGCGCAATGATTGCGATGTTCCTGATGTTCTCCTGGCGCATATGTCCCTCTCGCTTGGTCTCTGCCTCAGTTTTCGGCAACTGGAGAATTATACAGCGCGAACGGCGAGAAGGGCGTGCCAGGCGGTGCTGTCACGTGTTCTACAGCAGCGGGTCAAGCTCTCCTGCGGGCTGGGGCTCCGTCCAGCCAAAGGTATCCTCATCGCCGGTGACCTCAACCAGCGAGAACGCAGAGTAGCTGCGCCAGCCGCGCTCGCCAAACTCCAGCAGGACGGCGTCCTGGTAGGCGCCCTTCTCGTCTGCGATGGCGCCACGGTAGGCAAGGGCGTAGCGCAGGGGCTCGCCCAGGTGGGCGCGGGGGTCACCGTGGTCGCGAGCCAGCTCGCCCACGCGCTTGTGGGCGCCCTCGAGGCACTCCTCGGGACCGTCATCGGCAAACTCGTAGCTGGCAACGGCGCCAGACGCGTCCTGGACGGCCAAGAGCACGTCAAGCTCCTCGCCAACGGCCAGGACGTCCAGCGCCTTGCCCAGAAGCTGGCTGGCAAGCTCGTCGGTCTTTGCGGAGACGCCCTCGCGAAGCTCGGCGCCGTTGGAATCAGCAGTCATGCGCACCCCTCGGTCATCGGTCTTATGCGTCACATCATACCCGCGGCATGGCGGCGGGGACGGGGCAATTGTCACGCGCGGCGGCAGGCGCGGTTCACGGCCTCGGCCATGAGTGCCATGACGGCGAGAAGTGCGGCCAGGTAGAAGGGGTAGATCGCGGGAGAGACGCCCTCGGCTAGCACGCCGAAGAGGGGTGACATCACCAGGGAGCCCACGTAGGCAAACGCCATCTGGAGGCCCGTGAGCGCCAGCGCGTTGGAGGCGCCGAAGTTCTCGGGCGTGGAATGGATGATGCTCGGGTAGATGGGTGCGCAGCCCAGGCCGCAGACCACGAGCCCCACCATGGCAGCCGCGTTGGGAAGCGGAGCCAGCAGCAGGGCCAGGCCCACGGCGATGAGCACCTGGCCCAGGCGGATGAGTTGACCGTCATTGAGGCGCATCGTCAGAAAGCCCGAAACGGCGCGTCCGGCGGTGATACCCACGTAGAACAAGGATGCCCAGGCGGCCGCGTCGCCTGCGGAGACGCCACGCGCGAGGGTGCAGTAGCTCGCAGCCCAGGCACCACAGGTGCTCTCAAAGGCACAGTAGCAGAAGAAGCAGATCAGACACTCACGGACGCCAGGAACGCGCAGCAGCTCGCGACGGGAGGCGTCCGAGGGCCTAACGTCCTCGTCAGAGGCAGCGCGACCAGCGAACTTCTCGCCGACCTTCTCGCCGACACGGTTCCAAAACGGTAGGGAGGCAGTGACCACCGCGGCAATGACCAGCTGGATCACGCCCAGGACCCTGAAGCCGACGTTCCACGTGGAGCCAACCAGGCAGCGAGCGACGATCATGGGACCGGCACTGGCGCCGACGCCCCACATGCAGTGCAGCCAGCTCATGTGACGAGAGGCGTAATGAATGGCAACGTAGCTGTTGAGCGCGGCATCGATGGCACCGGCGCCGAGACCGTAAGGCACTGCCCACAGGCAGAGCTGCCAGAACTCCGTGCACAGCGAGAAGCCCATGAGGCCCGCCGCGGTCATGACCACGGAGACGGCCGAGGTCTTGCCCGTGCCCAGCCTCCTCACCACGGAGACCGACGCCACGCTTGAGGCGATGGTCCCCAGGCAGATGATGGCCGAGACCAGGCCGACCCAAGAGACGCCGGCCCCAAGCCCACCATACATGGACGGCCACGCGGCGCCCAGGGCCGAGTCGGGCAAGCCCAGACTCACAAAAGTCAGGTAGATCACAGGCAGCAGCGCAGGCAACCTCTTCTCCTCTCGTCCTCAAATTGGGGACGTGTTCGTTTTTGCGCAAGTTTGAACACGTCCCCAATTTGCGAGGTATACCCACATTTGGGCCGCGCGCCGCGAGTCAAGACGTTGCGGGTGGTTGTGGACGGCCAGACGGCCGAAAGCGACCACAACCACCCGCAAGTTCGGGTTGCGTTTGGGTTGCAGGTGATTGTGGTCCCTCTCAGTGAGAAAACCGTCCACGTTCACCCGCAACTCTGACCGCTGCCTACCTCCTGCGACGAATCACCAGGCCGCCGGCGAGAAGGACAACCGCCCCAAGCGCGAGCGCGGCCGCCGCGGCGGAGTCAAAGAGCACGTCCCCAGCCTTGGGGATGGCGCGGGTCGGCTTGGGACTGGCCGGCTTGCTGGGCACCCTGGGCTGTTCGGGGGCCTTGGGGCCCTCGGGCTCCTTGGGCTCTTCGGGCACGGTCGGCGGGGTGTAGGTGTTCTCGAAGGCAAGGGAGCCTTCGGGGGCATCCGTGGTCACCGTCGCGCTGAGGTGGCCAAAGCCGTCATCCACAACCGTGACCGTCAGGGCAAAGACGCGCTCGTCGTAGGTCACACCCTCCTGCCCGTCATTGAGCTCGCACAGCTCGTAGGTGTAGGTTCCCGGCTCGGTAAGGAGCAGGTGCGGGAACGCCACGTTGCCCTGGGCGTCGTTGGTGGCGCGCAGGTCAGAGCCCATGCCCGTGAGCTGGAACGCAAACTGCCCGTCTGTCAGGGTCGCGCCCAGAAGCTCCTTGTGGGCCGTGATGGTCACGTCGGCGGGAGTCGTCTCATAGGCGTTGGTGAAGGTTGCCGGGCCCTCCTCCACCAGCTCATGCTTCACGGCAAGCGCGCCGTCGCCCGTGTCAGAGACCGTGGTGTTGACGTGGTACGTCGTACCAGAGTAGCGCACGCCATCGATGGTCTTACCAGCGTTGACCTCGCGAATCTCATAGCTGTGGGTACCGGGCACGTCGTAGGTGATGGGACTCAGCGCCACGGTTCCGTCGGCAGCGTTGGTGCCAGTGGCCACCACTTTGCCGTCCTCGAGCATCTCAAAGCAGAACTCCCCAGCGACCATGCTGCGGCCGGTCAGGACCTTGGAGACGCTCACCTGATCGGTAACGCTGGAGGGCGTGGGCGCAGGCTTGTAGACGTTGGTGAACGTCAGGTCGGGCTGGCCGGCGGTGAGGGGCGCTCCATCGGCGTCGGTGAACTCGGCCGTCAGCTTGCCGTGGCCGTCATCCGTGACCGTGATGTAGATGTCACGGGTGTTGCGCAAGTCGTTGGTCACGCCAGTGGCGGAGCCGGTCTCGGTCACGACGTAGTGGAAGGTCCTCTGGCGAGAAGTGCCTGCCAGCGGCTCCACGACCTCGCTCGCAATGTGGAAAAGGTTGCGGCGGAACGTCTGCCTGCGGGCGGCGTTGACCGTCGCGACGTCGGTGGCGTCAGGGGTCGACGCAGCCTCGGCGTCAAGGGCGGAGACCTCCTCTACGACAGGGGTACCCAGGTCAGCGACCTCGTCCTGGGTGAGAAGCTCGTCCTGCTGAGGCTCCTCGGCAGGAGCGGGAGAGTCACTGGGGTCACTCACAGGCTCGGTCTCGGGCGCAGCAGGTTCAAGCTCCGCGTCCTTCTCGCCAGTCGCGGAGGATGGGGCCTCGACACGCGGACCCGCCTCGGACTCGGAGTCGGCCACTGGCTTCTCGTCGGACGGCACCTCGCCGCTTTGTCCGGCTTCCCCGTCGGCGTCCTGAATCACGACGCCGCCAAAGACGTTATCAAGAGTGAACGTGATCTTGCCAAAGGAGAAGCCGCCGTTGGCGTTGGTCACCTCGGTGCGCTCGGGCATGGGGGCGCCATACTCGCCCGTGATGGTGAAGCCGAACTCGCCATCGCGCAGGTCACGGCCCTCAAGGACCTTAGTGCCGGAGACCTCAATCTCGGCATCGCCGGTGCCATAGGAGTTCTCAAATGCCAGCCCGCCCTCGGGATAGTCGACGTCGCAGGTAAGGGTTCCGTTGTCGTGGTCGGTCACGGTGACCGTGACGGTAAAGCTGCTGGTCACGGGCGTGACGCCCTCCGCCTTCAGGCCATCGGTGACCTCGCGGGCCGTATAGGTGTACGTGCCGGGCGCCGTATAGCTCAGACGGCCGAAGTTGACGCTTCCGGACTCGTCGTTGCGGGCAGTGGCCACAACGTCCCCAGCCTCATCAACTAGCTGGAACTCAAATTCACGGGCGCTCATCAGGCGGCCGTTAAGGGTCTTTGTACCCACGATCTCCGCAGTGGTGCCCGTGGCGGCATAGCGGTTCACAAACGCCACCGTGGCACCGGGGGCCGCGGCCTCGCCGTCAGAGGCATACGTCCAGCTGCGGGTGCCACCCTCGCCAGAGACGGTCGTGGTCACAAGCAGCCTGCCGTTCTCGACGTCATTGGCCACGCTCACGGAAACGTTCCACGTGGAGCAGTCGCAGGAATAGCCTGGATCGGGCTCTTTCTCAGTGACGGTGTATTTCCAGGTCTTTCCCGCGTCGTTCTGCGTGAAGACGATCTCTCCGCTGGTGGCGGCAATGGTCACGGTACCGCCATCGGCAATCTCGGAAGAGCTGTAGGTGCCGGCGATGCCTAGCACGTCATCACCCTTGGTGGAGATGGTGAAGCCAAACCTGTCGGCCGCGGCAGACGTGCCCTCAAGCGCCTTGGTGATGGTCAGGCCACCCATGGCGTTGTAGTCAAGCTCCGCGCTGTACCTGTTCACGAAGGCCGCAGAGCCAGATACCAGGCGAGAAGAGGCCACGAGCTGGCCCGTTGCCGTGGAGTCGGTGACCGTCACACGGAAGTGGGCGACGTTGGTGGTGTACCCAACGCCGGCGATGGTCTGGCCCGCGTTGACCTCGTGGACCTCGTAGTCATAGGTGCCCGCGGCGGTGTAGATGATCTCACCAAAGTCGAACGGGGCGTGGCCAGAGCTGGCATCAGCGGCCTTAACGGTGACCTGCGAGTTTGCGGGCATGGGAGCGCCGGAGAGGCCAACAAGCTTGAACGTGAAGGCGTCGGTCGAAGCCCAGTCACGACCCTCGAGTACCTTTGCCAGGCCAAAGTTTGCGGTGTCAAAGCTACCGGGAGTAGCCTGGTAGGTGTTTTGGAACGCAACCTCGTTGCCGGGGGCACCGTCAACGGTGGTGGTCACGTGCAGGGTTCCGTCAAGGGCGTCCTCAACGGTAATAATGACCTCGTGCTCGACTGCGTCATAGGTCACGCCGGGAAGCTTGGCGTCGACGGTGGGCACAACCTCGGCAACCTTGAAGCGGTACGTGCCCACGTCGCTGCGGTCGAAGTGCAGGCCGGAGAGCTTGGTCATTGCGTTCTTCTCGCCGGACGCGCGCTGTCCGTCATTGGCAAACGCGCGGTCAGAGCTGGCGAGAAGTGCCTGGGACTGCTCGTCCTCGCCCGTGATGGTGAACTTGAACTCGCGCTCGCGCATGGTGCGGCCGATGAGGGTCTTGCTGACCGTGATGCCCGCATAGTCGGTGTCGGCCGGCCTGTAGGTGTTGATGAAGGTCGCAGCCTCGACGTCACGGGCGGCCTCGTCGGAGTAGGTGGTGGACTGGACGTAGAGCTGCCCGCCCTGGTCCGCAATCTTCACGGTCACGGTGTAGACGTGCCCGTCATAGGTCATGCCGCCAGCAGGCTGGTCGGGCGCGACCTCGCGGACCTCAAAGACGTAGGTGCCAGCCTTGGTGAACGTGGCGGTACCAAAGTTGAAAGACTTGGCCTCAGAGTCCGCAAGGTCCCCAACCTCAACCTCACGCGAGAAGCCCGCGCAGCCGCCCTCGGGGCCTGAAGTCTGTGTCAACGAGAACGCGAACTTCTCGCCGTCAAGGGAATCGCGGCCCTTGAGGGTCTTGGTGCCGTGGATGAAGCTCTGAACCGTGGCAGGCGTGGCCTCATAGGTGTTGGAGAAAGAGATGGTCTCGCCGGGAACGGCCGTCTGCCCCTCACGGGTGTTCTGGACGCTGAAGACGACCTCGCCCGCCTCGTTCAAGCTCGCGGTCACGGTGATGTGCCAGACGGTGCCGTCGTAGGTCATGCCGTTGACGCCGCTGTTGACCTCGCGAAGCTCATACTCGTAGGACTTGGGCGTCTTGTCAGCATTGACGTCATTCTCGTCAAACGTGACCTGCTCGAAGGCAAAACGGCCGGTGGCGTCAACGTTGGCCGTGGCCTTGTCGCCCACAGTATTGGCAGGCATGGGAGCACCCTCGGTCTTGGCTGTGAGCTCAAATTGGAACATTCCGGAGCTCAGCGGGTGGGAACCCGTCTTGTCCTCATAGTTCTTGGTGCCGCGGAGGTCCCACTCGGCCTCCTTGACGTCGAAGACGTTGGTGAAGGCGGCACGGTCAGTCTTCACGCCCGCGCCATCGGCGAGCGTGGCACCGGTATCGTCCTTGAGGCGCAGCATGGTGGACTCGACCTTGAGCGTGCCGTCGTGAGCCTCATCGGTCACGGTGACGGTCACGCGGTAGAGAGCCTGGCTGACGGACATGCCGGGCAGGATGCTCACGTCGTAGCCATCGCCCGCGCGCGCCTCGACGATGTTGTAGACGTAGGTACCTGGCTTGGTATAGGTGATGTCGCCGAAGTTGAAACCAACGGCGGTACTCTCGGTGGTTCCCTCGGACTGAGTCAGCCCAAGCGCAAACTTACCGTCCACGGAGTTCTCGGGCATGGGAGCACCGTCGATACCCGTGAGTACGAAGACGAACTTGTCCTGCATGGTCCAGTCACGGCCGGTCAAGGTCTTCTCGCCGTTAAGGGAGGTGCCGCCGAAAAGCGTTCCGGTGGCCCCGTAGGTGTTAGTGAACGCAGCCGCGCTCTTCTCGCCAACTGTGATGGCTCCGGAAGCACCCTCGGAGGAAGCGGTCCAACCAGAGAGCGAGGCCTCGGTGACCTCGTACTTCCAACCGGCTGAAAGGCCGGTGATGGTGAGCTTCTGGCCACCCTTGAGCTTGTGCGTGTACGTGCCGTTGGCATCAAAGGCAATCGAGAAGTTCGCATCGCCCGTGACCCGGCCGGAGGCGTCGGTCACGGTGCCGGTCACGGTCTTGTCCTTAGCCTCGGGAATGCTCACGGTGAAGTCGAAATCCTGGTTGGCGTAGACTGCCGCGTCAAAGCCCTCGGGAACCACGATGGTCTTGGAGACCTCAAGGGAGCCGGGCTCGGGCAGGCTGAGCTTGCCGTTGTTGCCCAGCCAGACGAAGACCTGGTTACCAGACCACTTGGGGTTGATGAAGCTCGTGGCGGTGCCGGTGTCGTTTGAGTCCTTGTCGGTGTGGAGCTCGTTGATGTAGGTCATGCGGCGCGTTCCCTGGGAGAGCTGCGCATGGCCGTCACCCGTGTCGCTGATGTAGCCGTCGATGCTCTCCACGGCACTTGAGTCAAAGCTCACGATGTGGCTGCCCTGGGAGGCGGAGGTGCCGCTGATGTTCCAGAACGTGCGCTCATAGTAGTAGGTCTTGCCTTTTACCAGCGGATACGCCGCCGGCTGGGTCAGAGCCTCATCCTCGTAGATGGGCGTGTCGCGGGTGATGTAGTAGTAGCTGTTCTCCTCCGCCGGGGTGAAGGTTGCCGCGGCGTCGCCATTGGCCTTGCCAGACCATGCGCTGACCAGGAAGAACACGTTTCCGGACTCGTCCCTGTGCGTCTTCATGTAGTCGGCCATCTGCGCGTCTGGATTGGCGAGAAGGGCCGCCGCCTGCGGCTTCAGACTTGAGCCAAAGAAGACGCGGATGGGGAAGGTCAGGCTCACGGAGCCCGTGTTGTCGTCAGCGTTGACGTTGAAGGCACGCAGCGGGATGAGGGCCGCAGGAACCTTGATGGTCACGTGATCGCCAGTGCGAACGTCACCCTCGCCGGAGCGGCGGACCTCAATGACGATGCTGGAGAGGTCACCCGCAGGATACAGGACGGTGCCCGCAGTGCCGCTAAACACGTGGGTGTCCGTGTTGCCGGACGTGGTCTTTGTCTTGGCCTTAAAGACCTGGTTGGCAAAGACGATGCAGTTGAAGTCATCTACCTGCATGTAGTCGCCAAGCTGGTCGGTGAAGGTGACGTAGCCGGAAGCGTGCTCGAGGCCGTCCGTCACGTCGGTGGGGTAGCCTGCTGCGTCGGAGATCTCCTTGGAAATGCCGTCAAAGACCTTCTTCAGCTCATCGGCGTTGGTCGCCGTCTTGTAGAAGGCAGCGCCGTCGACGTGAGTACCGAGGTTCCAGCTGTAACCACCCCAGGAATACGCATAGGTCGCATTGGGGTAGTTACTGGAAACGGCCTGCATAAACTTATTCTCACTGCTGGTTCCATTTGCGGTTGGATCTGCAGTAGCGTTCGCACCGCTAAAAATACCGATGGTATAGACCGTGCCACCGGCATCTTTGATTGCTTTAGCAGTTGCTATCGCACTACTCGCAACGTCATCGTCAAATCCGCTGTACGAATTTGGCTCACCGTCAGTGAAGAACACGACCACCTTGCGTGCACCGGCGCGGCCGGGGGCCTCGAGCTGGGTCTGCGCGAGCTGCAGACCGTAGTCGGAACGCGTTGCGCCGGCAGGGCTGATGGCGTTAACCTTGGCCTTGAGGTTGGAGGCACCATTGGTGTCCACCACGGTCAGGTTCTGCATGACCTGGCTATAGTTGTAGGTGTACCCCCCGTCTCGATATTTGTCGTTTCCCACGCGGTCCGTCTTGTCGCCTGAGAACTTGACCACGGCGACGGAGTGGCGCTGGTCCGCCTCGGAGATGCCCGCGTTTCTCGCCGCGATCTCGTCAATGAAAGAGTTAGCAGCGGCCTTGAGTGCGTCGATGCGCTTGGTACTATCGGTACGCCCCATCGGGTCATCCATGGAGCCGGAAGCATCCAGCACCAGCACGATGTCCAGCGGCTCGGTCGCAGTCTCGCGCAGGTTGGACGTCGAGGAGATAGCACTGAAGGCCGTAAGGAAGTCAGAGCCCTTTTCTTTGGGGATGATCTTCTCGCCACCCGCGCCCGTGAGCACGATGTCGCCGTCGGAGACGGTCTTGTCAGTCCAAATGCGGCCGACGTTCTCCGTCGAGTTTTCAAGACCCCAGTCGCGCCATGTCGACGCGGAGGAGGGATCTGCCAACGTCGTGGCACCCACCGTCGCGGCAAGGGTCGTCGTCGGAGCTAATGCGAGAAGTACAACGAACAACAACAAGAGCCTTAGACGCTTCATGGTGACCTCCTCAAGCGAAAGCCAGCTAACCTAGCTTATCGTCCGGGAACTGAAGCAAAACTGATAGGTCACACATGTGCCAACTTGAGATACCCCCAGGTAGATTAGTTGGCACCCTCGTCAAACCAGGCATCAAAATCGCGATAGAGGCCAATGCGTGTGGTCACTCCCGCCTTCTCGTAGATGGAAGCGATGTGTCGCTGGGCGACGCGCCGAGAGATAAAAAGCTCATCGGCTATCTCCTGAACGCCAAGGTCTGTGGAGAGGAGGAAGCCGCACACTTGCGCCTCTCGGGCGGTAAGGCCGAGCTTCTCAATATAGGTATCGAGGGCCTCCACGCGTGACGGGCCGGAAGGCTGCGGAAGGTCACCGCCAAACGCCGCGCCACCCTCCCCCCCCAGGCCCTTCACGACGCCCCAGGCAATGTCGCGAAGAAGGACCAGAAGGCAGATGATCGAGAGCAGACACGACACGCCCACCGTCGCCACCACGCCGCACGACTCGAAGAAAGGCCGCGCGAACAACGCACCAACGGCACCCATGAGGCAGCTGACGACTCTACCCACGCTCGCGATGACCTCCGGGCGCGACGTATCCGGCGCGATTCTCATGAAGGTCGCACTGAGATACATGACGTAGAAGGCACCGTAGACCCCCGCCATGACGGTGGCCACACCCGCCCACTCGTCCTCCGCGGCAGCGGGCGTTGCCACAGCGATGAGAAACATCGCGCACACCGTGATGAGGGATCTGAGATTACCCTTCTTTAGGTCAAAGAGCGCGCCCACAAGCGGGAGGGACAGCGCATTGATGATCTTAGACAGACCCGCAGTGACGATCTTGCCACTCGCATACTTCCAGACGAGAACGCTATCGAGAAGACCATAGTCGAGGGTCATGGCAACCGCGGCAATCACGAGGATGGTGATAGGGCGCCTCCCCACGGTGGGAGCCTGCTTCGCGGCGGAGTCCTGATCGCGCCGCCACCTCTTGGCGGGGCGCGTTGCCAACCACATGATGGTGAACAAACTCAGGACCACACAGATGACAAACGCAACGGGTGTCAGTCCCATCGCCTCGACAACATATTGAAGCAGAGAAGACGCACCCATCCCAATTCCGAGGGCCCTGCCGGAGAATTCGCTGCCATAAGACACCAGGCTAAATCCGTAGTGAATGCCTCCGCCGGTGTAGCCGAGCGCAAGAACCGTCACGCAACTCGCAGCGAGAAGAATCTCGATGCGTTGGGTGGTCATCATCACGATAGAGCCGCCGAAGCAGAACGCAAGGACGACTGCCGCCAAGCTCTTCCTCTCTTTTGGGCTAGGCAGATAGGAGCGGGCAACCCAGAACAGGACATAGCCAAGGCCCGTGAAAGCCAGCAGAAGCGCATATGCAGAGCCAAGGACGCCAACCTTCGCCAAACGAGGCACACGGGCAAGCGTCACGGCCATACAGAGCTTCCAGGTGAAGAAGTAGAGTGCGAACGCCGCCGTCTCAATCAAGAGGGGCCAGGATGCGGCATGGGGACAGTCGGCACGATGGGACTTGCTAGCCTCGCTCATCCTGGACCTCCTCTCCCCTTTTCGTCCCCCGTATTTTTTGGGGTGGGGGGACAACAAAAAAGCGACAGTTGTCCCAACACTGATTGGGTATCGCAAAACGAGGGCGGAGCCAAACCGACAGTGTCACTACGACATACCCGCGTCTCACGGACATTTGTCGTTATACCTCACGGCGGTGGGCAGAAGAGACGTGAAGGGGGGGGGAGGTTGAAAAAAAGCCGCCAAGGATAACCCCGGCGGCTGTGCTGTCTTGGTGGAGACAATGGGGTTCGAACCCACGACCTCAGGCTTGCAAAGCCCGCGCTCTCCCAGCTGAGCTATGTCCCCAAGTTCTTTCTCTGACTTACATAATAATCGCCCCAGCGGCGACTCGGCTAACACTGGGGCGACTATTGTCAGAAAAAGTTGGTGGGCCTGACAAGGTTCGAACTTGTGACCTCCCGGTTATCAGCCGGACGCTCTGACCAACTGAGCTACAGGCCCAACGCGAGAAGTAATATTACGCGCCGCCCCTACCTTCGTCAACAACTTTTTGAGAAAACTTTTCGGCGGGCCAAATTCCCTTAACCCCGTCCCCGTTTGCGGGTAGGATTACCACCGCAACAGACGCTTCAGGAGGTTTTCTTGTCACTCAGAAGGATGGACATAAAGTCGGTCGTCATCGGAGGAGGCCCCGTCGCCTCCCTGGTGGTCCTCTGCCCGCAGGAGCGCAAGACCGGCGAGGGCGCCATCAAGCTGCCCATTCGCATCGGAACGGTCGAGGCCTCGGCCATCAGCATGGGCGTCGAGCGCCCCGAGGGCGGCAGGCCCATGACGCACGACCTTCTGGTCAACGCCGTGGTGGCGCTCGGCGGAAAGGTCGCCAGCGTCCGCGTGACGTCGGTCAGCGGCACCACGTTCTACGCCCAGGTGGAGCTTGTCGCCGCAGACGGCAGCCACGAGTACCTGGACGCCCGCCCCTCCGACGCCATCGCCCTGGCCGTGCGCACGGGCGCCCCGGTCTATGCCGAGGAGTCCGTCCTCACCACCGCCGCGCTCCCGGACTTTGCCGCGGTGGAGAAGGACGAGCGGGAGGCCGAGCTGGCCGAGTTCCACCAGTTCGTCGAGAGCCTCTCCCCCGAGGACTTCAACGTCCCCACCGACGGCAACGCAGACGGCCAGTGAGTAATAGAGGCTGTTCCTTTTTTCATGAGTTGACAAAGGGACTGTCCCTTTGTCAACCCTAACGTCAGTCACGCAAAGAGGAGGCCCTCCCGGCTGGGAGGGCCTCCTTGCTTGAGGCGCCGCGTCTCTTGCGCTACTCGTCGTCGCCGTCGAGAAGGTCCTCGGACAGCTCCTCGCCGTCGCCAAGGTCGACGGGCTCTTCCTCGTCAGCATCGGCGGCGCCGGCGGAGGCCAGGTCAAGAGCGCCCTGACCGCCATCGGCCTTGGCGGCCTTCTTCGTGCGGACCGCCATGCGGGCGATGGTGGACACGCTGTCCTTGTCCGCCATGTTCATGATCTTCACGCCCTGCGTGGAGCGACCAAGGCGGCTGATGTCCTTGACCTTCACGCGGATGATGACGCCCTCGTTGGACATGATCATCAGCTCGTGCTGCGGGCCCACGATGCGGCACGCAACCAGGTTGCCCTTCTTCACCGTCATCGTGATGGTGTAGACGCCCTGGCCGCCGCGCTTGTGCTCCGGGTACTCGGAGACCGGCGTGCGCTTGCCGTAGCCCTTCTCGGTGATGACGAAGAGGTCACCGTTGCCGTTGGTGATCTCCATGCCCAGCATCTTGGCGTCGCCCTTGAGGGTGATGCCGCGGACGCCGGAGGTGTCGCGGCCCATCGGGCGCACGTCGCTCTCGGGGAACATGATGGCCTTGCCGTCAGTGGAGACGAGCATGACCTTCTCGCCCTCCTTGACGCGGCGGACGTTGACCAGCTCGTCGTCGGCGCGCAGCTTGATGGCGATGATGCCGTCGCGGCGGGTGCGGTCGTAGGCGCTCATGGAGGTCTTCTTCACGGTGCCGGACGTGGTCGCAAACATCAGGTACTCGTCCTCGGGGAAGGAGCGGCACGTGATGACGGCGGCGATCTTCTCGCCATCGGCAAACGGCACGAGGTTCACGATGGCGCTGCCGCGGGCGGTGCGGGCCCCGATGGGCAGCTCGTGGACCTTCAGGCGGTAGACCTTGCCCTTGTTGGAGAAGAACAGCACGTAGTCGTGGGTGGAGGCAACAAAGAGCTCCTCCACGAAGTCCTCGTCCTTGAGGTTGACGCCCTGGACGCCCTTGCCGCCGCGTTTCTGGCTGCGATAGGTGGCAACCGGCGTGCGCTTGACGTAGCCGGCGTGGGTGACCGTGACCACCATGTCCTCGTCGGCGATGAGGTCCTCCACGTTGAGCTCCTTGGTGCCCTCGGTGGAGATCTCGGTGCGGCGCTTGTCGGAGAACTTGCGGCTGATCTCGCGCATCTCGTCCTTGATGACCGCCAGGATCTTCTCGGGGTTGGCGAGAAGGTCCTCGTAGTAGGCGATGGCGCGGCGCAGGCCCGCCAGCTCCTCCTCGATCTGGTCGCGGGAGAGGCCGGTCAGGCGGCGCAGGCGCATCTCGAGGATGGCCGTGGTCTGCTCCACGGAGAAGCCGAAGCGCTCAATGAGGCGCTGGGAGGCCTCGGCGTCGGTGCGGCTGGAGCGGATGATGTGGATGACCTCGTCGATGTTGTCGAGGGCCATGAGGTAGCCCTCGAGGATGTGCGCGCGGGCCTGGGCCTTCTTGAGGTCAAAGCGGGTGCGACGGGTGACGACCTCGACCTGGTGCTCGATGTAGTTCTGCAGGATCTCGCGCAGGGAGAGGCACTTGGGCACGCCGTGGACAAGCGCCAGGTTGTTGACGCCAAAGGTGGTCTGGAGCTGCGTGAACTTGTACAGGTTGTTGAGCACGACCTGCGGGATGATGTCCTTCTTGAGCTCGATGACCAGGCGGATGCCCTTCTGGTTTGACTCGTCGCGCATGTCGGAGACGCCCTCGATGCGCTTCTCGTTGACCAGCTGGGCAATCTTCTCCTGCAGGGCGCCCTTGTTGACCTGATACGGAATCTCGGTGAACACCAGGCGGCTGCGGCCGGTCTTGGTGGTCTCCACGTGGGCCTTGGCACGCACGGTGATGGAGCCGCGGCCGGTCTCGTAGGCCTCGCGGATGCCGTCGGTGCCCATGATGACGGCGCCGGTCGGGAAGTCCGGACCGGGCATGACGGTCATGAGCTCGTCGACGGTGGCGTCGGGATTGTCGATGAGCATGCAGGTGGCCTCGACGGCCTCGCCCAGGTTGTGCGGCGGAATGTTGGTGGCCATGCCGACGGCGATGCCCGACGAGCCGTTGACCAGCAGGTTGGGGAAGCGCGCGGGCAGGACCTGCGGCTCCTGGAGGGACTCGTCGTAGTTGGGCTGCCAGTCCACGGTGTCCTTCTGCAGGTCGCGCAGCAGCTCCATGGCGGGCTTGGCCAGGCGGGACTCGGTGTAACGCATTGCGGCGGCGCCGTCGCCGTCGATGTTGCCGAAGTTGCCGTGGCCGTCGACCAGGGGCGTCCTCACGGAGAACCACTGGGCCAGGCGGACCATGGCCTCGTAGACAGCGTAGTCACCGTGCGGGTGGTACTTGCCGATGACCTCGCCGACCGTCCACGCACTCTTCTTGTGCGGGCGGTTGGGGAAGATGCCGGACTCGTTCATGGCGTACAGGATGCGCCTGTGGACGGGCTTCAGACCGTCGCGCACGTCCGGGAGGGCGCGCGCCGTGATGACGGACATGGAGTACTCGATGAACGACTGGCGCATCTCGTGGCCGAACTCGGAGATCTGCAGGGTGCCGCCGTGCTCGTCGGTCTCGCCGGTGGCCTCGCCGCGTCCGCCGTCGCCGAACTCCTCCTCGAGCTCGCCGTCGTCGTCATCGTCGTCCGCGTCCTCGCCCTCGGCGTCGGGGTCGTAGACGTCCTCGCCGGAGTCGTCGGCCTGGGCGCGGTCCAGAAGGCGCCTCAGGTCCTCGGGAAGCTGCTCGTCGGAGCTGCCGTTGTTGATGTTGTCGTCTGCCACGTAAGGCCTTTCTCTAGGTGGCGTTTCTGCTGGCGAGAAGGACGTGTCCCTCTCGCCTGAACGATGCGATGGCGCGGGGCCCGGGCATCACCTACGCGTCAAGGAAGCGCGCGTCGTGGGCGTGGCGCTCGATGTACTCGCGGCGGTACTCCACCTGGTTGCCCATGAGCTCGCGCACGGCTCGCTCGGCGGCAGAGGCGTCCTCGATGGTCACGCGTTGCAGGATGCGGGTGCGCGGGTCCATGGTGGTGGAGGCCAGCTGCTTGGGGTCCATCTCGCCAAGGCCCTTGTAGCGTTGGACGGTGTACGGGCGCTTCTTCTTCTTGACCTTGCCGTTGGTGGAGTCCTCCACCTCCTCGTCGTTGTCGTAGTCAAAGCCCAGCTCGCGGATCTTGCGGCGCAGGATGTCCTCCTCCGGCTCCTTGCCGTTGGGGTAGACGTAGTAGATCTTCTTGCGCACCTTGATGCCAAAGATGGGCGGGCAGGCGGCGTAGACGTAGCCGGCGTCGATGAGCGGGCGCATGTACTTGTAGAAGAACGTCAGCAGCAGGATGCGGATGTGCGCGCCGTCGACGTCTGCATCGGTCATGATGATGATCTTGTGGTAGCGCGCCTTGGAGATGTCGAAGTCCCCGCCGTCGCCGGACGCGTTGGTCACGCCGGTGCCGATGGCGGTGATGAGCGCCTGGATGGTGTCGCTCGAGAAGGCGCGGTGGTCACCCACGCGCTCCACGTTCAAGATCTTGCCGCGCAAGGGGAGAATTGCCTGGATGTCTCGGCGACGGCCGTCCTTGGCCGAGCCGCCTGCCGAGTCGCCCTCCACGATGAAGAGCTCGGTGAGCTCTGCGTCTCGGACGGAGCAGTCCGCCAGCTTGCCGGGAAGGTGCGCGGTCTCCAGGAGGGACTTGCGGCGCGTGGCCTCGCGGGCCTTGCGGGCGGCGGTGCGGGCCTTGGAGGCCTGCATGGCCTTGTTGACGATGGTGCGGCCCTGCTTGGGGTGCTCCTCGAGGTACTCGGCAAGGCCGTCGGAGACCACCTTCATGACCAGCGGGCGCATGAAGGAGCTGCCCAGCTTGGCCTTTGTCTGGCCCTCGAACTGCGGGTCTCCCAGCTTGACGGAGACAATGGCCGTCAGGCCCTCGCGGATGTCGTCGCCGGTGAGGTTGGCGTCCTTCTCCTTGAGGATGTTCTGCTTGCGGGCGTAGTCGTTGACCACGCGGGTGAGCGCCGTGCGGAAGCCCTCGAGGTGCATGCCGCCCTCGGGGGTGTAGATGTTGTTGGCAAAGCTCATGACGTTCTCGGAGTAGGAGGTGTTCCACTGGATGGCCACCTCGACCTCACCGCGCTTGGCGGGGTTGTCCGCCTCGTTCTTGCCCTCCAGGTAGATGGGGCGCTTGAGGCCGTCGGCAACCTCCTTGCCCTCGTTCAGGAACTTCACGAAGTCGATGATGCCGCCGGAGTAGCAGAACTCCTCCACGCGCGGGGTGAGCTCACGCTCGTCGGTGAGCACGATCTTGAGGTCGCGGTTGAGGAAGGCCATCTCCTGCAGGCGGTCGTGCAGCGTGTCAAAGCTGTAGACCGTGGTCTCGAAGATCTCGTCGTCGGGCCAGAAGGTGATGGTGGTGCCCGTGGCCTGGGACTTGCCCACCACGGTCATCTTCTTGACGGTCTTGCCGCGGGCAAACTCCATCTCGTAGATGTTGCCGTCGCGCTTGACCTGCACCACGAGGCGCTTGGAGAGGGCGTTGACGACGGAGCTGCCCACGCCGTGCAGGCCGCCGGAGACCTTGTAGGCGGCGTTGTCGAACTTGCCGCCCGCATGCAGGATGGTCAGGACGACCTCAAGGGTCGGAATCTTCTTGATGGGGTGCTTGTCCACGGGGATGCCGCGGCCGTTGTCTACGACGGTGATGGAGTTGTCGGCGTGGATGGTCACCTGGATCTTGTTGCAGAAGCCGGCAAGGGCCTCGTCAACGGCGTTGTCCACGATCTCGTACACCAGGTGGTGCAGTCCGCTGGCGCTCGTCGAGCCGATGTACATGCCCGGGCGCTTGCGAACGGCCTCAAGACCCTCGAGGATCTTGATCTCGCTGCCGTCGTAGCTGTTCTTCTTTGCCACGCGTCGTCCTCTCTCGGGGCTCTTCTCCCCGCATCGGCTGTTCACGCAACCTTTGTTGAATTACGGGCTGATGCCAAAAACAGGCATAGCCAGACCATGATAGCCCATCAAAAGGCCGTGAGAGGCCTTCTGAGGCCCCTTCACAAGTTCTTGCGTCCCTCATACCTCTGGCGGCGCATGCACGCGGCCATGGCCTTAGAGACGCTCTCGCGCAGCGCTGGGGAAAGCCCCGCCGTCTGTGCCTCAATCTGCGCCCGCTCCGCCTCGCTCAGCTCCGGCAGCGGCTCGGAATGAGAAAAAGGGACAGTCCCTTCGTATCCTTTTTCGGGTGGCGCCGGTTGGGCCTTGGGCCGCGGCCGCTTGTTCTGCAGAAAGCGGACCTCAGAGTAGTCAAAGCCGGCGGTCTGGAGGCGCGCCAGGTAGATCTCGCGGTTGGCGTTGAAGTCCACCATGCGCATGCGGCTGTCCACGTAGACGCACAGGGCGGGCGCCATGCCGGGCGCCTTGGGCTTGCCCACAAAGACGCCGGTGGTGTGCTTGCGCTCTATGTCGCCGATGACGGAGTGCCAGGCCAGGCCCGCAGCGTGGCCGGCGCCCATCTTGGCGCGCACCTCCGGGCTCTCAAAGAAGTCCGAGAGCACGCCTCCCAGGCTCTCGTCGTGGCCGCGCCAGTCCATCTCAGTCGCCATAGCCAACCACCTCCGCCCCGTCCAGCAGCTCAGGCGAGAAGTACCCCAGGTTGGTGGTGGTGATGACCGTCTGCACGCCGCGCCGGGCAAAGCGCGTGACGGCCTCGCGGCGGCGCTCGTCAAGCTCGCTCATGACGTCGTCCAGGAGCAGCAGCGGCTGGTTGCCCACCACCTCGGCCGAGAGCAGCACCTCGGCCATCTTGAGCGCCAACACCACGGAGCGCTGCTGGCCCTGGCTGCCGTATGCGCGGGCGTCGCGGCCCTCGATGAGAAACGCCACGTCGTCGCGGTGCGGGCCCACCGTGGTCTGCTGGCGGCGCAGGTCGTCGGGGCGCGCCGCGGCAAGGCGGGCACAGAAGAGCTCTCGCAGCTCGTCCTTGGAGAGGCCCAGGGCCTCTTCGCCCAGGCTGCAGAGGTAGCGGCACTCCAGGCCCTCCCCCGCGGCAAGCTCGCCGTAGACCTCGCAGACCTTGGCCCGCAGCCGCTCGAAGAGCCGTAGGCGGCCGTGGAGCAGCGTGGCGCCGCCCAGGGCCACCGAGGCGTCCCATGCGTCCAGCAGGTCAAGGTCGGGCCTCTCCTCCTTGAGCAGGCGGTTCCTCTGCTCGATGGAACGCGTGTAGGTTGCCAGCACGCTCGCAAAGCCGCGGTTTGCCTGACGGCCAAAGTCGTCGAGCTCGTCTCGCCGGAAGGAGGCGCTGCGCTTGACCAGCTGCAGGTCGTCGGGGGTAAAGAGCACACTCATCAGGGTGCCGGAGACCTCGGAGGCCTGGATGCGCTTTCCGTTGCGGAAGAACTGCCTGCGGCCCGAGACCACGTCGCAGCGCAGGTCGACCACGCGGCCGTCCCCCTCCAGGCGCGCCGAGGCGCGGGCGGTCTGGGCACCCTCGCGCACCAGCTGGGCTGGCGTGGGGTGCCTGAAGGAGTAGCCGGCCGTCAGCAGCTGCAGGGCCTCGACGGTGTTGGTCTTGCCCGCCGCGTTGGGGCCGCACAGGATGGTGGTCGCCGGCGCGAGGCCGACGACCTTCTCCCCAAAGCTCCTGAAGTCCTGGAGCTCAAGCGTCTTGACCAGAAGTCCCACGAGCCCGCCGCTCCGCTAGAGGCGCACCGGCATGAGCAGGTACAGGTAGTTGACCTCGCCGTTTGACTTGAAGATGCCCGGCTGCGTGGAGCCCTGAAGCTCCAGGCGCAGGCTCTTGGAGCCAGAGACCGCGTTCACGCAGTCAAAGACGTAGTGGTAGTTGAGGGCGATGGAGAGGCTCTGGCCCTCCACGTCGGTGTTCATGATCTCGGAGGACTCGCCCTGCTCCGGGGAGCTGGCGGAGAGCTTCATCAGCCTGCCGTCGGCGTCGATGTCAAAGCGCACGGAGGCGTTGGTGAGCGCGATGACGGACACGCGCTTGAGCGCGGCGGCAAACTCGGCCACGTCGATGTCCACCGCCGTGGCGCAGGAGGCCGGCAGCAGCTGCTTGTAGTCCGGGAAGTTGCCCTCGATGCGGCGGGAGACAAACGTCGTGGTGCCAAAGGTGAAGACCACCTGGCTCTCGGTGATGCCGATCTGGATGCTGTCCTCCAGGGTGGGCATGCTGAGCACGTCGTGGAACACGTTGCCGCTCACGATGGCACGGAAGGCCTCGTCGGCCGGGGACTCCACGGAGGCGTCGCAGACGGCCAGGCGGAAGGAGTCGGTGGCCACCAGGCGGATGGTGTTGTCCTCGACGGTCAGCAGGATGCCCTGCAGGATGGGCCGCGAGCTCTCCTTGGACGTGACCTTGTAGACCTTGTCCACCATGGTGGAGAGAAGGTCACACGGAAGCTCGATCTGGCGCTCCGGGTTGACCTCCGGGAAGCCGGACCAGTCGCCGGCGGAGAGGGTGTTCAGACGGAAGGTGGACTTGTCGCAGGAGATCTCGATGGTCCTCTCGCCGCCCTCGAAGGTCACCGCGGCGTCGGAGAGGTTCTTCACTATGTTGGAGAGCACCTTGCCGGAGACCACGGTCTCGCCCGGCTCCTCGACGTTTGCCGGAATGAGGTGGCGGATGCTGATGGTGAGGTTGTTGGTCTGGAACTCAAGGGTGCCGTCGGCCGCCTTGATGTAGATGCCCGAGAGGATGGGGAGCGTGGAGTTGGCACCCATTCCCTTGGAGACCACGGAGAGAGCCTTCATGAGGGAACTCTGGCTTACGGTGAATTTCATGGCTTCCCTTTCTATATGTACTTAATGAATAACAAAGAACAACAGTAGTAATAGGGGTTGTAGAAAAGTCTAAAACCTGCGTCTTCCCAGCTCAGAGCCTTAACCTGCTTGTCGAGAAACTCGTCTGAGAGCCAACGCTCCTCAACATTTCCCAACCCCTCCCAAAATTGTCTACACCAACTGGACGGTTTTCTACACGTTCTCACACGCTCTTCAACCGCTTCTGAACATCGCGGTCGTGCCATTGGGGACGGGGGTGAATGGCACACGTACCCCCAGCGTGCCATTCACCCCCGTCCCCAACGGCACGCGCTCGTCTGCGGTTGCTAGGCCTCGCTGGTGATGCCCTCCTTCATGCGCTGCAGCTGGTCGAAGAAGACCTTGTCGTCCTTGGCAAGCTCCTCAACGGTGTGGATGCTGTGCTTGATGGTGGCGTGGCTGCGCCCGCCGAACTTCTTGCCGATGTCGGCCAGCGTGCGGTTGCAGAGCTCGCGGCAGAGCCAGATGGCCACGTGGCGGGTCATCATGATCTCCTTCACGCGCTTGGGCCCGACGAGGTCCTCGTGCGAGACGTCGTAGACCTTCTCCACGTACTTCTGCACGTTCTCTATGGTCACGCCGCGGGCGTTCTCGGGCCAGCTCTCCTTGGCTATGGTGCGCACGTCGTCCTCGGTGAGCTCCCTGCCCTGCTTGCGGCACATGGCGGCCGTGATGAGGCACTTCTGGCAGAAGCCCTCGATGGTGCGGATGTTTGTCCCGGCGCGCTCGGCCATGAGGCCCTGCAGGTGCTCGGGGATCTCTGGCAGGGGCTCGCCCACGTGCTCGCGGGCGCTGTCCTCCCGCATGCGGTCGCAGAAGGTGCCGATGAGGCGCAGCTTGAGCTCGTAGCTGGGCACCTGGACGCTGACGGTGAAACCGCCGCCAATGCGGCTGGTCACGCGCTCGTCAAAGCCGTCCTTGCCCATGCCCAGCTCGGCGGGGGTGCGGTCGGCGGCGATGACGACCTGCTTGCCGTTTGACTTCAGCGTGTTGAAGATGTTGAAGAAGAACGTGATGGTGCCCGCCTTGCCGGCCAGCCCCTGCACATCGTCGATGATCAGGACGTCTATGTCCTCGTAGTTGCGCCGCAACGCGTCTGCGGCGCTTCCCGCCTCGCGCATGGCCCCGACGTACTCGTTGATGAACTGCGAGGCGTCGCGGTAGACGCAGATGCGCGACGGGTCGTTGGTCACTATGTAGTTCTGGATGGCGCGCAGCAGGTGGGTCTTGCCCAGGCCGCTCTTGCCGTAGATGAACAGCGGGTTGTAGCTGTCCTTGTTGCCGTTGGCCACCTGCAGGGCCGCGTTGTAGGCAAACTCGTTCTCGTCTCCCATGACAAAGCGGTCGAAGGTGAGCTTTGAGTCCGCGGCCACCTCCTCGTTTGCCAGCGGGTTCTTCTCGCGGCGCTCTCGGGCCAGGCGCTCGTGGGCCTGGGCCTCGCTCTCCTCGTCCCAGGCGTCCGCCTCCGCTGGGGAGGCTGTGGCTGCGGGGGCGCCGCTGACGGCGGCGTCCCAGCGCCTGAGCTCCTCGGGCGTCATGACGGAGCCGGCGGCGCCCATGAGCACGTGGCCGCGCGGCCTCTCTGCCCGCGGCTCCGGCGCGGGCCCGGGCTTCTTTACCGGCGAGAAGGGCGTGGCGGCCGCGGGTTCCGGCACTGACGCGGCCGGGGCCGGGGCCGGAACGGGCACGGGCTGCGCGGGCGCCGCCGCGGCCGGCACGGCGGCAACAGCCGCCCCTTGGCGAAACTGCACGTCAAGCCTTACGGGCTCGAAGGCTGCCTGCTCGAGGCACGCCTCTATTACGGCCGCGTTCTTTGCCACGCTCTTTGCCACCATGCGCATGGGGGTCTCCACGTGGAGGACGCCGTCCTCCAGCTGCACGGGAGTGCACTTCTGCAGCATGGCCAGCAGGGCGGCGGGGGCGCCCTCGCCCGTCAGCAGGTCAAGGGAGTCCTGCCACAGGGCCTCGGCATCTGATTCCAGTGATAGTTCCATTTTGGCTGCGTTTCCTAGGGTGCCTATAACCAGTGCCGTCTAGTATACGCGATTGTTGATAACTTCCTCGCGATGTTGAAAACTAGCCGAGAAGAGACTGCCCGTAGCCGGTTAGGCGGTACTTCTGGGAGTCCTTTATCACCACGCCCTGGCCGGCCAGGTCCTGCAGCGCGCGGGACCACGTGGCGTTTGAGCCGCCGAGGGCGTTTGCCAGGTCCGTGGGGCCGCAGAGCTCGTGGGCGCTCAGGAAGCCCAGGATTGCCTGGCTGCGCTCGTTGAGCTGGGGCGCGGCCGCGGGCATGCCAACCATGGGCGCGTAGGGCTGCTGGGCCGCGGGCTGCCCCATCGGCGCTGCCTGCTGCCAGGGCTGCTGCTGGGTGGGCATGCCGGCCGGAGTCTGCTGCTGCCAGGGCAGGCCGTAGGGCTGGGGCTGCTGCCAGCCCGTCTGCTGCTGCTGCGGCATGCCTGCCGGAGCCTGTTGCCCGTACGGCTGCGGCCAGGGCTGGGTCGGCCACTGCTGGCCGTACGCCTGGCCAAAGGGCTGAGGCTGCTGGGGCCATTGCTGCTGGTAGGGCTGTCCGTACGCCCCCGCCATGGGCGCCTGCGGGGCCGGTGACTCCTCGCGGGGGTGCGTGGAGATGGTGACCACGGTGCCGCCGCCCAGGTTGTCCTCGATGTCCAGGCTGCCGCCCTTGTCCACCATGTACTGCTGCGCGTAGGGCAGGCCGCTCCCCACGCCGCGGATGTAGTGCTTCATCTCCTCGGTGGCGCTGGAGGTGCCGTACTCAAGGGCCAGGTCCTTCTGCTTGATGCCGGGCCCCTGGTCAGAGAAGCGGATGGTGTTTCCGCCGTCCAGGATGGTTATGGTCGGCGCCTTGAAGTAGGCGTGGATGAAGTTCTCGACGATCTCTCTGATGACCATGAAGGGGATGGTGCCGCCCTGCTCGTGCGAGAGACGGTTGACCGTGGCCGTAATCTCCTCAAGGAAGCTGCGGACGTCCTTGGGCTCCACCATGACCACGCGCGGGGCCGCCGCCGCGTCGTCGTAGACGGCAATGCGGGCGGGCGTGCTGACCTCCATGGGCGCCTGGGAGGGTGATGAAATGTTTTCATCAGGGTTTTGGACGCCGTTTTTGACAACGTCCCGAGGTTGGGAAGAATCGCTGGTAGAGGGGTCTTTCTCCACAAATGGATAGAAGTCTCTGGCCATGCTCTCCAACCTTCTTTTCAACAACGTTTTGACACTTGAAGAAAACTTTTCGCGCAAGATTCGATGTGAAGGAAAGTTTTCAACACGTTGTGAAAGCCTGTTGAAAACTCGGGATTCATCACTGAAATCGGCTGGAAAATCATAGCATGCAACCGAAACTTTTCACCGCGTTCCGCCGCATTGCACGCTTCTGTGGAACGTTTCTTTCATCAACGTCGCGACGGTCTGTGGGGACTTTTCTCGCCGAGAAGTGCCTGCCGTGGCAATCTCACTACATATAGTGTTGTCTGAAAGCCCATCCGCTAGGGGTGGCGTCCTACCTCTTTGACCTCGGAAGAGATTGTGAATATGGGCGGGATGTGTGCGAGAAGGAAATTGACATCTGGAGGTTGACACCCTTACAATCTTTGGGCTTATTGCTCTATTACCGACGTCTAAACCCAACCGGGAGGAATAGCTATGAAGCGTACCTACCAGCCCAACAAGCGCAAGCGCGCCACCACCCACGGCTTCCGTGCTCGTATGGCCACCAAGGGCGGCCGTGCCGTGCTCGCTCGTCGTCGTGCCAAGGGCCGTCACCAGCTCACCGTCTAAATAACAAAGCATGAAGACCATCAAATCAAAGCAAGATTTTGAGCTGGTCTTCTCCCGTGGGAAGAGGATTAGCAACTCCCTCCTGCGCATACGTGTAGCTAGACGCGACGAAGGCGACACCGGAAGGGTCGCCTTCGTCGCGCCAAAGCGTCTAGGCAATGCCGTCTACCGTAACCGTTGCAAGCGCGTCCTCCGAGAGGCGGCGCGTGCCTGCGACATGCCGCGTGACGGCTATGACGTGATTCTCTTCTCCACGGCGGGAACCCATGACAGCTCACCCGAGCTTGTGGCTGCCGCCCTGCAGAAGATGCTCGCCAAGGCCGGCATCTGACGTGGGCCAAAACCGCCCGCAGTCGGCGGCTGCCAAAGCCGTACTTGTGGTCGTGGCCTTCTATCAGAGGAGAGTCTCTCCCCTGATGGGGGCCCACTGCATTTATATGCCGACATGTTCCGAGTATGCCCGCCAGGCCATAGAGCGCTACGGCCTGGCAAAGGGCGGCTGGCTTGCGCTGCGCAGGATCTTGAGGTGCCATCCCTTCCATAATGGCGGGTATGATCCCGTTCCCTGACCGGGGACGGCCACGGAGGAAACATGTGGGATTGGTTCATTAACTTCCTGACCATGGTGCTCGAGGGGCTCCATGGCGTCTCTGGCGACTGGGGCCTGGCTGTCATCATCCTGACCCTCATCATTCGCCTCATCCTGACCCCGCTGCAGACCAAGTCGGTCAAGTCCACGGCCAACATGCAGGTCATGCAGCCCAAGATTGCGGAGATTCAGGAGAAGTACGCGGACGACCCCGTTCGCATGCAGGAGGAGCAGATGAAGCTCTACTCCGAGGCAAACTTCAACCCGATCATGGGTTGCCTGCCTCTCTTCCTGCAGATGCCCATCTTCTTCGCCCTCTTCACCGTCGTGAAGAACGTGCCTGTGGACGCCTCCTTCTTTGGTATTCTGCCGTCCATCTCCGATTCCGTCGCTGGCGTGCTTGCCGCCTCCGGCTGGGCCGCTGCTGCCCCCTACATCATCTTTGACCTGCTCTTTGGTGTGCTGACCCTCGTCCCCATGCTGATGAACACCCAGATGCAGGGTGACCAGCGCATGCAGTCCATCACCATGGGCGCCGTCATGTCCATCATGATGCTCTGGTTTGGCTGGTCCTGCCCGGCTGCCGTCCTTCTCTACTACGTGACTTCCTCCCTGTGGCAGGTGGCCCAGCAGCAGCTGGTGACCAACAAGGTCATGGAGAAGGCCCGCAAGGAGGCCGAGGAGGCTGCCAAGAACAAGCCCGTCGAGGTCAATGTGGTGCGCAAGGAGAAGAAGCCTCGCCCCCACAAGAAGAACTAACTAGTTAGCTACTAGTATTTGCTGTTAGACTACGTTTATTAGCATCGTTTTTGATGCTATTACAGGAGGTTGGTATGGAGGAGAGCATCCCTGAGAACCAGGTGGAGACTCTGGTGGAGGGAACCCTCAATACTGCCGAGGACGACGAGTTTGCAGAGATTCGCGAGCACTTTGAGTCCGGCATTGCCCTTACTGACGAGGAGACCGACAAGGTCGCCGACCTCGCCGTTGACTATCTGAAGAAGATTCTGGCCTTCTTTGGCGAGACCGAGTCTTCCATTGACGAGTACGACGGTGACGAGGGCGAACTGATTCTTGACGTCAACGGTGGTGACCTCGCGGTTCTCATTGGTCGTCACGGCCGTACCCTGGATGCCCTTCAGATGGTGCTGACCTCCCTGATGAGCAGCCGCATCAAGTTCTACTACCCCATCGTGGTGGACATCGAGAGCTACAAGACCCGTCGCAAGAAGAAGCTTGAGACCATTGCTCTTTCCGCTGCAGAGCGTGCCTGCAAGCAGGGTCGCGTTGCCCTGGCCCCCATGAACGCCTACGAGCGCCGCATCGTCCACATGACGTTGCTGGGCAACGAGTCCGTCACCACCCACTCCGAGGGTGAGGACCCCAACCGTCGCGTGGTTGTGACTGCCGTCAGGTAAGACCAGCTACATAGGCTATTCTCTAGGGAGGGTGAGTTTCTCACCCTCCCTTTTCTTATATGACAAAACTTCTTGTGTCGTGAGTTTTTGGCAGGAGGCATATTTTGGACATTGAGCTTAGAAGAGACCTTGAGCAGAGGCTCCTTGAATATGTGAATGACTATGGCATCCCTTTGACTGAGAATCAGGCCTGTCTCATGGTTGCCCATTTGGACCTCGTTATCGAGAAGAACAAAGTTGTCAACCTTACGAGGATCACGGAGCCTGCTGAAGGCCTTGTCTTGCATTGCCTGGACTCTCTTATGCCCCTTGCCTTTATCTCGTCTCAGATAGGCTCTCAGGACGTCGTTTTGGACGTAGGCACTGGTGCTGGCTTCCCTGGCATCCCTCTGGCCATTGCTACGGGTGCCCATGCGGTGTTGATTGACTCTGTTGGCAAGAAGGTCAATGCAGTCAATGACTTTGCTACGGTGCTTGGGTTGGACAACGTCGAAGCTCTTCATGTGAGGGCTGAAGAGTTGGCCTTGGAGAGGCCTGAGTCCTTCTCGTATGTGTTTGCACGTGCCGTGGCTCAGTCCAATGTTCTGGTTGAGTATGCGGCTCCGCTGCTCAAGAAGAACGGGTTTCTTGTTCTTGAGAAGGCTAATCCGACTGAGGACGAGTTGTCTGCTGCCAACCGTGCGGCAAAGATCTGTGGCATGAAGTTTGTTTCACGTGAAACATGCGAGCTGCCTAACGGTCTTGGGCATCGTGAGATTCTGCAGTATCAGAAGATTGCCATGTCTAAGATCAAGCTGCCGAGACAGAACGGAATGGCTAAGAATCAGCCGCTGGGTATTTAGTCGTATAAGTCCAATTCGAATTCACTGATATTAAGGGCCCTAACGTTTCACGTGAAACGTTAGGGCCATTCATGTTCCACGTGAAACATATGCCAATCAAAAGAGGTTGAGAATCACAATGTTTCACGTGGAACATTCTCGTATGATGTAGTCCAATCACCATCTACATAGGCCAACGAACTGCATTTGGAGGGTCACGTGAGCTATACAGACGTGAAACGAGGACTTCCCAGTCGCAACACGAGGGTTATTGCGACGATTAACCAAAAGGGCGGTGTTGGCAAGTCTACAACGGTGATTAACCTTGCTGCTTGTCTTGGCGAGGCCAACAAAAAGGTGCTTATCGTTGACTTTGACCCGCAGGGAAATGCTTCCAGCGGTTTTGGCATCGAGAAGGATGAGCTTGAGAACGACATTTATGACGTCATTCTCAATAACGTGCCCATTGCCGATGTAATTCAGGAGACTTGCGAGCCGAAGGTGTTTGTTGCACCAGCTACCATTCAGTTAGCAGGTGCTGAAATCGAGCTTGTCAACACGATGGCTCGTGAATCTGTGCTCAAAGAGGCCCTCGAGACGGTTAAGGACGAGTTTGACTTCGTAATCATCGACTGTCCCCCGTCTTTAGGCCTTTTGACAATCAATGCACTCATCGCAGCAGACTCGCTGATTATTCCGATTCAATGTGAGTACTACGCACTTGAGGGTGTTACTAAGCTTCTTGAATCCATGAACATGGTAAAGAAGCGCATGAACCCTGATTTGGAAATCTTTGGCGTTGTTATGACTATGTTCGATAGTCGTACAACGCTCTCTAAGCAGGTTGTGGATGAGGTTCAGGCCTTCTTTGGTAAGAAGATGTTCAAGACCATCATTCCGCGTAACGTCAAAATTGCTGAGGCGCCTTCCCATGGCATGCCAGTTTCTATGTATGCCCGCATTTCCAAGGGTGCTTCTGCCTATGCAAAGCTTGCAAAGGAAGTGATTAACCGTGGCTAAGAAGGCTGGTTTGGGAAAAGGTCTCGTCTCTCTGATGGGTGAGGCTGATGCTGAGACTGCAGCAATGAAGTCAGACTCGGTTCTTCCCATCTCCAAGGTCAAGCCCAACAAGGGACAGCCAAGAAAGACCTTTGATGAGACCGAGCTCTCTGAGCTGGCGGACTCAATCAAGCAGAACGGCATCCTTCAGCCTATTCTTGTTCGCAAGCACGGAACGTCTTACGAGATCGTTGCTGGCGAGCGCCGATATCAGGCTGCAAAGTTGGCGGGCCTTGAAGAGGTTCCCGTTGTCATCCGGGAGATTTCCGATGAGGACGTTTTCAAGCTTGCCCTCATCGAGAACCTGCAGCGCTCCAACCTGACTCCCCTTGAGGAGGCCCGTGGCTACCGCCAGCTCCTTGACGAGAAGGACCTCACACAGGAGGAGCTCTCAAAGATTCTTTCAAAGTCCAGGTCCGCGATCACCAACACGCTGAGGCTGATGGACCTGCCTAGTGAGGTGCAGGATCTCCTTGAGAATGGCCGCATCACTGCCGGGCACGCCCGTGCCATCCTTGCCGTGCCCACTGAGGAAGGCCGCATCAGACTGGCAGAGAAGGTCGTCAACGAGAATCTGTCGGTCCGTCAGACAGAACGTCTTGCCCCGCTATTTTCTGGCACAGAAGAGCCTTCCAAGCCCAGGAGAGAGCCAGCCCCTCAGTCCTTCAAGAGGGCGGCTCGCGAGCTCCGTCAGGCTCTGAACACCAACGTCAAGATCAAGAACGTCCGCGGCAAGAACAAGATTGAAATAGAGTTTGCCGACGAGGACATGCTTGCCCACATCGTGGAGATGATTGCTGCTCAGAACCCGTATGGAGATGAATAGCCGTGCGCGTGAAGACAACGCTTGTAACTGCGGGTCTGCTCGCCATCGGGGCTGCCTATCTCTATAAGTTCTGTCTCTCCGATGAGGCCAAGTCACAGCTCAAGTCAGCTGCCACCTCGGTCAAGTCCTCCTACGACAAAATCAGTCAAATCGTTGAGGATGCCCAGGGCGTGACGATGAAAGACGAGAGTCCGCTGCCAAACGCCCAGTCAACTGCAGCTCAATGGCAGGCTTTGGGATTCTAAACAGAACACGTGTTCTTCTCGCCTAAAGGGCAAAAGGTGAAAGAAAAAGGTCGGTCACCAGCGAAATGCAGGTAACCGACCTTTGCGTCACTCGGGCAGTAAGAGGGACTACTTTCCCGCCATGCGCTGCCGGAGCTGACCGCAGGCTGCGTCAATGTCGGACCCGCGGGAGTTCCTGATGGTGGCCTCGACGCCAACGCGCGCAAGGCGCTGCACAAAGTCCTGAGCGCGCTGCGGCGTGGAAGGCTTGAACTTGGAGCCACTGACCTCGTTGAGCTGGATGAGGTTGACGTGCGCCAGCGTGCCCTTGCAGAAGTCGCACAGCGCGTTGAGCTCCTCTCCCGTGTCGTTGACGCCACCGATGAGCGCGTACTCGTAAGTGGGACGGCGACCGGTCTTGTTCACGTACTCGCCCATGGTGTTGTACAGGTTGACCAGGGAGTACTTCTTGACGCCCGGCATGAGCGCGTTGCGGGTGGACTGCACCGCGGAGTGCAGGGAGACGGCCAGCGTGAACTGCTCCGGCTCCTTGGCAAAGCGGATGATGTTGGGAATGACGCCGCAGGTGGAGACAGTGAGGTGACGGGCGCCAATGCCGCCGCCGTCAGGGTTGTTGAGCTTGCGCAGGGCGCCCAGAGTGGCGTCGTAGTTCATGAACGGCTCGCCCTGGCCCATGAGGACGACGCTGGTCACGCGCGTGTTGAAGTCATCGCGCACGTGCATGACCTGCTCGTAGATCTCTGCGGACGTGAGGGAGCGCGTGAGGCCAGCGGCGCCGGTGGCGCAGAAGGCGCAGCCCATGGCGCATCCGGCCTGCGTGCTGGCGCAGACGGCAAGGCGGTTCTTGGTGGGCATGCCGACGCACTCGACGGTGACACCGTCGGGGTAGCGCAGCAGGTACTTGCGGCTGCCGTCAGAAGAGACCTGGCGGGCAACCTCCTCCACGCCTCCCACGCTGACCTTGGCGGCAAGTGCCTCGCGCAGCGTCTTGGGCAGGTTGGTCATCTCGTCCAGAGAACTGACGTTCTTGTTCCAGATCCAGTCCTCGACCTGCTTGGTGCGGAAGCTGGGCTGCCCCAGGGACTCGATGAGCTCCGCAAGCTCCTTGTGAGAGAGCGACTTCAGGTTGACAAGACCCGCGGCCGCCCCGGAACCACCGTTGGTGGAATTGGTCATGACGCTCCCCTCAGCGTGGCATCCCCGTGGTGGAGTATTCTCAACAGAGCTAAACCACTGTTGGCAACCAACGGGAACGATACTTACTAACTGCCTGAAGAGCATACCAGCTCGTGGGCCTGCCGCTAAGGAGCTTCAATGGACGCAGAGCAACTCAAGACCCTCAGGGTGGCCGTTCTGGCCGGTGGCTGGTCAGACGAGAGGGACATCTCCATGCAGTCTGGCACTCAGTGCCGCCAGGCACTTCTCGACGCTGGGTTTGCGCAGGTAGACCTCTATGACATTGCCGAGAAGGACTTTCCGCAGAGGCTCGTGGCCGGCGGCTACGACGTGGCCTTCCCCGCGCTTCACGGCCGCTACGGCGAGGACGGCTGCATCCAGGGCTTCCTCGAGATACTCCACATCCCCTACGCGTTCTCTGGCGTGCTTGCCAGCGCCGTGGGCACCGAGAAGGAGTTTGCCAAGGCCGTCTACCGCTCAGCGGGCATTCGCGCGCCGCGCGGCTTTGACATGAGGCCCGGCACCGTCCTCACCGAGGAGCAGGTGGACGCCGTCATCCAGAACCTGGGCCTGCCGCTCTTTGTCAAACCCTGCGGCAACGGCTCCAGCTTTGGCATCAGCCGCGTCAACAGCCGCGAGGAGCTTGCGGCCGCCATCGAGCTGGCCGGCTCCGCCGGGCAGAGGGTGCTTGTGGAGGAGTGCATCGAGGGCACCGAGATCACCGTGCCCGTCATTGGCAACGACGAGCCCGAGGCCCTGCCCGTGGTGGAGATTGCCTACGACGCCGAGTTCTACGACCTCAAGGTCAAGTACGAGCCCTCCGCGCTTCACCACATCATTCCGGCGCGCCTTTCTCCCGAGGTCTACGCCCTTGCGCAGGATATGGCCTGCCGCGCCCACAAGGCCCTTGGCTGCCGCGGCTGCTCTCGCAGCGACTTCATCGTCACCGCCGCGGGCGAGCCCGTCATCCTGGAGACCAACACCATCCCGGGCATGACCGCAAGCAGCCTCCTGCCCGACTCCGCCCGCCACGCCGGCATAGAGTTCCCGCAGCTCTGCACCCGCTTCGTCGAGCTTGCCCTCGAGGCCTGAGAAAAAGGGACAGTCCCTTTATCTCATTCAGGCACCCAACCCGCTAGAGAACCCGAGGTAGACACCTAGATGACCCAATCCAAGACGCTGGATGACCTCATCCTTCCCTGCACGCCGGCCTCTGTCCGCGCGGCCTACGCGACGCTTGCCGAGCGTGCCCATACCCAGCAGTTTGGCCTGCTCGAGGACGACGTTGTGGTCCTTGACACCGAGACCACGGGCCTCTCGTTCAAGGACTGCACGCTCATAGAGATCTCTGCCGCCCGCCTGCGCGGCCGCGAGGTCGTGGAGACCTTCGAGACCTTCGTCAACCCGCACTGCCTCATCCCGGCAGAGATCGTGCAGCTCACGGGCATCAGCCAGGTGGACGTGGCAGACGCCCCGGACGCCCGCGAGGCCGTGGCGGCCCTGGCGGACTTTGTGGGTGGCGCCCCGGTGCTGGCCCACAACGCCACCTTTGACCGCACCTTCGTGGAGGCCGTCCCCGGCGGCGTGAACGTCTCGGACACCTGGATAGACACGCTGGCGCTGTCACGCATCGCCCTGCCGCGCCTCTCTTCTCACCGCCTTGCGGACATGGCGGAGGCCTTTGACTGCGCCTCCGTGACCCACCGCGCCGGCGACGACGTGGCAGCCCTCTGCGGCATGTGGCGCATCATCCTGTGTGCCCTCACCGACCTGCCGGCGGGGCTGCTCGGCCACCTGGCAGACATGCACCCCGAGATTGACTGGCCCTTCCGCCCGGTGCTCTCTCACCTGGCGCTCGCCGACGGCCCCGTGCGCTTCTCGCTCAAGGGAGTGCGCGCGCAGCTGCTGGGAGAGTCCGTGGCCAAGCAGCGCGACGACGCAGCCGAGAAGGACCACGTCAAGCCCGTCGCCGCCACCGAGGTGCGCGAGGAGTTTGGCTCCGCGGGCGCCGTGGCCCGCATGTACGAGCGCCTGGAGAGCCGCCCCGAGCAGGTCCAGATGTCCTGCGAGGTGGCCGACGCCCTGGCAACCTCCACGCACCGCGCCATAGAGGCCGGCACCGGCGTGGGCAAGTCCGTGGCGTACCTGCTGCCCGAGGTGCTCTTTGCCCAGCGCAACAATGTCACCGTGGGCGTGGCCACAAAGACAAATGCCCTCACTGACCAGCTGGTCTCCCACGAGCTGCCGGCCCTGGCGGAGGCCCTGCCGCACGGCCTGACCTTCGCCAGTCTCAAGGGCTACGACCACTACCCGTGTCTGCACCGCCTTGACCGCGCGGTCAAGGACGAGTTGCCCTTCTCGCTGGCGCAGCACGACGGCCGCTCCGATAACGCCGTGGGCGGGGACATGCTCACGGCCATAGCCGTGACCTATGCGTTTGCCTGCCAGTCCCCCGACGGAGACCTGGACGCGCTGGGAATTCGCTGGCGATACGTGCCGCGCCAGATGCTCACCATCAAGTCCGGCGAGTGCCTGCACGCGCGCTGCCCGTACTACCCCAACGAGTGCCTGCTCCACGGTGCCCGTCGCCGTGCGGCCAGCTCGGACGTGGTGGTGACCAACCACTCGCTGCTGCTGCGCAACGTGGAGGCCGAGGGCAAGATCCTGCCGCCGGTGCGCCACTGGGTCATCGACGAGGCCCACGCGTTTGAGTCCGAGGCGCGCCGCCAGTGGGCCGTGGAGGTCTCCGGCGAAGAGGCCCGCATGGCGTTTGAGCTGCTCGGCGGCACCAAGACCGGCGTCATCCACAGTCTGCTGGTGCAGTCCGCCATGCTGGACGGGTCCACCACCATCCAGGGGCTTCTGACCAAAGCCGCCGCAACGGTGGCCCGCGCCTCCGTGGACGTGGCGGACCTCTTTGTGGCCGTGCACGAGTTGGCCGGCCTGGCCCGCTCCGACGGCGGCTACGACCTCATGACCCTGTGGATTGACGCCGACGTGCGCGCCAGCGAAGAGTGGGGAGCCGTGCGCGACTGCGGCCAGAAGGCTGCGTCCGTGCTGGCAGAGGGCGTCAAGCAGCTCAAGGAGGCGCAGGCGTTTCTGGCGGGGGCTTCTCCCCAGCTGGCGGCCGACCTGGGCGAGTCCTGCAGGTTCCTGGGTGATCTGCTGGCCGGCATCCGCCTTATCTGCGACGGCGAGGACGACCGCTACGTCTACTCTGCGCAGCTCAGCCGCTCCAAGCGCCGTATGGCCGCCGAGCGCCTTGTTGCCGAGAAGATCGACGTGGGCGCGGACCTTGCCGAGCGCTGGCTGCCCGAGATGGAGAGCGTTGTCTTTACCAGCGCGACCATTGCTGTTGGCGACGACTTCAAGCACTTCAACGAGGGCGTGGGCCTTTCCAGGCTGCCGGAGGGCAAGCACCGCGCTCTGCGGCTTGACTCGAGCTTTGACTACGACTCGCACATGGCCGCGGTGGTTGCAAAGGACATGCCGGCGCCCAGCGACCGCGCCTACATCGGCGCGCTGGAGGACCTGCTGTTTGACGTGCACGTCTCCATGGGCGGCTCGGTGCTGACGCTGTTCACCAACAGGCGCGACATGGAGCGCGTCTACGAGGGGCTGCGCCCGCGTCTGGCCGCCGAGGGCCTTGACCTGGCCTGCCAGGAGCGCGGCACCAGCCCGCGCCGCCTTCGCGACCGCTTCATGAAGGAGGAGAGCCTTTCTCTGCTGGCGCTCAAGTCCTTCTGGGAGGGGTTTGACGCGCAGGGAGACACGCTGCGCTGCGTGGTGATTCCCAAGCTGCCGTTTGCCAGCCCCAATGACCCGCTGGTCCGCGAGCGCGATGCCCGCGAGGAGCGTGCCTGGTGGAGGTACTCGCTGCCGGAGGCAGTGATCTCCGTCAAGCAGGCCGCCGGGCGCCTCATCAGGAGCGCGAGCGACTCCGGCGTCCTGGTGCTGGCCGACTCGCGCCTGGCCACCAAGCGCTACGGCAAGACGTTCATCAAGAGCCTGCCCAGCAAGAACGTGCAGATGTTGGACTCCGCCAACGTCCGACGCTACATAGAGTTCTGGCGGCAGAGTCAGGGGTAAGCCGGGGCCGACCAGGGCCAGCGGGGTCCCTCTTCGCGTTATTTTGGCCCTACTGCCTCAGCTCTGCGGCCGCAAGGCCGTGGACGGCGGCTGCGAGCATGGGGTCGTCGCAGGTGACGTGGCCGCCGCAGGCGGCAATCATCCTGGGCAGCCACATGCCCCCGTACCAGGCCGTCTTTGCCATGAGGGTGCCGTCTGCCCGCCTTGTCACCTCAAGGTCGTGCCAGGGGAGAAGCTCCAGCCAGTGCTCCGAGTCAAACACCAGCGTGACTCGCCGCGGCTCGCTCGCGGGGCCGGCAGGCTCGACCGCCTCCTCCGCGCGCGCAACAGCCTCAACCGAGGAGATGCGCTCCAGCTTGAAGTCCCGCCTGGCACCGCGGCTGGGGTCCGTGCCAGTTAGGTACCAGCTGCCGTCCTCCTGCCGAAGCCTTGCGTCTTGCACCAGGCGCACCTCGTCGGTCGAGGCGCCGGACTTCCGGTAGACAATGCGCAGGTCAAGCTTGCGTGCGATGGCATGTGCACAGGCGCTCCTGGTGGCGTCGACCTCGGCCGAGCCTGCCGGCGCAAGCATCCTGTGCACCGTCTTGCCGGCAAAGTCCGGTGCCCCCAGGGCCCGGTTGACCGTCGCTGCCAGCGGGTCGTCCTCCGGGGTGCCCATCCAGGCAAGCGCCGCCTGGACGGCAAGGGTCTCCGCCTTGGTCAGGCGCAGCGGCCTTCCTGCGGCGGAGTCCACAAAATAGGGGGTATCGTCATCGTCAAACTCGGCGCAAAGCTTGAGCCCGACATCATCCGTGCCCAGGTAGAGCAGCATGTCCATGAACTTGCTGGCCTCCTCGGGCGTCTTGCCCATGCGAGAAGCAATGGCGCCCGGGTTGACCTCGTCACCCTCGGTGCTGAGCGCGCCAATGACGCTCACGATCTCTCGTGCCGCGTCCACGCCACCCGTACGACCAGCCCTAGCCATTGCGGACCGCCCCCTCAAGCTGCTTCCTCCATGCCGTGACCAGCTCCTCTGGTGCCGTGGGACGAGCGCCGACCGAGATGGCCCACGCTGCGGCGTCCTCAAGGCTGCTCACCGCGGCCACGAGCTCACCCTGGCCGTCGGCAAGCCGCGCGCCGGCCTTCAGGACCTCCGCCCTCGCCGCCTCGGGCACGTCAAAGTGCCCCTCACAGACCGGCTCGCCCATCTGAAACGGCAGCTTGCGGTGGTCACTGATGTCAAAGTCGCGCGGTACCTCAAACGCAATGGAGGTGAGCTTGGCCTTCAGGATGCGCTCAAAGCGATACGTGCGCACGCTGTCCAGCACCACCGTCCCGTCCCGCTCCACCTGCGGGCCAACCACGTAGAGCCGCTCGCGGAACGAGAACGTGCCATAAGGGGCAATCACACGGGTGCTGACCTGCCCCTTTGCATCCTCGTATTCCATCTCAAACGCCTTGCCGGTGGCCATGCTCGTGCGCAGGACCCTCTCCTCGCGCGAGTCCTTGTGGCCGCTTGCAAAGCTGACGGCCTCGGAGTCAAAGTAGTTGTAGATTTTTTTGAGCGCAAAGTCCAGGTCGGTGGAGAGCGGGAAGCCCTCGGTGCGAAGGAGCGGCTGGCAGGCCAGGGCAAACGCAAAGGCGTCGGTCGGAGAGAGTGCGGTGGAGTCCGCGTAGGAAGTCTCCTCGTCAACCTTCCAGAGTGCGCGCGAGTCACCTGAGCCGCACTTCTTCAGCACCAGGCCGCAGATGGCAAGGTCGGCACGGTCGCGCGAGAACGCCTTGTTGAAGCTGTCGACGCTCAGTGATGGATAAAACCTCGTATGGATTGCCTCGGAGCTGACGGCACTTCTCGCCTGCATGAAGTACGCAGCCAACGAGGCTATGCGCTCGACCTTCTCGTCGTCCTTGGTCATCTCTTTGCTGCCCATCTGACCTCCCGGGATAACGCCCCTGCGCCCGCGACTCACCGCCTGCGCCAGGCATCTGCGAGTTTTCAACGAATCTGCACCATAAGCCGTATACTGTCTAGATTGTATGCAGCAACGCACCAAACGCATCAGAGACTTACCAAAAGGACGCACAGCATGGCCATGACACATGACTACCTGGACCAGCTCGACCAGAACGTCGGGATTGCTCCGGCAAACAGCCAGGAGGAGTACCAGGCCGCACAGACCATCGCGGACATCATGCGCCGACACGGCGTGGAGCCTTCCATCGAGGAGTTTGACGCCAAGGCCTTTGGCGGCGTCATGGATCAGATTTTGTTTGCCATGCTCTTTGTGGGCATGCTGCTGGTGGGCATTGGCGCCGTGCCGCTGACCGTCATCGGCTTTGTGCTGGTGGCGCTCCCCATGGCGGCCTTTGTGGCTCGCTACCTGGGCAATGACTTTGTGGAGAAGCTCGGCCCCTCCGCGCGCAGCCAGAACGTGGTTGCCTTCCACAAGGGCGAGGGCCCGCTGGTCCAGAAGGGCGTCCGCCCCATCGTCATCGTCGCCCACTACGACACCCCGCACGAGAACCCCGTCTACTCCACGCCCCTCGCGCCGTACCTGCCCATGGCCTGGCGCTTCAGCAAGTGGTGCGTGCTGGCCGTGGCCGTGGCTACCCTCTTCCAGATCATGGCCTTCCTGCCCGAGGTCTTCCGCCGCATCCTGTGGGTCGTCGGCCTCATCGCTGCGCTGCCGCTTCTGCTCCTTGCCGTTACCGGCATTGTGGAGCTCTTCACGCTCAGCACCGAGGGCGCAAACGACAACAAGACCGGCGTGGCCGCCATGCTGGGCATCCTTGAGAACGTCCGCCCCTCCGGCGAGCAGAGCGCCTACCCCGCAAACGAGGACCCCGCCGACTGGGTGCCCGCCGAGCCCGCCTTTGACGCCGTCTCCTCCTATGACGACGCCTCCGCCGTAGACGGCGCTGCTGGCGAGAATCCCGCGGACTTTGCGGCCGCTGCCCAGGGCGCGCCCGACGCCGGCGCCACGGTTGCCGCGGCCCCGTTCGTTCCCGCCGAGCCCCAGTGGCGTCCCGTGCCCGTTGAGGGCGTGCGCCACGGCGCCGACGTCCTTCGCAGCTTGGGCATGCTCCCCGAGGACTGCCAGATTGAGTACAAGACCGACGTCATGGAGCAGGTGCCTGCCGAGGAGGTTGCCGCCACAGCCGCAGAGCAGGCCGCCGAGGCCGCCGAGGCCGCCGGCGCCGGCCAGACCGCGAGCTTCCAGCCGGTCGAGGCCGATGTGACGGCCGCCGCTCCGGCCGCTCCGGCGGAGCCCGAGCTCGGCGCCACGGCAGAGGTCCCCGTCGTGACGGGCGAGGACCTCACGGCCACCGGCCGCTTCAACCTCGTCTCTGACGCCGAGCCCGCGCAGGCCGGCGACGGCGATGCCGCGGGTCTCACCGCCATGGGCGACGCCGACGCCACCCAGCCCACGGCTCCCGCGCAGCGCCAGCGCCCGGCCGCTCCCGAGGACCCGGAGTGGGGCCACACCAGCTTCCGCCCGCAGGCTCCCAACCCCGCGCGCCGCGCCTCCCTGTTTGATCTGCCCAACCCGGGCGAGGAGTCCATGGACCCGTTTGCCACGGACCCGCGCGGCCAGGTTGTGACCCAGGCTCCCGCTCAGCCGTCCACGGTCCGTCGCCCGTCCGCAGTGCCCGCTCCGGCTCCCGCACCGCAGCAGCCTGCGGCCCCCGCGCAGTCCTTTGGCACCATCTCCGCCGGCAGCTTTGACGCTGCCCAGGGCAAGCCCGCCCAGGGCAAGCACCGCTTTGGCGGCTTCAAGCTGCCCAAGA
The DNA here is from genome assembly GCF_003416765.1 of Paratractidigestivibacter faecalis. Classification (NCBI taxonomy): domain Bacteria; kingdom Bacillati; phylum Actinomycetota; class Coriobacteriia; order Coriobacteriales; family Atopobiaceae; genus Paratractidigestivibacter; species Paratractidigestivibacter faecalis. The sequence continues at coordinate 1,883,087 of NZ_QSNG01000001.1, read as the reverse complement.
TCAACCTGCCGTTTGGTCACAAGGGCGCCGCCGAGGCCGACGACCAGCGCGAGGATTGGCTCGGCATCACCGATGACGAGAACTGGGGCGACGAGGACGGCGGCTGGAAGGGCGGCGCCACCACCCGCGCCGGCTTGAGGCTCGTCGAGGACGAGGCCGCCCCTGCCGACGCCGCCGCCGAGGCTGCCGTGGCCGGCACGCCCGGCGCGGCCCCCGAGTTTGTCTCCGCCGCAGACGCCCCTGCCGGCGAGAACCCCGCGGACTCCGGCGCCGCAGCCCCCACCGACGAGGACCTGCGCGACGCCGTACTGGCCATGAACGACGACGCTCTTCTCTGCCACGACATCTGGTTCGTGGGCCTGGGCGCCAGCGGCCTCGGCCACGCGGGCATGAAGGCCTTCCTGGCCCAGCACCGCAAGCAGATCCGCGGCGCGTTTGTGATCAACATTGATGCCGTCGGCGCCGGCGAGCTCACCGTGTTCACGCGCGAGGGCATCATCAATTCTCGCCGAGCGGACCGCCGCATGGTGAGGAGCCTCGCCCGCACCGCCGCTGACCTGCACATTGGTCTTGCCCAGGCGGAGCACGAGTGGGGCAGTACCGACGCCACGCCGTCTATGCGCGCCCACGTGCGCTCCATCACCATCACCGGTGTTGACCCCAGCGGCATGAAGGCGCTCTCCGGCACCCCGGCCGACGTCATCGAGCGCGTCAACCCCGCCCAGGCCGCCCAGGTGGCCGCCCTCGTAACCGAGATGATTCGCAGGTCCTAGTAGCTGCACTTTTCGCCAGACCCGCAACGCCAACGGCGCCCGCACATCCTCGTGCGGGCGCCGTTTTTTTTTGTTGCCGTGGCCGTCATCTCCGTCGGCCGGGCGTTGCCTATCAAAAAAACGGTAGGAAACGCCCGAGTTCCACGAATCCGTTGCCGTGTGACCTGCGGTTTCTCTGATACTTCAACGAATTTCCGACCGATTATTCGGCCGCCCTGTGTACTCCCCGCTGTTTGCATGTGAAAGTGGTCGTTCAGTCGGCGGCCACCGTTCAACTTCACATGCAAACGGCGATTGCTCAGGTATCGGCAGAAGTGAGTTTTGAGGCTGCTCCGCTGAGTGCCGACAGAACTTCTTTGGGAGCGCGCCCGCAATAATCCTCAAGGAGGGAATTGAGGCCGATTCGTAGCGCTCTCACGTTCTCGCGTGGAATGACCAGTGAAAGAAGGGTAAGCATTTCGCCAAAATCCGCGCTCTTCCTGAGTGCGCAATAGAGTCGCTCGTTGTGTGCGCAGATGTTTCGAAACTCGGGAAGAACGAAATAGACTCAGAGAACGTCAATTGGCTGCAGTCGTTTATGCACATCGGAAATCGAAGCAATTTTTTTTGCACGCCTCGCTTTAGATCCCTCTTTTCTATAGCTGGTTTGCCAAACGTGGCGGCTCTTGTTAGGTATTTGCCTGTTGAATAGATATCTTTTGTCTATCGAAGCAGCGAGTTTCCTAATGAAGAATCGGTGGGCGAACGAATGAGACGTAACGTTGCCCAAGCGGTGAGGGCACGGCTTGAGTATTTCCAACAATTTGAAGACGTGAAGGTCTACTACGACAGGTGCCATTGAGTTTGAGCTGGCAAGTAACGTTGACGGCGTGGGGCGTGACTCGGCCGCCCTACGCCGTCAACGTTGCGGCAGGGATGACCATGACGCCGTCATCGCGAGTGTAGGCGAGCGCGCCTCTGCCTACGATTACCGCCAGGAAGGCAGGTTCTGCGTTTTGGGCCGCAGGGTTTGAGGTGACTTTCCTCTTCAGAGCAAGGAGGTTGCGAGCGGCGTCATCGGCCTTGGTGTCACTGAGCTTGACCTCGATGCCGGCCCAACGACCAGCGTGTTCAACAATGACGTCCACCTCGAGGCCCTTCTCGTCGCGGTAGTAGTGCAGGGTGCTGCCAAGGCCCCTATAGGTTGAGAGGAAGACGCGCAGGTCGCGAATGACCAGGTTCTCGAAGAGCATTCCGAGTGTCTGGGTGTCGCGCATAAGGCGGTCGGGCGTGGCGCCCAGAAGGGCCGCGGCAAGAGACGGATCGCAGAAGTACCTCTTTGGCTTGATGCGAACGCGTGCCTTGGAGCGCATCGGTGGCTCCCAACCATTTAGCTGCTCGGTAACCTTAAGACGATTCAGTAGCTCAAGGTACTCGTTGATGGTGTTCTGGCTGAGGGCATTCTCCGCACCCATGTCTTTTGACAAGGTCTTAATGGTTGCCGCCTGGCTGAGATTGAGCGCAAGGGCACTCATCAGCGCCATTGCAGTCTCTGGAGAGCGCCCATCCTCCATGACGTTGACGTCGGTTAAGGACTGAATGTACTGAGCTGCGGTCTCTTGCGCAGAGGCGTCATTGATGCCAAGGTTTGCGGGCCAGCCGCCTCTGCAACACCAGCTAGCTACCTCTTGAAGACCGGTCTCGCGACGGGTCGGGCTGAGGGGCTTGCCTTCAAACAGGGGGGCGAGAGACACCTCGCCGCATGAATCACCGGTCTCAAAGAGGGTCATGGGCAGCATTGAGAGACGTGCGATGCGCCCCGTGCCCGAATGGTGGACTTTTGGACGATCACTGGGGTTCAATGCCGTTGAGCCCGTGAGCAGCAGCATTCCGCGCTCGTTTCCTGATGCATCAACGGCGCGGCGGGCGGCATCCCAGACTTCGGGGACCTCCTGCCACTCATCAACAAGATGGGGCTTCTGACCAATGAGGGCGAGGGACGGATCGAGACGAGCGGCGTCGCGGTCAGAGGGGGAATCAAGTCTAGTCATGCTGGCGGCTCGGGTCATGGCCGTCCAAGTCTTGCCGCACCACTTTGGACCGTTGATTTCAACGCAGCCAAACGCCTGCATCAGAGAGTCCAGCTTCGGCTCTATGAGTCGAGGCCTGTAGCCTTTGGGAGCCAATGTGCCGACAGTCATAAAAATGCCTCTCTACCTGCGTCACTAAGCGTTTTACGCCAATTTGACTGATGATTTTACGCCAACCTGACTGAGCGTTTTACGCCACTTTGACTGATGATTCTACGCCAGCAGAGTTGGAGCAGCCGAACCTGCGCCCTGAAGAACCTGGCCAGTAGACAAGAACAAGCGTTCTATTCTTGTGATAGAATATCCCAAAATGGGAAGACGGAAGGGGCACTATGCGGGAGGTTGCTCGGTTTGAGTCGGCGGGGGACGTGCGTGTGATGCGGGTTGGCTCTCAGGAGTCTGGAGCGTTGGCGCTTGAGGAGATCGTTGCCGGTAAGAGCTGTTTCATTGCGTACGGGGAGTCTTCGCACACGGCGAGGATGATCTTTGACGTGGCGGCGCTTGAGGGGCTGGCCGCGACGCTGGGGCGTCCTGGCGGCGATGCCGCGGCCGCCCTGACGGAGTTTGCCAGTGGAGAGGAGAATGCCCTGGTTGACCTCATGGACCGTTGCGATGCGCAGGGCGTGCCCTACGCGTACATGGGGGTGGGAGATACCTCGGGCATTCATTACCGGCCGGTAGGGTAGGGGCGTTTGCGAGGGGGCGCGTGCTTATCGCCTGCCGAAAGGCAACAAAAAAAGAGGCTCCCGAAGGAGCCTCTTAGTTTGCGTGGTGCGGCGTATAGGATTCGAACCTATGACGCCCTGATTCGTAGTCAGGTCCTCTATCCAGCTGAGGTAACGCCGCGTGCGGTTATTTATAATGCCGTTACTTCCTCCATCTGTCAATGAGGATTTCTAAATATGAAGGAAGTGTGATAGCGAATGGTAGCGCTGCAGATAGGCGGCTCATCAACAAAAGAAAACCCGCCCTGGCTGGCAGGGCGGGTTGAACAATCTGGCGGAGAGCTGGGGATTCGAACCCCAGATTCCCTTAGGGGGAATACTCGCTTAGCAGGCGAGCACCTTCGGCCTCTCGGTCAGCTCTCCAAATTTGGTGCTTTGGAATCATACCTCACAAATGCCCGCGGCCACAAGGGTTAGCTTGAACCCTCTGCCAGAAAACCGTCCGTGACCACGATGTCTTCTCCCTTGGAGGCAATCCGGTCGGCCAGCTTCTGCCAGCTGAACGCGGGGATGAGCTCCTCGGGCGTGGCCACGGTGCCTGCGGGCACGAGGCCGGCCATCGAGGCAAGCGCGCCGATGATTCCGCTGGGGCTCAGGCCCGCCTCGCGCAGGCCACCCAAATCAAGGTCGCGGTCCCTCTTGGAGAGGCGCCGCCCGTCAGGTGCCACCAGCAGGGGGACGTGGCCAAACGTCGGCGGCTCGTAGCCCAGCAGGCGTGCCAGGTAGGTCTGTCTCGCGGAGGATCCCAGCAGGTCTGATCCGCGAACAACCTGGTTGACGCCCATCAGGCAGTCGTCGACCACGACGGCCAACTGGTAGGCAAAGACGCCGTCGCTGCGCCGCACGAGAAAGTCCCCGCATTCCTGGGCCAGCACCTCGGTTTGAGGGCCAAAGGCCAGGTCAGTCCAGGTGACGGTGCCTGCCGGGTCGTTTGCCGGCGGCACCTTGAGGCGCGTCGCCGGCGGCCGGAGGGCTGCTCTTCTCGAAATCTCCTCGGCGCTCAGATTGCGACAAGTTCCCTGGTAGAGGTAGGTGCCGTCGGACGCGTGCGGCGCGCTTGCCGCATGGAGCTCCGCGCGGGTGCAAAAGCACGGGTACGTGAGCCCCTGGGCGGTCAGCTTGTCAACGGCAGCCCGGTAGATGGCCGTGCGCTCGCTCTGAAAGTACGGACCCTCGTCCCAGGTGAGGCCCAGCCACTCGAGGTCGCGCATGAGGAGCTCGGCCACCTCGCGGCGCTGGGCGCGCGGGTCGAGGTCCTCGATGCGCAGGACCAGCGTTCCGCCCACGCTGCGCACGGACAGCCACGCCATCAGGGCCGAGAAGACGTTGCCCAGGTGCATGCGTCCGGACGGCGTGGGGGCAAAGCGCCCGCGCACGGGGCCGGCGCTTGTGACTTCAGGCATCTAGAGCTCCTTGCCATAGACATAAAGATTGATTCCGGGCTCCGCCGCCGAGGCTTCCGCCACCAGGCGAGAAAGGCCTAAGTGGTCGTAAAACCCCACGTCACAGGTGTCGTCCGTGATGAGGTAATAACCAGTGGCTCCCGTCTGCGCAAGATGGTCCTCGCCACGGCTCACGAGGCCGCCGCCGACGCCCAGCCCGCGGGCAGCCGGGCTCACAATCAGGAGCTTGAACTCCGCCGCTGCCTCCGGGCGTCCACTCGCGTCCGCCGCGGCGCGGAACCGCTGCGAGAGCGCTAGCTCCTCGGCCTCAACCCGGCAGACCTCGCGGCCAAAGGTGGCGCCTGGTGCAACCTGGGCAAGAAGCTCTTCTCGCCTGGTGCGCCATGCGCCGAGTGTGGCGGCCGGCTGGGAGCCGGTCTCTGCGAGAAGAACGCCCAGAAGCTCGCCGCCCGCACCCTCGGCGACAAGGCCCCAGTCTGCGTCCATGAGATAGTTGCACAGGTTGACCTGTGCATCCAGCCTGCCCAGCCGCTCTCCGGCCTCCGTGCCCCACTGCTGGTAGAACAGCTCCGCCGCGACCTCAAGGTCCTCCTTCTCAAACGGCCTATAGGTAGGGCTGCCGCCTTGATGCTGCAAAGCCATGGGTTCTCCTATGCGCCAAAGGTTGTGAGAGAAAAGACGAACGTGCCCGTGGCCGCGTCCCTGCGAGGCCGGTCAGTGCTGGCAAGAATGACGGCGCAGAAGGCCGGCTCACCCAAGGTGCCGCCATTGCGCACTTTCTTGCAGAGACGCTGGAGCCGCTTGATTGAGTCCTTGACCTGCGCCTCTCCAATCTCGACGTTAATTGCCGCCCAGCGGCCGTCCGCCAGGAGAAGAACAAAGTCAACCTCAAGCCCGTCGGAGTCCGCGTAGTAGCGCACCTGTGGCTCAACTCCGGGCTCCAGCGCGCCGGCATAGACCAGAAGGTCTCTGAGTGCCATCGACTTCAGCGCTCGCGAGAAGACCGAGGCGTCCCTGAGCAGGCCTCTCTCGTTCAGCCCGCAGGCAAAGACGCCGACGCTTGGGTCGCAGGGCAGGTAGCGGGGCTTGACCTTGACGCGCGAGGTGGCGCGGACTGGAGCCGCCCAGCCATTAAGGCGCTCTACAAGGTAGAGCCGCTCCAGAACTCCCAGGTAGGCAGTGAGGGTGTTCCTTGAGGGCGGCTTGGCGCCGTGGGCTTCCATGGCCTGTGCGATGCGGGCGTAGGTGAAGTCGCCCTCGCACCCGGCCGTCGAGGCAAGGACATCCTGTGCCGTGGAGGGCTTCTTGCCCATTGCGGTCACGTCTGTGGCCACGATGTCCCTGACGTGACGGCCAGCCAGCTCCAAGGCCCGTGCGGGGTCGGTCTCTCTGGCAAACGGCCAGCCTCCCTTACATATATATGAGGCGATGGTCCCTATGGACACGTTCTTGGCCATGGGGTCAAAGCGCCCATCCAGAAGTCCGGCAAGCGAGACGCTTGCGTTTGAGAGGCCGAGCTCAAAGAGGGAGAGCGTCCGCATGCGGATGTGGGCGGCGGCGCTTGCGTGGGACCTCACGTAAGGCTCTGGAGACCCGGGGCGCAGCGAGGTGGTGAGAAGCAGGCTTCCCGTGGCCTCGGCCTCGCGGTAGGCAAGCTCCTGGAGCTCCGGCACGGTCTGCCACTCGTCGATGACGTGTGGCCGGGCTCCCGATATGGCCAGGCGGGGGTCTGACTGAATGAGCGGCAGCACGATGGTCTTCTCGTCTGCATGAGTGATGGTCTGCGCGACGGACAGGCACGTGTAGGTTTTGCCGCAGCCGCGCACGCCCTCGAACTCAAGAATTTTGTAGGAATTGAGGAGACTCGGTAACATCCGGTCAGATAGTCTTGGGAAATAATCCTCGGGTTTGAGAGGTGCGTTCTTGACCTTCAAGTGCGGTTCTCCCTTCCATCCTCGACTTTGCACAAAACCAGTATATTGCGCAAAACCGAAGAAAACAATAGGGCGTAACCGAGTAGGCAAATTGTGCTAAAGCGAGAAAACCGTCCATTTAGAGCAAATTAGGAACACTTAAGCATATACCAGCCGCTCGTCCTCAACGGTTACAAGCCAGAAAATCGGCAAAATCGACCGCTGGCCGGTCCTCGTTGACAGTCGAGCGGCGCGTCAGAAAAATGCGGCTCGAGATGCGGTGCACAGCAGCTCACCATCCGTTTGACACAAGAGTCACAAGGACCTGACCCAGGGGAGGGATTCATGGTCGGAATCATCGTCATGACGCACGGCGCGCTCAGCGAGGGGATCGTGGACGCGGCCGAGCTCATCACGGGACCCGTGACGCAGGTGGAGACGCTCTCCCTGCGCCGCGAGGACAACGTCAACGACCTCAACGCTGCGTTTCTCGCCGCGCTTGACCGCGTGGACACCGGGGACGGCGTCCTCGTGCTGACCGACCTTCTTGGCGGCAGCCCGTGCAACGTCGCGAGCATGAACTTGCGCGAGAGGAGCTACCGGGTGCTGTCTGGGGTGAACCTTCCCATGTTCATCGAGGCGCTCTCGTCGCGAGACACCGCCAGCTCGGCCGAGGAGCTTCAGGCCTCCTGCCAGGAGGCGGCTGTCCAGGGCGTCAAGAACATCAACCAGCTGCTCGGCAAGTAGCCGGCGCAAGACAAGAAGGTTTTATGCCCAACATCACGTTTGCGCGCGTTGACCACCGTCTCATCCACGGCCAGGTCATCACCAAGTGGTCCAAGATCGCCGCGGCGCAGATGATCTTGATCGTTGACGACGTCCTGGCCCAGGACAGCTTCATGGTGGACATCTACAAGATGGCCGCTCCGAGCGGCGTCGACGTTGACATCAAGTCCGCCGAGGACACCGCCCGCGCCTACCAGGCAGACGACCTGGGCTCCGGCAACGTCTTTCTGCTCTTCAAGAGCATCCAGATGGCCCGCAAGGCCATGGATGCCGGTCTTGAGCTCAAGAACCTGCAGCTGGGCGGCGTGCCCGCCGAGGCTGGCCGAAAGATTGTCTTCCAGGCCGTCGCGCTCAACGACGCCGACGTCGCAGACCTCACGCACATGGCCGACGCCGGATGCCAGATCACCCTGCAGGTCGTCCCCGAGGAGGCCGGAATGACCCTCGCCGACGCCCTCAAGAAGTACAACTCCTAAGGAGCAACCATGCAACTCAACCTGTTCTTCGCCCTTGTCGGCGGACTGTGGTTCTGGTTTGCCGCGTCCCTCGCGGGATACTCGTGGATCCAGACGCTCAAGTCCCCCATCGTGGTGGGCACCGTCCTGGGCGCGCTCACCGGCAACCTCGAGACCGGCCTCATCACCGGCGGCAGCATCGAGATGGTCTACCTGGGCATGGTCGCCGCCGGCGGCAACATCCCGTCCGACCGAGTCTTTGCCGCGCTTATTGCCGTGCCCATCGCCATCCAGACCGGCGTGACCCCTGAGGTGGCCGTCTCCATCGCCGTGCCGCTGGGCGTCCTCGGCGTCTTCGTGAACAACCTGCGCCGTACCGTCAACGCCGTGTTTGTCCACTGGGCCGACAAGGCCGCCGATGAGGCCGACGTCAAGAAGGTCTGGCGCTGCGCCACCACCTACCCGTTCATCCTGGGATTCATCATTCGCTTCCCGCTGATGTTCGTCATCAACTACTTTGGTGCCGACTTCGTGACCGCCATGCTGAACGTCATGCCCGCGTGGCTGCTCACCGGCTTCAACGTCATGGGCGGCATGCTGCCCGCCCTGGGCTTTGCCACCACGATCTTCATGATCGGCAAGATGAAGTACCTGCCGCTCTTCATCATCGGCTTCTTCCTGGTCAAGTACCTGCAGATCCCGACCATGGCTGCCGCCATCTTTGGCATCTGCATGGCCCTTCTCATCATGTTCATGGGCGACGAGAAGGCCTTCGACGGCCTGAACTTTGCCAAGGACCTGGACGGCGAGAAGAAGGAGCAGGAGCGCCTGCTGTCCGAGAAGGACGTCAACGGCGTGTTCCTGCGCTGGATCTGGACGGCCGAGCTTTCCAACTCCTTCGAGCGTATGCAGGCCCTGGCCGTTGCCTCCTCTTTTGCCCCCGTGCTCCGCAAGCTCTACCCCAATGACGAGGACCTCGAGGCCGCCATCAAGCGCCACCTGGGCTTCTTCAACACGCAGGCCAACTGGGGCTGCCTCATCCACGGCACCGTGCTCGCCATGGAGGAGCAGAAGGCCATGGGCTCCGACATCCCTGACGAGATGATCACCGGCATCAAGACCGGCCTCATGGGCCCGCTTGCTGGCATCGGCGACACCCTTGACTTCGGCACCATCCAGACCATCCTCTTTGCCCTGGGCGCCTCTTTTGCCACCACCGGCAACGCCGTGGGCGTGGTCTTCCCCATCGCCTTTGCCGTCATCACGTTCTGCGAGGCCCGCTTCCTCTTTGGCCTTGGCTACAAGCTGGGCAAGGAGTCCATCCAGAAGATCCTCTCCGGCGGCATCATCAACAAGATCATCGACTGCGCCTCTATCGTGGGCATGTTCATGATGGGCGCCCTGTCCGCCAGCATCGTGAAGGTCAGCACCCCGCTTGCCTGGACCTTTGGCGACAAGACCGTCCAGCTGCAGACGACCCTGGACGCAATCGCCCCTGGCCTGCTTCCCCTGGCCGCAGTGTTCTTTGTCTTCTGGGGCATCAAGCGCAAGAAGTGGACGATCACCCGCTGCCTGATCATCCTCATCTGCGCCTCCATCATCGGCGCCTTCCTCGGCGTCTTTGCCCTCTAGGCAGTGCCTTCCCTGGGCCCGGCCACGCTGGGAGCGGCCGGGCCCTTCTCGTCTGATTGACACAAAACAACAAGCGTTACCTGCGCTTTGTTTTATGGAGAGGATAGATATGTCTGACAAGCAGACCTTTACTCGCGACGAGTTTCTGACCGACGTCCGCGGCGCCAACGGCACCCGCGCCCAGTGGTTTGCCCTCATGCTCGAGGAGGCCGAGAAGCACGGCATCGATCCGGACGAGTTCTGCGAGGACACCATCTACAAGTTTGGCCTTGGCCGCGGCAAGAAGTACGGCGTCTGCGAGGGCAACCCCGGCAAGATGGCCGAGATGCTCTACGGCAGCAACGGCCAGGACGTCTTTGAGATGGAGCTCGCCGAGAAGTCCGACGAGCGCGGCGTGCTGAAGTTCCACTTCTGCCCGCTTGCGCACACCTGGAAGGCCATGGGGCTGCCCGCCGAGCGTGTGGCCGAGCTTTGCCGCCTTGCCTGCTACAGCGACTTTGCCCGTGCCGACTGCGCTGGCGTCAACCTGCACTTTGCCAACCAGATCGGTCGCGGCGACGACATCTGCGAGCTCGTCTTCACCCCCAAGAAGGACGGCGACCCCTCGGGCGCCGAGGCCTGCCGCGCCGACGCCGCGGCCAACGCAAAGGACGGCGAGTAGCATGGCCGCCCCTCGTCCGTGCTGGGCCCTTTCGCAGGAGCTTCGCGACGAGAGGATTCTCTCGCTACTGCGCGACCTGGTGCGCATCAACACGGAGCACGCCGCGCCCGCGCCTGGGGCCCCGTACGGCGAGGGGTGCGAGTTGGCGCTTTGCCGGGCTCTCTTGGAGTGCGAGTCCAGGGGAATGCGAACTTCTCGGCTGGGACAGAAGGTTGGGATTGCCGAGGTGGGGGAGGACGGCCCGCTGGTGGCGTTTCCCGTGCACCTGGACGTTGTTCCCGCTGGTGCCGGCTGGACGCGCGACCCGTACGGGGCGCAGGTCGAGGACGGCATGCTCTACGGCCGCGGCTGCATGGACAACAAGATTGGTGCCGCGGTCATGATCGAGCTCGTGGGGGAGCTGTGGGAGCGTGCGAGGGCGGCCACCGGGCTTCCCTGCAGGATTCGCATCATCTTTGGAACAGATGAAGAAACCGGCATGTCTGACCTGCGCGAGTACGTTGATTCGGGCTGCGAGCTGCCTTCCCTGGGGTTTGTGCCTGATGCGACGTTTCCCCTTGTGCGCGGCGAGAAGGCGCGGCTTCACTTGGTGCTGACCTGCGATGACGTCGACCTGCCCGTGGGTTTGAGCATCAGCGGCGGCACCGCTGCAAACGTGGTGCCGGATTCCGCGCGGGCCACGCTGCCTGACGGCACAATGATGCTGACCAGCGGAAAAAGCGCGCATGGCTCAACGCCGGAGCGGGGGCAAAACGCCATCTGCAAGCTGCTTCGCGAGCTTGCGGGCACGCCCGAGGTCAGCGGCGACGTCATCTGCCTGTTTGAGCAGCTGTTCTGTCGAGACCTGACTGGCGCGGCGCTTGGCATTGACGTGCCCGACGATGAGTTTGGACACACGTCCGTTAACCTAGGCGTTCTTGAGGCGCAGGGACGGCGCGTGCGCATTGAGCTTGACGTGCGCTTTGGCTCTGGCATTAGCGAGGACGAGGTTGTTTCTCGGCTGCGAGGGGCCTTGGGGGCTCGCTGGGACGTGAGGGTGGCCATGAGCAAGCAGCTGCATCTGGTCCCGGAGGACGACCCCTGCGTGCAGGCGCTTCTCGCCGCGTACGAGCGGGTGACGGGAGAGCCGGGAACGACGTCGGTCATGGCGGGTGGCACCTACGCCAGCCTCTTGCCCGCGCTGGTGGCGTTTGGCCCCAAACTTCCAGGCACTCACACCGGAGCGCACGGCGTCGACGAGCACGTTATGCTTGAGAATATATCCAAAGCGACGGATATTTATGAGGCGGCGCTTGAGGCGCTGGTAGAGCTGTCCGCCTAGACTGGGAGGATCAACATGGTCGACTACATCGGGCTCCTCAAGAAGGAGGTCGTTCCGGCCGAGGGGTGCACCGAGCCTGTGGCCGTGGCGTTTGCCGTCTCTCTTGCGGCCGAGCAGCTGGGCGCCGACGCCACCGACGTGCGGCTCAAGCTGTCCGCCAACATCATCAAGAACGCGCTGGGCGTGGGCATCCCCGGGACCGGCATGGTGGGCATTGAGATCGCTGCTGCGCTTGGCGCCGTGGTCAAGCAGTCCGAGAAGCGGCTCGAGGTGCTGCAGGGCTTCTCGCCTGAGCAGCTGGCGGCTGCAAAGGAGCTGGTAGAGGCCCACGTGGTGCACGTCGAGCAGAAGGCCACGCCAGAGGCGCTCTACATTGAGGCCCTGCTTACGGATGGAACGGACACCTCCCGCGTCATTGTCTGCCGCGACCACACCAACGTCGTGCGCGTGGAGAAGAACGGCGAGATCCTGGTGGACAAGCCCATCTCCGTCGGCGCCGGCGATGCCGACGGCGGCACCGGCCTCACCGTGGACGGCATCTACGAGTTTGCGACCACCGTGCCCTTTGAGGACATCAAGTTTGTGCTTGATTGCGTGCCGATGAACACTCGCGTGAGCGAGGAGGGCCTGCGTAACAGCTACGGCCTGGAGGTCGGCCGCCGCATGAGCGCCGGGTCAAATGCGCGCGGCGTGCTGCTCAACAACCTCTCCCTGCGTCTGATTTCTGCCACGGCCGCCGCCTCCGATGCCCGCATGGGCGGGTGTCCGCTTTCCGTCATGACGTGCGCGGGCTCCGGAAACCAGGGCCTGGCCAGCAGTCTTCCCATCATCGAGCTGGGACGCGCCCTGGGTTCCTCCGACGAGGACCTTGCTCGCGCGCTTGTCATGTCGTTCTTGGTGGTCATGCACATCAAGGAGTACATGGGGCGCCTTTCTCCCCTGTGCGGAAGCGGTATTGCGGGCGGCACAGGCTCTTGCTGTGGCATGACCTACCTGCAGGGAGGTAACCTTCCTGAGATAAAGTGCGCAATCAACAACATGCTCGCCACGCTCCAGGGAATGATCTGCGATGGCGCCAAGGCCACGTGCGCGCTGAAGATTGCCGCAGGTACCAACGCTGCCATTACCTCCTCGACGCTGGCGCTGGCAGACATTCAGCCGTCCAGTCTTGAGGGCATTGTCTTTGAAGACGCCGAGGACACCATCAGCCACACGGGTAAGCTCGTCCGCGAGGGTTTTGCCACCACTGACGAGGCAATTCTTTCCATCATGCTTGCCAAGCAGCTCGAGAAATAGCTGCCCGCGGCGCCGCGGCGGGCGTTTGGGTGTCTGCCGCGGGCGCCGCTGGCTTATGCCTTGTGCAGAACGGGCCTTCGTGTGAGCGATTTGGCTTCGGCTGCGCAGAAGTGGCCTTGGTGTGAGCCTGGTTCTTGGGTTTTAAAGCCATATAAATTTGGCAATGAATATTTTCAGGCATAAGGCCAGTTACGCTCTACCGGAAATGCATACTGCTTGAGGTCTTCGGGTAAGGCCCCCAGAAAGGGGCTCGCACGAAGGGCACTTCTGCGCAGCCGAAGCCAAATCGCTCACACGAAGGCCACTTCTGTGCAGACTTTGGGCCAGAAGGCGCCCCGGCTGCGCATACGAGCCTTGCAAATTAAGCAAAAGGGGAGGTCCTGTGCGCTACGAGGCAATCATCTTTGACAAAGACGGCGTTCTGGTTGATACCGAGCCCTTCTACGACCGCCGCCGGCGCGAGTTCTTTGCTGAGGTTGGCATTGACGACTCTGCGTTTCCCAGCTTTTACGGCTCAAACAACGAGGTCATCTGGAAAACCGCAGTGCCCGATGACCCGGCTAAACGCGAGGCTCTCTACCGGCGGTTTCGCTCTCGCTTTGCCAACGATCCGGTGCCCTATGCCCAGCTGTGCGTTCCCCGCATGCGCGAGGTCCTTCAGGCGTGTCGCGCTCTGGGCCTCAAAACCGGCCTCGCCTCTGCTGGCCCGCGCTGGGTCATCGATGGCTTTCTTGAGCAGCTGAATTTGGCCAGCGCCTTTGACGCGACGCTTTCCGGAGAGGACTGCGCTGCAAACAAACCGGCGCCCGACATCTACCTTGCGGCCATGCGCCGGCTGGGCGTCAACCCGTGCCGCACGCTTGTGGTCGAGGACTCGCCGTTTGGCATTCGCGCAGCTCACGAGGCTGATGCGACGGTTTGCGCCGTTATGCCGCCAAGTGCTCCCGAACTTGATCAGTCCCTTGCGGATGTCCGCCTCGGCCCGCTCGCGGCTCTGCTCGACTGGCTGCCTTCCGCGCTCTGACGCCCGGCGCCGCCGGTTTCAGCCGCTTCCCGATGGGGTACGCTACAGAGGCCGTCCGCAGAAGGGGAGAAGACCATGGGTGACGTGAACGTCGGCAGTGCCGAGATGAGGAATTTCAAGCTTGGGACCCCGGCGTTGGTGTGCCGCTGGCGCCTGGCGTCCGGCCGCCTGCCGCTCGAGAACCGTCACCTGCGCGCGCTGAGCCGTCGCGTTCTGGACGACGAGCCCGTCTCTCCCCAGCTCATCGCGTGGGCAAAGCAGCACGTTGAGTGGACCCTGCGCGAGGGTTCGGCAGAAAACCCCAACGGCGTGCTCATGCTCATCGTTGACGAGGAGGGCCAGGCAGCCATGACCGTCGGCCCGTACGAGCCGCTTGCCGCCATGACCGCCTCGGGCCTCGTTGACCGCGCAACCGCCGCGCAGCAGGAGGCGGACGAGACGGGCGTCGCGCCGGAGACCCTCTGGGCCGTCCGAGATGGCTGCCTGGTTGCGGGCGTTGCCCCAGGTCAGAGCCTCTCTGGCGCATCTTCACTGGTAGAGGACCTGGCCAAGACCGTCGGTCTGCCGCTCTCTCGCCAGGCCGACCTGCTTGACGACGTTGCCTCCGGCGCCGCGTCCCCTGCCGAGGTGTTTCTTGCCTCCGACGAGCACGGCATCATCTGCGCCACCGATGCCGCCGGCTCCATCGGCGAGCGCCTGACCAAGGACTACGTCCGCCTTCTGGAGTCCATGGACAAGCGCCGCTAGCCTGCGGACACGGCCCTGGCCCCGTCCTCAACTCCGACCCGGGCCTACGCCACGGAGAGCGCCCAGGCGCAGCTCATCTCGCTGACGATGAGGTTAAGGTCCCAGCTCCGGTGGCTGCGCAGGTAGCTGTTTGAGTCGTGCACGATGGCCCGCCCGTCGGCGTCAAGCCCGTCCAGCGCAATGAAGTGCCCGACGCGCGTGAACGTGCCCGGCCCCATGACGCAGATCGCGTCCTTGCCGGCCTGGAGCGCCGCGCGCAGCGAGCTCGCGGACGCGCCCAGCACCTCGCTCTTGAGGCCCAGCCCCGCCGCGCCGCTGCCAACGAGCGCCCATGCGCTGCCGTTGCGATCGGTCGAGTATCCGTTGCTGGTGGCGTAGGCAGCCATCTCAATAGGCCCCATGGATGTGTCTCCCGTGAGGTCAATGTAGACCATGTCCAGCGCAAACGGACCGCATCCCTGCAGGCTGATGGGGCCGTTACTGTATCGGTCGTCCGCAAACGCGGCATCAATTTGGTAAAGGTAGGGCATCTTGCCGACCGCCCACTCGGACGTCGCCGTGCTTGTGGGCTGAACGTAGCCCGCCGCAAACGCCCGCGCCCCGCGGACCATCTCGCAGCCCAGGCCGCCCGCGCTCTGCCGCGCCTGCGTGGTCACTGCCGCCAGGGCGTCCTCGCGCGCAACCCGCGCCCCGCGGGCGCACGAGCCCCCAACGCCCGCGATCACGGCCAGCGCCACCATCGCCGCCGCAAGCTTTCCGCGCAGCCTCGCCTGCCGCTCGGCCTCCGCCTGGCGAGAAGCCCGCCTTGCCGCGCGCTCGTCTCGGCGACGGGCGGCATCGCCCCCAAGGGTGTCCCCATTACCTGGGCAAGAAGAACGTCCCCGCTGTCTGGGGGGAAGCTGAGTGGCCACGGCGGCTCCTAATTGGTGCGTTTTGCAGGTATCGTACCATGCGTTCTTCTCGCCAAGGTTAACGCGTCCGCGGGAAAAAACGCCCACGTCGCGGAATGCCCCAACAACTTGGTATCGATACCACTGCGGCCGGGGTAGACTGTGTGATTGAATGCGACGGCCCACCCATCGGTTGCGTGGGCCCAGCAAGAACGGCCTGGGGCCATGGGGGTGCCCAGGGAGTTCAAGAAGGAGAGGATATGGGACGTAAGTTCAAGTCCATGGACGGCAACGAGGCGGCCGCGCACGTATCGTACGCGTTCACCGAGGTTGCGGGTATCTACCCCATCACGCCGTCCAGCCCCATGGCCGACCACGTCGACCAGTGGGCAGCTCAGGGCCGCAAGAACATCTTCGGCACGCCCGTCAACGTCGTCGAGATGGAGTCTGAGGCTGGCGCCTCCGGCACCGTCCACGGCTCCCTTGGCGCCGGCGCTCTGACCACCACGTACACGGCTTCTCAGGGTCTGCTCCTGATGATCCCGAACATGTACAAGATCGCGGGCGAGGGCCTGCCGGGCGTCTTCCACGTTTCCGCCCGCTGCGTCGCCTCCCACGCTCTGAACATCTTCGGCGACCACTCCGACGTCATGGCCTGCCGCCAGACCGGCTTTGCCATGCTCGCCGAGGGCAACGTCCAGGAGGTCATGGACCTCTCTCCGGTGGCTCACCTCGCCGCCATCGAGGGCAAGGTCCCGTTCCTCAACTTCTTTGATGGCTTCCGCACTTCTCACGAGATCCAGAAGGTCGCCGTCTGGGACTACGAGGACCTCAAGGACATGTGCAACATGGAGGCCGTCCAGGAGTTCCGCGATCACGCGCTGAACCCCGAGCACCCGCACGCCCGCGGCTCCCACGAGAACGGCGACATCTTCTTCCAGCACCGTGAGGCCTGCAACAAGGCCTACGACGAGCTGCCTGCCGTCGTCGAGAAGTACATGGGCAAGATCAACGAGAAGCTCGGCACCGACTACGGCCTGTTCAACTACTACGGCGCCCCCGACGCCGACCGCGTCGTCGTCTGCATGGGCTCCTTCTGCGACGTCCTTGAGGAGGTCATCGACTACCTCAACGCCCACGGCGAGAAGGTCGGCCTCGTGAAGGTCCGCCTGTTCCGTCCGTTCTCCATCAAGCACTTCGTCGACGTTCTCCCCGAGACCGTCAAGAAGATCGCCGTCATGGACCGCACCAAGGAGCCCGGCTCCATTGGCGAGCCCCTCTACCAGGACGTCGTCTCCGCCCTCTACGAGGCCGGCAAGACCGACATCCACGTCTCCGGCGGCCGTTACGGCCTCGGCTCCAAGGACACGCCTCCCGCGTCTGCCTTCGCCGTCTTCGAGGAGCTCAAGAAGGACGAGCCCAAGCGCGAGTTCACCATCGGCATCGTCGATGACGTCACCAACCTGTCCCTGCCCGAGCCCGAGGACGCTCCCAACACGGCTGCCCCCGGCACCATCGAGTGCAAGTTCTGGGGCCTCGGCGGCGACGGCACCGTTGGCGCCAACAAGAACTCCATCAAGATTATCGGCGACCACACCGACAAGTACGTCCAGGCGTACTTCCAGTACGACTCCAAGAAGACTGGCGGCGTGACCGTTTCTCACCTGCGCTTCGGCGATTCCCCGATCCGCTCCCCGTACTACGTCACCAAGGCCGACTTCGTGGCCTGCCACAACCCGTCCTACATCGTCAAGGGCTTCAAGATGGTCCGCGACGTCAAGCCGGGCGGCACCTTCCTGGTGAACTGCCAGTGGTCCGACGAGGAGTTTGCGGAGCACATGCCCGCCGTGGCCAAGCAGTACATCGCCAAGAACAACATCACCGTCTACCTCATCGACGCCATTGACCTGGCCGCCAAGGTCGGCATGGGCAAGCGCACCAACACCGTGCTGCAGTCTGCCTTCTTCGCCCTGGCCAAGGTCCTGCCCGCCGAGGAGGCCCTCCAGTACATGAAGGACGCGGCCACCAAGTCCTACATGAAGAAGGGCCAGGCCATCGTCGACGCCAACCACAAGGCCATCGACGCCGGCGCCACCGCCTTCCACAAGTTCGAGGTCCCCGCTGACTGGGCCACCGCCACCGACGAGCCCAAGGAGCTCACGCTCGAGGGTCGTGCCGCCATCGTCAAGCAGGTCAAGGAGCTCCTCGAGCCCATCAACCGCATGGACGGCGATTCCCTGCCCGTCTCCGCCTTCTCCGAGCACGTCGACGGCCAGTGGGAGCTGGGTGCCTCTGCCTACGAGAAGCGCGGCGTCGCGGTCATGGTCCCGAAGTGGGACGAGTCCAAGTGCATCCAGTGCAACAGCTGCGCCTTCGTGTGCCCGCACGCCACGATCCGCCCGTTCGTCCTCACCGACGAGGAGGTCGCTGCCGCGCCTGAGAACCTGCGCACCCTGGACGCCATGGGCCCCAAGGTCAAGGGCATGAAGTTCACCCTGGCCATCTCCCCGCTGGACTGCATGGGCTGCTCCGTCTGCGTGAGCGCCTGCCCGAAGGACGCCCTCACCATGGTCCCGACCGAGGGCGAGCTGCCCGAGCAGGACGTCTTCGACTACTGCGTCTCCAAGGTTGCCGAGAAGCCCGAGGCCATCGCTGCCAACACCAAGGGCTCCCAGTTCAAGCAGCCGCTGCTTGAGTTCTCCGGCTCCTGCGCTGGCTGCGCCGAGACCAGCTACGCGCGTCTCGTCACGCAGGTCTGCGGCGACCGCATGTTCATCTCCAACGCCACCGGCTGCTCCTCCATTTGGGGCAACCCGGCCGCTACGTCTCCGTACACCGTCAACAAGTGCGGTCACGGCCCGGCGTGGAACAACTCCCTCTTCGAGGACAACGCCGAGCACGGCCTTGGCTTCGAGGTCGGCTACAAGGCCGTCCAGAACAAGCTCGTCTCCGACACCGAGGCCCTCATTGCCTCTGACGGCGTGAGCGAGGGCTTCAAGGCTGCCGCCCAGGCCTGGCTGGACAACCGCAACGACACCGAGGGCTCCAAGACCGCCGCTGCCGAGTACATCAAGGCGCTCGAGGAGAACGGCTCCGACGCCGCCAAGGCGGTCCTGGCCGACAAGTCCTACCTCACCAAGAAGTCCTTCTGGATCTTCGGCGGCGACGGCTGGGCCTACGACATCGGCTTCGGTGGCCTGGACCACGTCCTTGCCTCCAACCACAACGTCAACGTCTTCGTCTTTGACACCGAGGTCTACTCCAACACGGGTGGCCAGGCCTCCAAGGCCTCTAACCTCGGCCAGGTCGCGCAGTTTGCTGCCGCCGGCAAGGTGACCAAGAAGAAGACCCTGGCTGAGATCGCCATGACCTACGGCTACGTCTACGTCGCCCAGGTCGCCATGGGTGCCAACCCCGCCCAGACGCTCAAGGCCATCCAGGAGGCCGAGGCCTACGACGGCCCGTCCCTGATCATCGGCTACAGCCCCTGCGAGATGCACTCCATCAAGGGCGGCATGAAGAACTGCCAGCTCGAGATGAAGAAGGCTGTGGACTGCGGCTACTGGAACCTCTATCGCTTCAACCCGGCTGCCGCCGAGGGCAAGAAGTTCTCCCTCGACTCCAAGGAGCCGGCGGGCGGCTATCAGGAGTTCCTGATGAACGAGGCTCGCTACAACCGCCTCACCCGCGAGTTCCCCGAGCGCGCCCAGGAGCTCTTCAAGGAGAACGAGGAGGCTGCCATGGCTCGCTACCAGCACCTTCTCAAGCTCAAGGCCATGTACGCCGACGCGTAAGCAACGCAAGCGCGCTAGCTGCATGATCTGACGCACCCCCGGGCCGGGCCGGAAGCCAACCGCTTCCGGCCCGGTTTTTCTTCTCGCCAGGGCACCGTTTGCATGTGAAAGTGGACGCTTCGGAGCGCCACGCCGACCAAAGGCACATGCAAACCGCGACTGCACGTCAGGCGAGAAGCGCTCACGGGGGCTGCATGCCAACGTGATAGAGTTGATGGATTATCCACGGCCCTCGGGCCGCGCCGGCAAGAAAGGACGAACATGGCTGATGCTCATCGCGGCCCCAGGTACCAGCTGGCCATGGCTGCCGCCAAGGCAACCCAGGCCGCGCTCACGGCAGCGCACCGCAACGGCGGCCAGCTCCCGGGCGTGATTGCCGAGAAGGTCGACCCGCAGATCCTCGCCGACGTGCCGCGGCCCAAGACCGTGGTGTGCGTCTCTGGCACCAACGGCAAGACCACCACCAACAACCTGCTGAACGACCTTCTCGCTGACAACGGGTACGAGGTGGTCAACAACAGGGCTGGCGGCAACGTGGCAAACGGCATCCAGTCCACGCTCATCAGGAACGCAACCATGTCCGGTGGTGCCAAGAAGGACATGGCCGTCATGGAGCTGGACGAGCTCTCCTTCCGCAAGGTCCTGCCGTACCTGACGCCCGACGTCATCCTGGTGACCAACCTCTATCGTGACTCCTTCAGCCGCAACGCCAACCCGGACTTCATCTTCAACGTGATGAGCCACTACGTGAGCCCCAAGACCAAGCTGGTGCTCAACGCGGACGACCTCATCTCCTGCCGCCTGGCGCCGCAGGACGCCAACCGCGTCTACTACTCCATCGGCCGCCTGGCCGACGACACCGCCGAGCCCCAGGGCATTGTCTGCGACCTCACGGCCTGCCCCGTCTGCGGTGGCAAGCTTGAGTACGACTACTGCCACCTGCGCCACCTGGGCCATGCAACATGCAAGAGCTGCGGTTTCACCAACCCCGAGCCTGACTACGAGCTCACCGCGCTTGACCGCGAGGCCCATACCTTCACCGTCTGCGAGCGCTCGCACGAGGGCGCGCCCACGCACACCTATCGCTATGGCAACTACTCCATCACCAACCTGTACAATCTCTTCTCCACCGTTGTTGTGGCCCGTGAGCTGGGCCTTTCTGCCGAGGCCATTGGTGCCTCGCTGGAGCGCGGCATCAACGTGACGGCCCTTCGCTACACCGAGGAGGAGGCTGACGGCAAGCGCCTGGTGGCCGTGGCCTCAAAGGGCGAGAACAGCACGGCCACGTCCGTGGCGCTCGACACCATCCGCAAGGAGCCCGGCAGCAAGGCCGTCGTGGTCATGCTGGCCGATGCGCACAAGGCCGCCAACCCCAAGGAGACCGAGTACATAGGCTGGTACTACCAGACCGACTTTGAGTACCTCAAGGACCCCAGCATCAAGCAGGTGGTGGTCCAGGGCGCTACCAACCCCGACCTGCTGCCGCGCCTGCGCCTGGCCGGCATTGACCCGGACAAGCTCACCATGGTGGAGACCCCCGAGCAGGCCGCCACGGCCGTGGACCCCAGCGGCGTCGACTCCGTCTTCTGGGCCTTTGACATCTACAACGGGCCTGACGTGGAGAAGAGCCGCACGCTTGTGGCTCAGAAGATCAAGGAGGCCGCAGATGCCCGATAGCGCCGGCAAGACCATCGTCGAGGTTCTCTATCCGGAGTACGCCAACCAGGCCGGCGACAACGGCAACGCCATGTACCTGCGCGCCTGCCTGCCTGACGCCACATTTGTGGAGACCAGCCATGATGACGTGCCGTACTTTGCGGAGCACGTGCCCTCGCTGGTCCTTCTCTGCGGCATGTCCGAGGCGCAGCAGGAGAAGACCATTGAGCTTTTGATGCCCTACCGCGACCGCCTGAACGAGCTGGTGGACGCCGGCGTGCCCATGCTCTTCACCGGCAGCGCGCCCGAGGTCCTGGGAAGCAAGATCGTGAACCCCGACGGCTCCGAGGTCTGCGGCCTGGGCATCCTCGACTTTGTGACCCACCGCAACATGCCGGAGCGCTACCACGACGTCGTCATCGGCGACTTTGTGCCCGCTCCCGGCCAGCAGTCCATCAAGGTCGTCGGCTTCAAGATCCAGTTCACCCAGGTGGAGGGCCACAATCAGACGGGCTTCTTCTGCCACGACGAGGTGGGCTTTGGCCTCAACAAGGGCACCAAGCTCGAGGGCTTCCGCAAGAACAACCTCATGGCAACGTGGCTCATTGGCCCGCTGCTCCCGCTCAACCCTGACTTCACGCGCTATCTGCTGGACCTCATGGGTCGGGCAGACGCGCCTCTGGCCTTTGAGGAGGATGTCCGCGCCGCCTACAGAGAGCGCCTCAAGACCTTCCGCCTGCCCGGCATGGGCTTGGCGTACTAGAGCAGAAAGGCTGCAAACGTGAACCCCGTCGTGGTCATACCGTCGTACTGGACCGAGGGCGCACAGCCCGACGGCCTGGGAAAGCCGGGCGTCTATGACTACGCCACGCCCATCGGCAAGCCGCTCCCGGAGCTTGAGCTGTGCCTCTCGTCGCTGGAGCAGGTGCGCGGCATCATCAGGGTCATCGTTCTGGTGGTGGCGCCCCCGTCCTGTGAGGAGTCCGCCCGCGCCCGCGTGAACTCCATCTGCCGCGCGCACGAGGACCTGAACCCGCTGGTCATTGGCCAGCAGGAGGCGGCCCATGTCACCAACGCCGTAGGGCGGATGCTGCCCAACGTGGTGGGGGAGGCCGTGGCCCTCCGCGGCTACGGCGCCATCAAGAACCTGGGCCTTGCGGTGGCCGCCATCATGGGCCATGACGTGGTGGTCTTCCTTGATGACGACAACGTTGTCCTTGACCAGGACTTTCTTCTCAACGCGGTCTACGGCCTGGGTTCGCTCAACCGCCAGGGCCAGCACATCAGCGCCAAGAGCGGCTACTTTGTGGACGCGTCCGGCTCCGCGCTGCCGCATCCGAGCACGGCCTGGTCGGAGCGCTACTGGTCAAAGGCGGGCGAGTTCACCAAGGTCATGGAGCGCATGCTCTCGGCCACGCGCTTCTCGCGGTCAAACCACATGTGCGGAGGCTGCTGCGCGCTTCACGCGGAGGCCTTTGCCCGCGTGCCGTTTGACCCCTACATCACGCGCGGAGAAGACCTTGACTATGTCTTTGACCTGCGCGCCTTTGGCCTTGACGTCTGGTTTGACAACGCCTGGAGCGTCCGCAGCCAGCCGCCCGAGGAGACCGCCAGCGGCCCCTCGCTCTTCATGCAGGACGCCTATCGCTGGCTCTACGAGTACCGCAAGCTCGAGGCGCTCAACGCGCGGCGAGACCTGCGCACCATAACGCGCGAGTCCCTCATGCCCTATCCGGCGCCGTGGGTCTTTCCCGAGGTGCGTCAGCGCGTCTTCAAGACGGCGTACCGTCGCATGCTCACGGGTCCGGACCGCCTTGCCTACCTGCGCATTCTCACGCGCGGCCGACACGAGGCGGAGCGGTACGCGCGCACGGCCTCTGCACGCTACCTCTCGTTTGCCATGGCCTGGTCCGGCATCATGGCCTCGCTCTGGGAGGACCGCTACCTCAAGGCGGCCATCCTCAAGACCGGCGAGGTGGCTCCCATCCTGCAGAAAGTCACGCCGGCGGATCTCTCTGGCGGCATCTCTGCCGACATCTCCGGCAACCTTGGAGGAGACCTATGAGAATAACCACCCAGCGGTCGGTCAGGGGGACAAACGCCCTTCTCGCCGCCGTCCTTGGGGCATCTATGCTGGTGCTGGCGTGGGGAATCTCCGTTGGCAACGTCTACGTGGCGATTTTCGTTGGCGTGGTGGCGGCCCTTTGCTTTGTGCTGGTGGGCACCGTCAATCTGGTCCCGGACGACTCCCGCTCCGAGGCAACCGAGCGTACCCTGCGCGTGGCGGTGGGCACGCTGGAGCACCTGCGCGGCGGCCTCACGGCCGACAACGCCCAGGCCATATGCGCGCTTCTCCTGCCCGAGACAAACGCCACGGGCATAGCCATTACCAACAAGACGCATGTCCTGGCTTGCGCGGGAACCGTCGACCCGGCCTTTGTCGCCGGCTCCGAGAACGCCCGCTCCACCCTTGAGGTGCTCGAGAGCAAGCGCATGGAGACCTTTGTTGCGGTGGACAAGGAGGATGGCAAGGACATCCGCCGCCTTGGCCCCATCGGCCGCCGCGGCGACCGCACCTACGGCGTGGTGGTCCCCCTGCTGGTGCAGGACAAGGCCGTGGGCACGGTCAAGTTCTACTACGCTCGTGACCTGGACATCGACCGCACGCAGCTGGCTATTGGCCAGGGCCTGGGCTCGCTTCTCTCCACGCAGCTCTCTGCCTACGAGCTTGACCTGCAGGCCGAGCTCACGGCCCGCGCCGAGGTCAAGGCCCTGCAGGCGCAGATCAACCCGCACTTTCTGTTCAACACGCTCAACACCATTGCGTCTCTCTGCCGCACGGACCCCATGAAGGCCCGCGACGTGCTGCGCGCCTTCTCCATGTTCTACCGCCGCACGCTGGAGAGCTCCGAGAAGACGCTCATCCCGCTTGAGCAGGAGCTTGAGCAGACCCGTCGCTACCTCACCATCGAGAAGGCCCGCTTCGGCGAGAGCCGCATCGTGGAGAGCGAGCACGTGGAGCCTGGCTGCGAGGCGCTGCCGGTGCCGTCCTTCCTGGTGCAGCCCATCGTGGAGAACGCCGTTCGCCACGCCATGAGGGACACCGGCCCATTGAATATTGACATTCACGTGGCGGCCGACGGTGATGATATTCTTATTGCCGTCGCCGACGATGGTCTTGGAATGACCCAGGAGGTGGCAAATCGTCTGCTCGAGAAGCCCGCTACCATGGGCGCGTCGGGGCAGAAGGGCACGGGCATGGCCCTGCGCAACGTCGCCGAGCGCATTGAGCGCTTCTTTGACGCTGGCTCGGGCGTCGAGGTCGTGTCCAAGCCTGGTGAGGGCACCTGCGTCACGCTCAAGCTCGTGGGCGCTCGCCTCAACCTAGCACGTAAGAACCAGACCGCATCGGCGTGAGCGTAGAAACACGCGCCCAAGCGGACGTAACAGGGGGATTTGCACATGCGCGCAATGATCGTTGACGACGAGGCGCCCGCTCGCTCCGAGCTGCGTTACCTGCTCGAGGAGACCGGTCGCATCGACGGCATCATGGAGGCCTCAAGCGCCCGCGAGGCCGTGGAGCGCCTGATGGACGGCAAGGTGGACGTCATGTTCCTGGACATCCAGATGCCCAAGACGTCCGGCATGCAGCTGGCCGAGGCCCTGCACAAGCTCAAGAACCCGCCGGCCATCGTCTTTGTGACGGCCTACAGCGAGTACGCGCTTGACGCCTTTGGCGTGGACGCCGTTGACTACCTGATGAAGCCCGTGGAGCCCGAGCGCCTTGCGCAGGCGCTGGACAAGGTCCAGGGCCGCATGAAGCCCGAGGAGCCGCAGAGCCACTCAGCCGTGGAGCGCATTCCGGTGGTCAAGAGCGGACGCAAGGTGCTGGTGCCCATCGACCAGATTCGCTACATCGAGGCCAAGGACGACTACTCCTGCATCTACACCGACGTGGACAGGTTCCTCTCCACCATCAGCCTGGCCAAGCTTGAACAGAAGCTCGCGCCGCACGGGTTCTTCCGCGTGCACCGCGGCTACATCGTCAACCTTGAGTACGTGGAGGACGTCGAGGTCATCTCCTCCGGCATCCTACAGCTGGGCATCAATGGCATCGAGGGCAAGAAGATCTCCGTCTCGCGCCGTCGCGTCGTTGCGCTCAAGCGCGCGCTCGGGCTGTAGGTGACCGCTGTTGGCTCTCATGCGCTACGACATCATCTCTGACACCCACGGCTTCCTGGAGCCCGACCTTCTGGACCAGCTTCAGGGCGCGGACGTCATCGTGCACGCGGGTGACATCTGCTCCGGCGCGGACTACCGTACCCTGCAGAAGATCGCGCCCGTGCAGATGTGCCTGGGCAACAACGACTGGGCCTACGAGTACGGACCCGAGGTCAAGACGCGCAAGGTGTTCTTCTCCAGTGGGCTGAGGTGGCAGGTGGTGCACTATCGCCAGCACCTCAACCTGCTCAAGTGCGACGTTGCCATCTGCGGTCACACGCACCGCCCCTTTGTTGAGCGCGACGAGTGGACGGGCACGCTGGTCATGAACCCCGGCAGCCCCACGTACCCGCGCGGCAGCAAGCCCTCCATGGGCCGCATCCTCTGCGAGGACGGCCGCGTCGTCGACGCCCAGATCATCGAGCTCTAACCCCGCCAGGACACGGGGACGCTGTTAGTTACCTGGTAAAAGGGACACCCTTGGCGCATCCAGCCAGCCGCCAAGGGTGTCCCTTTTTTGCGCAAGTTGGGGACGTGTTCAAATTTGCGCAAAAACGAACACGTCCCCAATTTGCGGGGATAACGTGCGGGGCCTTGGGGTGGGTGGGGCTTGGTTAGAGGAGGATTTGCTGCACAGAACTGCCCTTCGTGTGAGTCATTCGGCAGCGCGTGTGCAGAAGTGGCCTTCGTGTGAGTGCCTCTTGGCTGCCGTGGACCGGGGCCGTCTGATTATATGCAGGCTCCGTCTAAGCCAACAGCCGCTTTGCCTCAAGAATATACATTTAGATTTTGATGTGCGTCAAAAACGGCGGAATCTGGCTCACACGAAGGCCACTTCTGCACACGCGCTGCCGAATGACTCACACGAAGGGTAGTTCTGCGCCGGCTAGCTCCGTGGCTGGACGTTTTCCTCGTCCATGAAGGCGGGGGCGATGACCTTGGTGAAGAAGACCAGCCAGATCAACGAGACGCAGAAGCCGGCAATGACGTCGGACGCATAGTGAACGCCCAGGTAGACGCGGCTGATGCCCACCATCACAATGATCAGCCCAAACAGGCAGCACCACACGTGGCGCATCACGTCGTCGCGCTCGTACTTCCAGATCATCCAGATGAGCAGCCCGTAGAACGCCATGGAGATCATCGAGTGCCCCGAGGGAAAGCTGTAGCCGCTCTCCACCGCCAGCCGGTACCCGTCCGGCCTCGGCCTCTGCACGATGAACTTGAGCACCTGGTTGAGCACGAGCGCGCCCACCACATTGGCGCAGACGCAGCGCCCCGGCGCCTTGCCCGGGGCAAACGCGGCCACCACCAGCGCCATCACCAAGATCACGGCCACGGACGAAAGCGAGGTGAAGCCCTCCATGATGGGGGTCATCACGTCAGAGCGCAGCGTGACCACAAAGAACCGGTACGCCAGCGCGTCCAGGGTCATAATCTCTCCCTCGGACACCTCTTCCAGCAGCCAAACAAAGGCCAGCGCGGCCAGCAGCACCGCGATGGTTCGGACGTTTTTGCGTGCATACGAAAGGACGCCCTGGGCCAGGCCCCGAGCGTCCCTCTTGGAATCGCTAGCGGTCATGAAGCTCCTAGAGGTAAGGCTCAATCTCTGCGACCAGAGCCTGCTTGGACATGTTTCCGACCACAGTATGCACGGGCTGGCCGTCCTTGAAGAGCATGAGCGTGGGAATGGAAACAATGCGGAACCTCGCGGCCAGCTCATCCTCGTCGTCCACGTTGCACTTGTAGACGTCCATGCGGTCGGCAAAATCCTGCCCGACCTCCTCGACGATGGGGCCCAGCGCGCGGCACGGCCCGCACCAAGGTGCCCAGAAGTCAACCAGGACGGGCTTTCTGGCCTCCGAGAGAACAAGGTCGAACTCTGCACCGGTAATTGCCTTCGCCATGACGGCTCCCTTCGCGCACGCGCTGTTTTTACTTGTCTGCCTTATACCCCGAACTAAACTGGAGGACACACATCAACGGCGGCCGCGGCGCCCCGACAGGCGAGAAGCCCGTCCGGCCCAAGGCCCATCCCAAGGCAAAACGGAGGCCCCATGGCATCGGAGCGCGAGCAGAGGCGCCAGGCGTACGTGGAGAAGACGAGGTCGGAGGTGGCCTCGCTCGTGGAGCGCGGCGTGCGCATGGGCGGCAACGCCTTCTCTCCCGTGCTGCTGGCAAAGGGCGAGCTCACGCCCGAGGAGGCTGCCGGCGCCGAGCCCTTCTCTGGTTCCGACGGCGCCGCGCTCAAGGCGTCGCTCAAGGCCCTGGGCTACGCGCCCGAGGACTGGGAGACGCTCGTCGCCGTGGACGCCGCCGGCGCGCCGCTCGCCCCGGACCTCATGCGCCTTGCCGTGGCCACGCTCGACCCGGCCACCCTCATCTGCTGCGACGAGACCGCCACGCAGGCCGTCCGCGACGCCTACGCCGAGGAGCTCTCGGGCCTGGAGGACCTCAACGAGGCGCTTCTCCCTGCGGGCATGGTCGCCCACGTCTGCGGCATGCGCTTCCTCAACCTCGGCGGCTTTGCCGCGGCCCTCGGCAACCCTCGCCAGAAGCAGGTCATGTGGGCCCGTCTGAAGCAGGTGCCCCCGCTCGCGGAGCCATATTAGCCGTTCACCGGACAAAGCCGTTGCCGTAAAATGGAACCGGTATGTGGCCGAGCACCCTCTTCGCACCTGCGGCAAGGGCCCCGGTCCCAAGTACTCCATCCAAAGGAGGACATGCACATGTCTTGCATCCCCGCACCCATCGACGCCACCCAGACCCCGGAGTGGGCCGCCCTTGCCGCCCACCAGAAGGAGATGGCTGACGGCTTCACCCTCAAGGAGGAGTTCGCCAAGGACGCCCAGCGCGTGGAGAAGTTCTCCTTTGACATGGACGACCTGCACTTTGACCTCTCCAAGAACCTGATTGACCAGAAGACCGTGGACCTTCTCTGCGACCTGGCCCGCGCGGTCAAGCTGGAGGAGCGCCGCGACGCCATGTATGCCGGCGAGCACATCAACACCACCGAGGACCGCGCCGTCCTGCACACCGCGCTGCGCCGCCCCGCCTCCGACAAGGGCAAGTTCGTCGTGGACGGCCAGGACACCGTGGCCGACGTCCACGAGGTGCTGGACCGCATGTACGCCTTTGCCAACAAGGTCCGCTCCGGCGAGTGGAAGGGCGTTTCCGGCAAGCGCATCGAGCACGTCGTGAGCATCGGCATCGGCGGCTCCGACCTGGGCCCGGTCATGGTCTACGAGGCCCTGAGGCCCCTGGCCGACGCCGGCATCGACTGCCGCTACGTCTCCAACATCGACCCCAACGACATGGCCGAGAAGGTCCGCGGCCTGGACCCGGAGACCACCCTGTGCATCATCGTCTCCAAGACCTTCACCACGCTCGAGACCCTGACCAACGCCCGCGAGGCCAAGACCTGGATGCTCCAGAGCCTGCGCGCCGCCGGCGCCATTGACGGCTCTGCCGAGCAGGACGCCGACGCCATTCGCAAGCACTTTGTGGCCGTCTCCACCGCCCTTGACCTTGTCGCCGACTTTGGCATCGACCCCGAGAACGCCTTTGGCTTCTGGAACTGGGTCGGCGGCCGCTACTCCGTGGACTCTGCCGTGGGCCTCTCGCTGATCATCGCCTTTGGTCCGGAGCGCTTCCAGGAGTTCCTGGCCGGCTTCCACGACATGGACCACTACTTCAAGAACACCCCGCTGGAGAAGAACGTCGTCGCGCTCATGGGCCTCATGAACGTCTGGTACGTCAACTTCTGGGGCATGGGCAGCCACGCCGTCCTGCCGTACAACCAGTACCTGCACCGCTTCCCGGCCTACCTGCAGCAGCTCACCATGGAGTCCAACGGCAAGTCCGTTCGCTGGGACGGCACGCCCGTGACCTCCGCCACCGGCGAGGTCTTCTGGGGCGAGGCCGGCACCAACGGCCAGCACGCCTTCTACCAGCTCATTCACCAGGGCACCCGCGCCATCCCGGCCGACTTCATCGCCTTCGTGAACACGCCCAACCCCACCAAGGACGACGGCCAGGACGTCCACGAGCTCTTCCTGGGCAACTTCCTCGCGCAGACCAAGGCCCTCGCCTTTGGCAAGACGGCCGACGAGGTCCGCGCCGAGGGCACGGCCGAGTGGATGGTCCCCGCCCGCGTCTTTGACGGCAACCGCCCGACCACGTCCGTCTTTGGCTGCGAGCTGACCCCGCACGCCCTGGGCGAGCTCATTGCCCTCTACGAGCACATCACCTTTGTCGAGGGTACCGTCTGGGGCCTTGACTCCTACGACCAGTGGGGCGTCGAGCTGGGCAAGCAGCTTGCCAAGCAGATTACGCCGGCCTTCCACGACGACGAGGCCCTGGCCCAGCAGGACGCCAGCACCCAGGCGCTCATCGCCTACTACCGTGCCCACCGCAGGTAGTGCTTCTCGCCTGGTTTCTTGCTTGATATAGCGGCTCAAATTGACGGAGGCCCCGGGGACACAGTCCCTGAGGCCTCCACTTTGGCAGCTGCCAAGCTGTAACGCTCTACAGTGCGAGGGCACGCGTTTCGCGAACTCCGACGTGCGCTCGCTCCCTGCACGGTTAGTATGTTGCCCGGTGGCGGCTTGCCTAAACCTGCCCGCCCGCCGCCGACAATTCCTCCATGACCCCCCCAAGGAGCCCGACCCATGGCAAAGAAGAAGACCGCCCGCAAGACCCGCCCGGCATCCGCCGAGCCCTCTTACAAGTTTGATGACGAGAAGTACGAAGGGCTGCGCTTCTCCGCCACCTATGACTACGGTGAGTTGGCGCTTTCCAAGGCCGCGTCGTACCTGGGCGGCCAGAAGGCGCGCATTGCGTCGTTTGCGGTGTCCATGGCGTGCCTGGCCCTGATGATTGTGGTGCTCATTGCCGACGCCAACAACCTGGCGCCTGCCATCGTGCTTCTGGTGCTTTCCATGGCGGCCACGGCGGTCTCCACCAACTGGCACAACATGCAGCTTCGGTACGCGCGCAACAGCAGCCTGGGCTTCAAGGGAACCTCCTCGCGCCGTCACGTCGTCGTGACCGGCGACGCGGTCTATGTGGCCGACGAGTCCGGTGCCGAGGAGCGCTACGACCTCTCTGACCTGCGCAGCGTTTCTGCCGACGACGACGGCCTGCTGGCTGGCTTCGGCGGGCGCCGCTACGCCTACGTGCCGTCGACGGCCATGAGCGCCAGCCGCTTCCAGGAGCTCTCCCGCGAGCTGGAGGCCACGCGGAGCTAGCCGCGAGCCGCGTGCAGCGAGCCGCGTGCAGCGAGCCGCGTGCGGCCATGGCTTTCTGGTGGACACGAGCCGCTGGGTGCGGCGGTCTGCTAAAGTCTTTGACAAGAGCGCGTTCGATGGGTTCGGGCGACGTCACACCTCGAACCTGGTCAGGGCCGGGAGGCAGCAGCCATAAGGGGCCTCTGGCGGGTGCCCGTTCCCATCGAGCGCGCTTTTTTGCTGCCCTGCGGCCCTGGTCGCAGGGCGGTTCTGTATGGGGGTGTCTTTCCGGCGCGCCGGCCGCGCCGCTGCCAAAGGAGATCAATGGGCTTCGTCGACTTCATCATGAACCTGCTGCGCGACCCGCGCGCCGCCATCGCAAGCTGGATCGCCGCCGGCCCGGTCATGGCCTATGGCTGCGTCTTCCTCATCATCTTCATCGAGACGGGCGTGGTCTTCTTCCCGTTCCTCCCTGGCGACTCCCTGCTGTTTGCCTCGGGCTTCTTTGCCCAGGGCGGCGGGTTCAACATCGTGGCGCTTCTCGCCGTTGCCTGGGCCGCCGCCATCCTTGGCGACCAGTGCAACTTCATGATCGGCCACTTCTTTGGCAAGAAGATCGTCGAGTCCGGCAAGGTCAAGGCCATGACGCCGGAGCGCCTCCAGAAGTCCGAGGCCTTCCTGCAGAAGTGGGGCCACCTGGCCATCTTCCTGGGCCGGTTCTTCCCGTTCATCCGCACCTTCGTGCCGTTCATTGCCGGCATGGGCGGCATGCACTGGCGCAACTTCGTGATCTTCAACGTGCTGGGCGGCATCACCTGGTCCACCCTGTTCACGCTGCTGGGATACTTCTTTGGCGGCATCCCGTTTGTCCAGGAGCACTTTGAGCTGCTCATTGTCGGCATCGTGCTCGTGAGCGTCATCCCCACCATCGTGGGCCTGGTGAAGGCCAAGCTCAGCAAGTAACGGTCCCGCAAATTGGGGACGTGTTCAAATTTGCGCAAAAACGAACGGGGGTGCGGACAATTTCTTAGACACTACGGAGAGAGTACCCCAGGTCCCTGCGGTACTGCTCCGGGCTCCTCCACCCCAGGCTCCGCTTGATCCTGCCCGAGTTGTAGTAGGCGAGGTAGCCCGCCAGGCGCCGCCGGAACTCCTCGAAGCCCACCCCGGACCAGTCCCTGCCGTGGTAGAACTCCTGCTTGAGCCGGCCGAAGAAGCCCTCGGCCGCGGCGTTGTCGGGGCTGCGGCCCTTCCTCGACATGCTGCGCACCAGGCCGTGGCGCTCGCATATCGCCGCCCAGCCCGGCCACCTGTAGTGGCAGCCGCGGTCGGTGTGGACCACGGGCCGCTCGCCGGCCGCGAGCGTCGAGGCCGCCGCCTCCAGCATCGAGTCGGCCATGCGGGCGTCGGGGGACTCCGACAGGGTCCACGCCACGACCGCCCCGTCGAAGCAGTCGACCACCGGCGACAGCCAGCAGCGCCCCGACCCTATCGTGAACATGGTGACGTCGGTGACCCACAGCTCGTTGGGGCGCGAGGCGGAGAAGTCGTGGGTGCCGTCGGGGCGCAGCGGCAGGTTGGGAGGGGCCTCGGAGACCTCGCCGGCATAGCTGCTCCAGCGCCTGCGGCGCCTCAGGTAGCGCACCTCGAGCCCCTCCTCGCGCATGACGCGCCTCACGACCTTCTCGGAGACCGCCAGGGGCTCGTCGGGGTCCAGGCGCAGCCTCGCCCATATCGTGCGGTAGCCCCAGGCCCCGCCCCCGGCCTCGAACAGGGCGCGCACCCGCGCCCTCAGGGCGGCCAGGCGGTCGGGGGCGCCCCTGCGGGCGCGGTGGTAGTAGTAGGTGCTGCGCGCCACGCCGGCCGCGCGCAGGGCGTCCTCCAGGCCGAACCCGGGCCTAAGGGCGTCGGCGACCAGCGCCCTCTCCGCCGCCGTCAGCGAGTCCGGGCCCCGCCCCGGGCCGCCTCCTTTTAGGACGTCCAACACCGCCTCGGCCCTGGCGAGCTCCAGCCTCAGGGCCCGGTTCTCGGCCCTGAGGGCCTCCAGGTCCCCGGGGTCGGCCGGCGGCGGCACGCGCGGGGCGCCCCGTCCGTTCGCGAGCGACACCTCGCCCTCCCTCCCCGCGGCGCGGGCCCAGCCGCGCACGGTCTCCGGGTGGCAGCCGATCGACGCGGCGACCTCGGCGGGGTCCTCCCCGGCGAGCGCCCTGCGCGCGGCGTCGGCCCTCTGGGCAAGAGTATAGGGGGCGTGCCAGCCGACGCCCAGGTCGCCGGACGCCCAGCGCCTGATCGACTCGGCGGAGGCGAGCCCCGACTCCCTGGCGAACCTGTGGGCCGGCCGGCCGGACTCGCGCCAGAGCCCCAGGATGGCGTCCCTCTCGTCGCTCGAGTACATTGCGGGCTCCAATCCGGACGCCTGTCGGCGTCCAACTTTTCGTCCGCACCCCCAACACGTCCCCAATTTGCGGGGCGGACGGCTATAATGACCTGCGTCAATGAGTGGCCCTGTGGCGTAAGTCCAATTGATGGGCCGCTCGACCTTCCTCGGACGGCCATGTTCCGTCTCGTCGAAGGGAATCAAACGTGCAAGCAAGTTCTTCTCGCCAGAAATCGCCGTGCAAGCTGTGGACGCGTGACCTGGTGTTGATCATCCTGGTCAACCTGTGCGTCTTCACCAACCACATCATGAGCCTCTCGACCTTTCCGTTCTACATCCAGAGTCTGGGCGGTACCGAGGCCCAGGCTGGCATGTGTGCGGCGTTCTTCTGCCTGGTGGCCGTTGTGGTGAGGCCCTTTGTGGGCTGGTGGCTGGACAACGGCGCCCGCAGGGCGGTGCTAGTGGCGGGCCTGGTCCTGCTGGCTTTGGCCCCGGTGGGCTACGTCTGCGTGCCCGTGCTCTCCATGGCGATCCTGTTCCGCATGGTGCATGGCGCGGCGCTCTCGCTTTCCAACTCCACCACGGCGACCGTCGCCTCCGACGTCATTGCCCGCCCGCGATTTGCCGAGGGCATGGGCTACTTTGGCATGGCAACGGCCCTGGCCAGCGCCATCGCTCCGGCGCTGGGTCTCGAGCTCATGGGCTTTGGCTTCAACGTGCTCTACCTGGCCGCGGCGGCAATCTCCGTGCTGGCGCTGGTGCTGTTCTGCTTCATCCGCACGCCCAAGCCGAAGGTGGAGAAGCGCCCGCTCAGCCTGAAGGGCCTCGTCAACAGGGACTCTCTGCCGGCAACCTGCACCATGCTGGTCTTCATGTTCACCTTCGGCGCGCTTGAGAACTTCGTCGCCATCTACGCGGCAAACGAGGGGCTGCCCTCTGGCTCGCTCTACTTTGTGGTCATGTCCGTGGTCCTGCTGCTGGTCCGCGTCTTCCTGGGAAAGCTGGTGGACGAGCGCGGCGAGGCCTTCTTCGTCTACACGGGCAACGCGGCCATGATCTGCGCGCTGCTGCTTTTGGCCTTTGTGCCCAACGTGGCGACCTTCCTGGTCTCTGGCGCGCTGGCCGGATACGCCTTTGGCGGCCTGGAGCCGGCCCTGCAATCCATGGCCGTCCACACCGCCACCGACGAGACGCGCGGTTCGGCCAACTCCACCTTCCTGTGCGGATATGACATCGGCTATGGCCTGGGCGGCGGCGTCTCTGGCGTGCTTATTACCTCGGTGGGCTACGGCAACATGTGGGCGCTGGTGTCTCTGGCCTGCGTGGCGAGCATTGCGCTCTACGTCATGTGGGCTCGCCACAGCGAGACGAGCTTCTCCAAGGCGCTGGCGGAGGCTCGCGGGCGTACGGCATAGCGCAATCTGGCAGATTCGACCGTGATTTGCCGTCGGCGGGGCGACCTTGGGCAGCTCGCCGACGGCAAACTTCGTCTTGTATGTATCACTTTTGAGAAGTTGCAAGTAGACCGGCATTTGCGAGCCGAAACAACTGGGAAAACGCCAAGAAAATAGCGGCGGCTACTCAGGAACTAGCCAAAGTGATACATACAAGACGAAGTTTGTATCGACGTTGGCAATCGCGACTGCCGAACTGCCCTGCGGGACGAGCCGCGGGGAGGCCCCTATGGGAGCGGAATCATGATGTCCAGTCGGAAGGTTCCATCGTCTGCGCTGGCGGAGAAGGTGCCTCCGTAGCGCTCGGCCGTCTGCCGCATGGACCTGACGCCAAAGCCGTGCGATGCGCGGTCTGCCTTGCTGGTCTGCGGCATTCCGTCCACGAACGCGGGCGCCGCGTCGCAATAGTTCTCCACGTGGACGCTTGCGCACCCCATGACCTGCCGCACCACAAGCGTGATGGAGCGCTTTGCCTGGTCGTCGAGGGTGGTCACCGCTTCTATGGCGTTGTCCAGCGCGTTTCCGAACAGCGCGTAGATGTCCGCTGCGGCCATGAAGGCCAGCGCGCCGCCGTCCGCAACGCAGGTCAGCGTGATCTTGCGGCTCTCGCACAGCAGCCGCTTCTCGGTGAGGATGGTGTCCAGCGCCTCGTTGCCGGTCTTGACGGACGAGTCGTAGATCGAGATGTCGTGTGCGAGGTCGGCCAGCGCCTCGCCGCTCACCACGGCGCCGCCCTGCGCGAGCGAGCGGATCTGATGGCGCAGATCGTGGCACTTGATGTTGATGGCCTCCACGTTCTCTCGAGAAAGGCGCAGCTGCCGATCGTGCTCTGCCAGCAGGCGCTCGGTCGTCGCCTGTTCCTGCTCTAGGTGCGTTCGGTACAGCATTTGATACTCGACCCACAGAAGCGCCACGCAGAGAAGCCCGTGCAGCAGGCGCAAGGCGACAAAGTAGCAGGGCGCTATGCCGTCTGCCGCCAGGCACTTGATCAAGACGTCGAAGCCAATTATCACAAGGCAGACAACGGGCATCATGGCAAGCATGCCGTGGTTCTCCACCGTCTCAAGGCCGCGTTGCTCGAGCCTGCGGGAGAACAGGAGATAGCAAGGTACATAGGTCAGTGGTATGCAAATGAAGTTGACGACCAGGTGGAATGAGATGGTCGCCGGTGCCGCGCCCATCGTTGCCGCAAGGGAGGAGACGAGCTCCATGGCACCCGAGGCAAGGTTCTGGATGGTGTAGCCGGCCGTCGCGCAGAAGGATGCCGTCCATACGGAGACGTCATACAAATACATCAAACCATAAATCAAAAGCGGCTGCAGAAGCGAGAAGAAGACTGCCTGGAACACATATCCCGCCGAAGGGCCCTCTGGTGCTGCAACCAGGCAGGCGGCAACCATGAGGGCAAAGTGCAGGACGAGAGCGAGCGTCGCGAGCCCAAGCTTCGGCCAGAACGCTGGCTTCTTGGGCAGTTTCTGAGAGAAGAGTCCCATTCCAAGGTAGACGCGAACGAGGGCACAGAGGAGCACCAGCTCGACGAGTTCGATGTCTGAGGTCTCCGCAACCATCACTGGCTTGCCCCTGCGTAGCGCGCCAGCGCCTCGAGCACCTGCGCCTTTCTTGACCGCGAGATGCTCAGCTCGCTGCCGTCGCTCATGGTCAGCTCGTTGGCGCGGACTCGCTTGACCTGCCCCATATTGGCGATATGGCTTGCGGAGATTCGGCAGAAGCGCTCCTCGCCTAGCAGCTCGGCGGTTTCCTTGATGGAGCCACGCATGCGCAGCGGCTCCGCCTCGCCCGCAATGTGCCAGTAGAGGTCATGCTTCAAAATCTCCACGAAGACGATGTCCTTTGCGGGCACCATGCGCAGGCCGCTTGCGGTGGAGAGGCTCACGGCCTCGGAGTCGTTTCTGGCCATGACACGTATGACGCGGCCCATCCGCAGGGAAAAGTCCTCGTAGGCGATGGGCTTCACCATGAAGTCGACGGCGTCCACCTGGTACCCGCGCACGGCGTACTGGGCGAGGTCGGTCACAAAGACGAGAGGTGTGACCTGGTCCTTCTGCCGAATGATCTCCGCGGCTTCCATGCCGTTGATGCCGGGCAGGCCAATATCAAGAAAGATCACGTCGGCAGGGTGGTTGCCCTCAAGGAGCTCTAATGCGCTCCCAAGAATCTCAATGGAGAAGCCCGTGCCCTTCTCGGCGGCAAAGCGCGCGAGGTGGCTGCGCAGCACGTCGGCTGCGCAAGCGTCGTCCTCCACGATGAGCGCTCGATACAAAGGCGAATCCCCTCCGTCAACTAAGTCCCTCTTGGCGCATTTTAAGTCATCGTTCCCAAACGCGAGTTGCCCGTTCGTAGGATGCGGGCAGTTACGTTGGGCTAGTGGGCGCGTCGCGCCCGGGAAGGAAGGAACATGGGAGGAGAGAAGAAGCCGCACGCCCCGCGTCGCGCCAACAGGCCGCTATTGGTCATCGTGTGTCTGCTGGTCGCGCTGGTCGCGGCGTTCTCGGTCGTGGGGTACGTGCTGGTGGTCCCGCACGCGGACCTCGCGGCTCCGTACGTATCGGTGGCGGATACCTCGAGCGAGCAGGCAAAGTCCGCAAGCGCCGCGACCGCTGCCATCACGGAGGAGGTCGAGTCCGAGGCAGTGACGCTGCTCAAGGACGATGGCGCGCTGCCGCTGGCCGCTGGAGCCAAGGTCAACGTCTTTGGCTCCACGGCCGGTAACAACTTCAGCTATGGCGGAACCGGATCCGGAGCTGGCAACGAGTCCAATAACGTCTCATTCTACCAGGGCCTTGCCAACGCCGGCATCCAGGTCAACGAGGACCTCAAGGCCTTCTATGACCAGAACGCCCCCGAGTCCATCTCTTACGGACTCGTTGGTACTGACTTCAACAACTATGAGCTGCCGCAGTCCGACTACGACCCGGCGCTTATCGATGCCGCTCGCGACTACTCCGATACCGCGCTCGTGGTTCTGACCCGCAAGGGCGGCGAGGGCACCGACCTGCCGATGGATATGGCGAACTTCACCGGATCCGAGGCGGGCCGCAACTACCTCGAGATCACCCCTAACGAGGAGGATCTTCTCGCCATGGTCGAGAAGAACTTCTCCAAGGTGGTTGTGGTGCTGAACTCGCCCAATGCCATGGAGCTTGGCTTCCTTGACAACGAGGCTGTCGACGCCGCCATCTGGGTGGGCACGCCGGGCGCCACGGGATGCAACTCCATCGGCAAGGTGCTGACGGGCGAGGTTAACCCGTCTGGCAAGACCGTTGACACCTTCCCGTATGCGCAGGAGAGCGCGCCGAGCTACTACAACTTTGGCGAGTTCGCCTACGACAACGTGACGACCACCAACACCGCTATACTCGCAGGCACAGGCGATGCCGTCGCCGGCACCACCCCGTTCTACTTCGTGGACTACCAGGAGGGCATCTACGTCGGGTACCGTTACTTTGAGACCGCCGCTGCCGACGGCTTCATCGACTATGACTCCACGGTGCAGTACCCGTTTGGCTATGGTCTCTCGTACACCACGTTTGATCAGAAGTTGGACGACGTTGAGGACGATGGCACCACCATTACGGCCAAGGTGACCGTCACCAACACCGGTTCCGTCGCCGGCAAGCAGGTGGTGCAGATCTACGTGGGCGCCCCGTACACCAAGGGCGGCATCGAGAAGAGCTCTGTGGTCCTCGCGGGCTTCCAGAAGACCAAGCTGCTCGAGCCCGGCGAGAGCCAGGCGCTAACCATCAGCTTTGCCAAGGAGGACATAGCAAGCTACGACTACACGGGCGTGAAGGCCGAGGGAGGCTCCTACGTGCTGGAAGCCGGTGACTACGCCATCAACCTTCAAACTGACTCCCACAACGTGGTCGACTCCCGCACCGTGCACGTGGATGCCGACGTCATCTACAACGACGCCAACGACGGCAAGCGCGCGAGCGACGACGAGACTGCCGTCAACCGCTTTGACGACGTTTCCTATGGCGACGACGTGACATACCTCTCTCGCGCGGACTGGGCGGGCACCATGCCCACCGAGCGCCCGGCGGCGGTCAAGGACGCTACCGACGAGCAGATTCAGGCCCTCACGAGCCCGGCGCCGCTCGAGAACGCCGACGTCGAGGACATCGTGACCGGCAAGAAGAACGGGCTGACGCTGGAGGACGTGCGTGGCCTTGACTACGACGACCCCAAGTGGAATGACCTTCTCGACCAGGTGACCCTCGACGAGATGGAGAGGCTCGTGGGCAACGCCGGCTGGGCGACCACCAGCGTGCCTTCTGTCGAGAAGCCCGTAATCGTGGAGTGCGACGGACCCAACGGCGTCAACAACCTTCAGACTGGCGTGCAGGGCACTCAACTCACTGGCCAGAGCACGCTTGGCTACACCTGGAATGTGGAGCTTGCGCAGCGTCTGGGCCAACTCTTTGGACAGGAGGCGCACGCCTACGGCATTGGTGGCCTTTATGCTCCGGGCGCCGACACGCATCGCAGCGCCTTCGGCGGCCGTAACTACGAGTATGTGGGCGAGGACCCGGTGCTCACGGGCAAGATGGTCGCCGCGGAGGTGTCGGGGATGCAGAGCGAGGGCGTCTATGCCTACGTCAAGCACTTCATTGCCAACGACCAGGAGACCCACCGCGCCGACGGTGGCCTTGTTACCTGGGCAAACGAGCAGTCGCTCCGCGAGATCTACCTTCGCGCGTTTGAGATTGTGGTCAAGGATGGCGGCGCTACGGGCATGATGAGCGCGTACAACCGCCTGGGAACCACGCCCGTGGCCGAGAGCTCAGCGGCTTTGACGGACGTTCTGCGTGGCGAGTGGGGCTTCCGTGGCGCCGTCGTCACTGACTGCACCATGGCCGCCAGCACGTCTGACCCCAACCGCAGCCTGCGTGCCGGCAACGACCTCAGCCTTAACCTGCTGCAGGACCTGTACTTGACCAATGACACAACCGGCACTGCGTCTGGCCACCAGGCCCTGCGTCGTGCCACGCACAACGTGCTCTATATGGTGGCCAATAGCTCCGCGACTGAATACGCCGCCGTGCCGAGCCTGCGTGGAACCGTGCTCACCTTCTTCATCGTGCTCGATGTCGTGGTCGCCGCGCTCTTTGGCCTCTACCTGTGGCGCCGCCACGTCCGTATGGTCCGCTGGCGTGAGGCCGGCAAGCCCGCCGGACGCATTGCGACCTGGATTCGCAGCCGCAAGGAGGGCAAGGAGTAGGGTTTTGGCCGCTTGTTGACCGATGTGACGCTCTGCGGCACGATGGGCTGGGACTCCAGATGGGGTCCCAGCCCTTTTTGCGGCGCCCGCTGTGCAGAACTCCCCTTCGTGCGAGTGTCTTGACTTTGGCTGTGCAGAAGTGCGCTTGGTGCGAGTCCCTTTTCGGGCCTTGGGGGCAAATATCAATAACGCAATGTATATCTTCGTGGGAAACCGCAGCTCGCAATGCGGGCGGCTGCATAAACTCCCACGGCTTGCTGCCAAAGCCTCCGAAAGGCACTCACACCAAGGCCACTTCTGCACAAGCCGCAGAAAATCACTCACACGAAGGCGCGTTCTGCACAGGGTTCGGGCTTCGAGTTGCCAGTCGAGCCCTAATAGCCGCCTGCACGTTAGGTTCCCAAGCTCCTTACGGCAACGGAATCATTGCGTTGACGTGGAACGTGCGTCCCTCGCGGTCCACGAGAGTGGCCAGCGTGCCTCCGTACCCCTCCACCGTGAGCCGCATGGACCGCAGCCCAAAGCCGTGGTTGGCGATGTCGTCTTTGCTGGTAAGGAGCGTTCCCTCCCCGTTGACCACGGGCTCGTGCGCATAACGGTTCTCCACGTGGATGGAGGCCACACCGGCAACCTGCCTCACCACCAGGCTGACGCTGCGCATTGCGATGTCGTCCAGCCCGCGCGTGGCCTCGATGGCATTGTCCAGGGCGTTTCCAAAGAAGGAGTAGATGTCTGCGTCTCGCATGAAGCCAAGTGCGGCACCATCCGCCACGCAGCTCAGGGTGATTCCCTCGTTTGTGCAGGTCAGGCGCTTCTCCGTGAGAATGGTGTCCAGAGCCTCGTTGCCGGTGCGCACGGCAGAGTCGTAGAACTCCACCTCATGCGCGAGGTCCGCCAGCGCCCGCGGGTCCGCAACGGCGCCGCCAGCCAGCGCTCTGATTTGGTGTTTGATGTCGTGGCACTTGACGTTGATGGCCTCTATGTTGGCGCGGCTGAGCTCATACTGCCGCTCGCGCTCCGCATGCACGCGCGCTTCGGCCTCCCGTTCGATCTGCAGGCGCCTGTTGACCAGCAGCTCGTACTCAAGCGCAAAGGTCAGGATGCACATGAGCCCATGGGACACGCGCAGCGGCACCATGCACCAGTCCTCGATCCAGCCAAAGTCCCCAATGCACTTGATGAGCAGGTCAAACCCAATGACGCCGAGCATGACTGCCGCCATGATGGCCAACAGCGCCGGGTTCTCTATCTGCTCCAGTGCCTCTCGCCCGAGCTTGCGCACAAACGCCAGGTAAAACGGCACGTAGACGGCAAGGATACAGGTAACGTTGATGGCAAACCTCGTCAGGTGCGCCCCCAGCGAGCCGTCGGCTGCCTCGGGCACCCCCGCCAGCAGCCAGCAAAGTTCCGTCAGTCCGGACGCAAAGTTCTGCAGCGCGTATCCTGCCGTGCAACAGAACAGCGCCGTCCACGGCGTGGCCTTGTACAGCCACGCTACGACGCCCACCAAAAGCGCAAGCATCGCCGAGAAGAGCCCAAGCTGCAGCAGGTAGGAGGCCCCATCCGCGTCCGTGAAGGCTGGCGCTAGCCCCGCTCCGGCCACGGCGAGAAGCCCCACCGCAGCGGCCAGTGCGGCAATCCGCGCCCCAAAGCGCTCCCGTCGCGCTAACCGGCACGTGAACATGAGGATGCCGCCGCCAACGCTGCCCAGCGTCACCACGGCGGAGAGCGCGTACACCAGGGCTACCAGCCCATCGGCTCCCAGCTCCGGCATCAGATGCTCCTGCCGACGAAGTTGGCCAGCCGCTCAAGCGCTGCCTTCTTCTGGGACCTGCTGAAGAAGAGCTCCGTCCCATCCGCCACGGTCACGGATTCCGCGCCGATCCTCGTGACGCATCCCATGTTGACCAGGCACCCGCTGGACACCTTCACGAACTCGTCCTCGCCGAGCCTCTGCGCCGTGGCGCGCATGGTGCCGCGCTCCCTGAGTACGCGCCCATCGGCCAGGTGGTAACAGACGTCATGCTTGAGCATGTCAACAAACAGCAGGTCGGAGTGGGCAACAACGGCAACTCCGTCCTCCGTAGGCAGGGCGATCGTGCTGCGCGCGTTTCTGGTCATGATGCGCACCGCGCGGTCCAGGCGCATCGCAAAGTCGTGGTACTCCACGGGCTTGACCACAAAGTCCAGCGCGTCCACGGAGTAGCCACGCACCGCGTACTGGGCCAGGTTGGTCACAAAGATGAGCGGCGTCTGGGCGTCGTAACCGCGCATGATTTGCGCTGCCTCCATGCCGTTGATGCCGGGCATGTCGATGTCCATGAGCACGAGGTCGGCCGCGCGCCTGGCCTCGATGAACTCCAACGCGCTGCCGAGGGTCTCCACGTTAAGCTCCAGGCGCTTCTCGGCTGCATAGCGCGCAAGAAAGCCCCGAAGAACGTCTGCCTCGGCGGGCGTGTCCTCGACTATCAAGACCTTGAACATGGCTCCCCGATTCTGTCCGACTCCGCTACCGATTCTGTCACCGCCACCCGTCGGCTGTCACCTGAACGTAGCCTGAGCGTAGCGATAAGTTGGGCGAGAAGCCCGTGAAGGAAGGAGGGCTAGTGGCAAAGCAGATAAGTACCGCTCGCAAGGTGGGGCGGGTGATAAAGAGTGCCGTCAAGATTGTGGTGGCCGTGGCGCTGGTGGCCGTGCTTGTGGTCATGAACGTCGTGCTGCCGGGTACGATGAGCTCCGTAGGCCGCATGGCCAATAACATCCTCGGCTACGAGCAGCATTGGGACAACTCCAAGGCCGCAGACGACGGTCTTGACCTGCAGTACAACAAGGCCGACTACACCAAGGACACCATCAAGGACGCCCAGAAGGAGCTGGACCAGCAAATTGCGGCCGAGGGCATCACGATGCTCCAGAACGACGACCAGAGCCTGCCGCTCGCTCAGGGCACCAAGCTCAGCTTCTTTGGCGAGTCCGTCAAGAGCCTCGCGTCCTCGCAAAGCATGCTGAGCCAGGTTATGAGCTCGGGTGGCGATGACTTGAGCAAGCTCGCCGACGCCCTCAAGGCCCATGGGCTGGACGTCAACCAGGAGCTTCTTGACTTCTATACCACGGGGGCCGGCAAGGACTACAAGCTGGGCTCCGGCTCCCAGAGCTTCGGCGTCTCTGAAGACTTCTCCATCAACGAGTGCCCGCTCTCCGTCCTGGGCGACAACGGTATGCTGGATGGCGCCCAGGGCACCACGCCCATCTTTGTCCTTCGCCGCGTGGCCGGCGAGGGCCGAGACATGCCGCGCTCCATGTACAACCACGCGAGCAATCCCGTCGACCAGGCCAAGACCTACCTCGAGCCCGACACTACCGAGCTGGAGATCTTGCAGTACCTCAACGACAACTATGACAACACGGTGCTCGTGGTGAACACCGCCTCCGCGCTTGACCTGGACTTCCTGCGCAACATGCCCAACATCAAGTCCGTGCTCTTCGTGCCGTCGCTGGGCACCTACGGCATGGACTCCTTCGCCGGCATCCTGGC
Source organism: Paratractidigestivibacter faecalis (assembly GCF_003416765.1). Lineage (NCBI taxonomy): Bacteria > Bacillati > Actinomycetota > Coriobacteriia > Coriobacteriales > Atopobiaceae > Paratractidigestivibacter > Paratractidigestivibacter faecalis. The sequence continues at coordinate 1,839,885 of NZ_QSNG01000001.1, read as the reverse complement.
GGGCGACGTCAACCCGTCCGGTCGCACGGCGGACACTTTCTCGGGCAACCCGCTGGGCTCTCCTGCCGCACAGAACTACGGTGACTACGAGTATGTGGACGAGTCCGGCAACCTCACCGGCTACAACTACGCCACCTACGAGGAGGGCATCTACGTCGGCTACAAGTACTACGAGACCCGCTACGAGGACGCCGTCCTCGGCCAGGGCAATGCTGGCGACTTTGACTACGATGCCGAGGTCACGCACCCCTTTGGCTTTGGCCTCTCCTACACCACCTTTGAGTGGAGCGACTTTGCCACCTCATGGAACGGCGAGAAGTGCACCGCCACGGTGACCGTCAAGAACACCGGCGACCGTGCGGGCAAGGACGTCGTGGAGCTCTACGCCCAGAGTCCCTACACCGACTACGACCGCGCCAACGGCGTTGAGAAGGCCGCCGTCGAGCTCGTGGGCTTTGGCAAGACCAAGCTCCTGGAGCCCGGCGAGAGCCAGACCCTCACCATCGAGTTCGACCGCGAGCAGCTCAAGTCCTATGACACCAACGGTGCCAAGACCTACATCCTTGACGCGGGCACCTACTACATCGCCGCAGGCGCCAACGCACACGCCGCCGAGAACAACATTCTGGCCGCTCGCGGCGTCGCTGCGGGCGCCGAGGCCGGCGGCAATGCCGCGCTGGTCGCGACCTACGTCCCGGATAACGCCGACGTCGACGTGACCACCTACGCCATGGACTCCAAGACCGGTGTCGCCATCACCAACCAGTTCGACGCCGCCGCAGGCGACGCGACCTACCTCACCCGTGCTGACTGGGAGGGCACCTTCCCCACGCACGACGGTACGCCCATGGCCGGCCAGATCTCTACTTGGGGCAACGAGATCAACGGCGTTGACGCCGACGGCAACCCCGCCGCGCTCCTCTACACCAAGACGGCAAGCGCAGATCTTCTCGCCAAGCTTGACTCCACCGAGTCCGGCAGCCCCGTGGACCGCGCGAGCATCACCGACAAGCCCGTCTATGGCGCCAAGAACGGCCTGGAGCTCATCGACATGCGCGGCCTGGACTACGACGACCCCAAGTGGAGCGACCTTCTTGACGAGCTCACGCCCGAGGACTACTTCCTGAGCGTTGGCGTGGGCGGCTACGGCACCGCTGGCCTCAAGAGCGTCCAGAAGCCGTTCAACGTGGACGCCGACACCGCCGCGGGCCTCATCTACGGCGGCGCGGGCAGCATGGTCTCGGGCGATTCCGTGATGTACTGCACGCCGGTTACCGTTGCCATGACCTACAACCAGGACATCTACTCGCGCTATGGCGAGATGGTCGGCAACGAGGCGATTCTTGGCGGCGCCGCCGGCTGGTATGCCCCCTCGATGAACATCCACCGCACGCCGTTTACCGGCCGCAACGGCGAGTACTACTCCGAGGATGGCTTCCTCTCTGGCGTCGTGGGCTCGCTTGAGGTGCGCGGCGCGGCGAGCAAGGGCCTCTACGCCACCATCAAACACTTCGCCCTCAATGACCAGGAGAACCACCGCGGCGATACAGCTGGTCAGAAGTCCATGGCTACCTGGGCAAACGAGCAGGCCATCCGCGAGGTCTACCTCACGCCGTTTGAGATGTGCACCAAGGTCGACGACGTTGAGATGAGCTACCTGCAGAAGGACGGCGACACCTACAAGACCGCCACGCGCGAGGTCCCCGCGTGCACCGCCGTGATGAGCGCCTTCAACCGCATCGGCGCCACGTGGACGGGCGGCAACTACGCGCTGCTCACGGGCGTGCTCGCCAACGAGTGGGGCTTCCGCGGCTGGATTGTGACCGACTCTGCCTCCAGCGCCGGATCCTACATGGACGCGAGCCAGATGATCGAGGCCGGCGGCGTCTCCAAGCTCGCGCAGGCGGAGAGCCTGGCCAAGTGGAGCTTTGACCAGAACGACCCCGCCGAGTACCACTACGCCCGCGAGGCGGTACACAAGCTGCTCTACACCACGGCAAACAGCCACGTGATGAACGGTGCCATGCACGGCAGCGTGTGGGTGGACGGCCCGCAGAAGCTCGACTACGTTCGCTGGATCGGCACGGGCGTGAGCCTTGTGGGCCTGGGCCTCATCGGCTTCACCGGTTGGCGCAACCACGTCAAGCGTCGTGCCGAGAGGGTGGAGCGGGAGTAGGACGTTCGACCTCGAACGACGGCGACTCTTGCCGGTGGGCCGGGGCTCCGGATGGGGCCCCGGCCCGTTTCTTGCGGCCTGGCCGGTGCAGAAGTCACCTTCGTGTGAGTGATTTTGCTCTGCCGGTGCGGAAGTCCGCTTCGTGCGAGGCCTTTTTCGCTCCTTGGAAGCTATATCAAGAAAGCAATGAATATTTCGGGCGGGAAACCGCAGGTGGGCGTTGGTTGGGATGCATAACTTTCGCGACGGGCGTCACCGCTCCCCGGAAAGGCGCTCGCACGAAGCCCACTTCTGCACCGGCCTTGCCCAAACTACTCACACGAAGCTGCGTTCTGCACTAAGTTTGGGGCCTTGACGACGTCCCGCGCACTCCGCGAGTCCGCACGAAAGCGAATTGCCATTGATTTACGTTCCCCCGCGCGCCTTTGCGCTGCCACCCGCCGGCCTCGTGCGGCCTGCGTGGACGTTCCCGCCTGCCGCGCGCCCGCGGGTATACTGGTTCTCCAGCAGACAGACCGCCTGGAGGCCGCATGGAATCGCTCTACACAAAGTACCGCCCGCAGACGTTTGAGCAGGTAGTTGGTCAGAAGCACGTCGTGGAGACGCTCAAGCGCGCCGTCGTCGAGGGCCGTACCAGCCACGCCTACCTCTTCTGCGGCCCGCGCGGCACGGGCAAGACTACCATGGCGCGCCTGCTCGCCAAGGCCCTCATGTGCGAGAAAGGCCCCGGCCAGCTTCCGGACGGCACCTGCGACCAGTGCCGCCTCATCGCCGCCGGCGAGCACCCGGACGTGGCCGAGCTGGACGCCGCCTCCCGCACTGGCGTGGACAACGTCCGCGAGGAGATCCTCTCCCGCGTGAACTACGCGCCGACCATGGGCCGCTGCAAGGTCTACATCATCGACGAGGTCCACATGCTGACCCCGGCGGCCTTCAACGCCCTGCTCAAGACCCTCGAGGAGCCGCCCGAGCACGTGGTGTTCATCATGTGCACCACCGATCCGCAGAAGATCCTCGCGACCATCCTCTCGCGCGTGCAGCGCTTTGACTTCCACAGCATCGGCAACGACGAGATGCAGGCCCACCTTGCCTACGTCTGCGGCGAGGAGGGCTTCACCTACGACGACGCGGCCCTCGAGCTGGTCGTTCGCCACGCCCGCGGCGGCATGCGAGACGCTCTGACCTCCCTGGAGCAGCTCTCGGTCTTTGGCAACGGCAATATCTCCGTGGCAGCGGCCCAGGACTTCCTCGGCGAGGTCTCCGGCTCGGTCCTCGGTGGCGTGGTCAACGCTCTGGCCAAGCGAGACGTGCCTGCCCTCTTCGGCGAGGTCGAGAAGCTCATGAGCTCCGGCCGCGACCTCCTGCAGTTCACCAAGGAGCTCGCCGCCCGCATGAGGGACGTCTACGTCGTGGCGGCCGTGCCCTGCGCGACCGACGTGGTCAGCGCCCGCGGCGCGGACTTTGAGGCCCTACGCTCCGAGGCCGCCGCCTTCGGCTCCGTAGACCGGCTCTCCCGCATCCTCACCGTCCTGGGCGACGCCTCCAGCGAGATGAGAACCGCAACCAACCAGCGCCTGGTCTTGGAGATCGCCTTCACCCGCATTGCCCGCCCCGAGGCCGACCTCACCCTCGACGCCCTCGCCGACCGCGTGGCCTACCTCGAGCACGAGCTGGAGACCCTGAAGAAGAGCGGCCTGCCCGTGGCGGCCCCCTCCCAGCCCGCGCCAACCCCCCAGGTCAACCAAGGCACCCCCGCGACCGCCCCGGCGACGGCTCCGAGCGCACCTGCTCCTGCGGCGCCCGTCCAGCCTGCCGCAGTCCCGCAGGCGGTAGCCCCGCAGCCGGCCGCACCCGCTGCGATCTCCGTTGCCGACAGGCCTCTGGGGGCTTCCCCCAGCGCGAGTCGCGCAGCGAGCGGAGCGCGTAGCGCGGAGCGCCGAGCGGCTGGGGGAAGCCCCCAGAGGCCGGCAAGCGCGAGCGCGCCTGCCGCCGCACCCGCCCGTCCGGCCATGACCGACCCCGCGGAGCTGCAGCGCACCTGGAAGCGCGTCGTCGACAACCTGGTGCACGAGGCGCCGTCCAAGGGCTCGCTCCTCATGAGCTCCAGTCCGGTCTCTGACGATGGCGAGAAGCTCGTGGTCTCGCTGCCCAAGGGCTCGCGCTTTGCAGCGAAGATGCTCGAGCGCGCCGACGTCCGCGAGACCGTGGACGGCTGCGTTCGCGTGGCATTTGGCTATCGCCAGCTGGTCTTTGTTGAGTCCAGCATGGCAAACAAGACCATTGCCAACGCCGACCGCGCCGCCGCGGCTCCTGCGCCCCGTCCGGCCGCTCCCGCCCCGGCTCCGGCGCCCGCTCCGCCCGCACCCAGGCCCGCTTCCGCCCAGGCCCCGGCCCCCGCGGCACCCCAGCCTGCCGCCCCGACCTACGACGCCCCCTGGGACGACGTGCCCCCCTACACCGACAATGACGCCGCCGCGTATGCCCCCGAGGACGCCGGGCAGCCCGCGTCCCCCACGGCCCCGCCTGCGGTCTCGGGCATGCCGGTAGCTGCGGCCCCGCAACCCGTCAGCTCCGCCGGAGGGACTTCCCTCGGCGCGAGTCGCGAAGCGAGCGAGGCGCGTAGCGCCGAGCGCCGAGCAGCTGAGGGAAGTCCCTCCGGCGGAGCGTCGGCCGCGACGCCCGCGCCCTTCTCGCCGTCCGATCAGCCCGAGCCCGCAGCCGGCGTCGTGGAGGACGTGAGCTCCCACCCGGAGTTCTCGGACATTGCCTCCATGCTCACCGAGGCGTTTGGCGCGCCGCTGTCCATAAGCGTCGAGCCCGCGGTGACCACCTCTGATGATGACGCGGCGGCCGAGCTCTCCTATGATGACAACGGCGCGGACGAGGACCCCGGCTTTGCCGACGAGCCCGAAGACGACGCTGACGCGGAAGACTAGCAACCAGCCGGCCAGCCACGCGGCCGGTCAAAAAGACGAAAGGAACCACGCCATGTCCAAGGGATTCAACATGGGCGGCATGAACCGCAACCAGATGATGCAGCAGGCCCGAAAGATGCAGGAGCAGCTGCTCGCGGCCCAGCAGAAGGCTGCCGAGACTGAGGTCAGCTCCACCGCGGGCGGCGGCGCCGTCAAGGTCACCGCCGCGGGAGACATGCGCATCAAGTCCCTCACCATCGACCCGTCCGCCATCGACCCGGACGACGTTGAGATGCTCCAGGACATGATCCTGGCCGCCGTCAACGACGCCCTGGACTCCGCCGAGACCATGGCTGGCCAGCAGATGAGCGCCGTGACCGGCGGTCTCAACATCCCGGGGCTCTTCTAGGATGAGCCCCTCCCCAAACGACGGGCGTGCGCTCCAGCGGCTGCTGGACGAGCTGGGCAGGCTGCCGGGCATTGGCCCCAAGTCTGCCCAGCGCATTGCGTACTACCTGCTTGAGGCCGATGCCGAGGAGGCCCGCCGCCTGGTGCAGGCCATCCTCGAGGTCAAGCAGCAGGTCCACTTCTGCCCCGTCTGCTTCAGCTACGCCACGCGCGAGACGTGCGACGTCTGCTCGGACTCCTCGCGCGACCGCGCCTCCATCTGCGTGGTCTCCGAGCCGCGCGACGTGCAGGCCATTGAGCGCACGGGCAGCTACCATGGCCTCTATCACGTGCTGGGCGGCGTCATCAGCCCCATGGACAAGATCGGCCCCGAGCAGCTCCACGTCCGCGAGCTGCTCCAGCGCCTGGCGGACGGCGAGGTCAAGGAGGTCATTCTGGCCACCAACCCCGACGTCGAGGGAGAGACCACCGCAACGTACCTCTCGCGCGTCATCCGGCCCCTCGGCGTGCGCGTGACCAGGCTCGCCAGTGGCCTACCCGTTGGCGGAGACCTGGAGTACGCTGACGAGGTGACCCTCGGCCGCGCCATCGAGGCCCGCCGCGAGGTCTAGCCCGGCCAAGACCGGCGAGAGAGAAGGAAGTTCCATCATGGCAATCAACCAGTTTGGCAGGCACGGCGCGCCCTCACACGCGGCGCACTCCGCGGCCGGGCGCCCGTCGGCCGGCCACGCGCCCAGCGCGGCGGACGGCCAGCGCCTGACCACCATCCACGCCGGCCAGGGCGCTCGCATTACCACCAGGGAGAACGCCTCCGAGGCGGCCGACGCCGCCCGCGCAAACGCGCAGAGGCGCTTTGCCAAGCGCCACTCCTCGCCGCAGCTCACCGCCGTGGCCAACGGCGCCCGCCGCGACGGCGGCAGCCACGCGTCGCACGCTGCCGAGGGCCCGGAGCGCACGGGCAAGAACATCCTCAAGGTCGTCCTGCTGGCCATTGGCGTCCTGCTGGTTGTTGCCCTGCTGGTCAGGCTCATCACCGGCCTTCTGACCGGCGGCCAGGAGTCCGACCGGCAGCAGGCGGCCCGCCCGGACGCCGAGCCCACGCAGGCCGAGCAGATTGCCAACGAGCAGCAGCAGGTCGAGGTCTCGGTGGGGGAGAGCGTCACCTTCCAAGGCCAGTCCTTCTCCATCTCGCAGGACGGCGGCACGTACTCCGTCACGCGCGACGGCGCCGTGGTCTTCAACCTCGAGGGTACGCCCACCGGCCTGGTGCTCTACAACGGCTCCCTCGTGGTGCCTGAGAATCGCGACGGCGGCTGGGACGTGGTGAGCTACATGATCGCGGACGGCTCCGTGCCGGCCTACGTAATGGGTGCCGACGGCAACGCGGCCGGTGGCTCCGGAGACATCCAGAGCGCCACGCTGGACGGTAGCGCGCTCAAGGTGACGGACTCCACGGGCGCCACCACGAGCGTGGCGCTGGGCTAGCGGGAAGTTGTTCTTACCGCTTTTAGGCTGTTTACCTGCGGCTTTTGAAGATGCTTCTGACAGCGGAAACTTTTTTTAAAAAAGTACTGGACAAGGGTACCCGGTCTTTGGCAATATATCTCTTGCGCAAGGCGCACGGGGTGTTAGCTCAGCTGGTTAGAGCGCCGGCCTGTCACGTCGGAGGTCGAGGGTTCGAGTCCCTTACATCCCGCCATTGCACAGTTTGAGGCTCCCAGAAATGGGAGCCTTTTTCTTTGCCGCGACGTCCTTCTCGCTGCCTGTCCCGCCGTTTGCATGTGACTTTGGTCGCTGGCCGTTGCCTCACCGTCCACAAGCACATGCAAAGTGCGGCCGGTCCGTCAACTCGTGCCGCCGAGAAGAACGCCCTCCCACGCAGCGCGGTATGATAAGAACGTTTGGGCTTCGGCACGAGGCATCACCCTCAAGAGACAAGGTCGGGCATGCAGCAGGCCACCGATATGACACCGCGCAAGGTCGCCATCTTTGACTTCGACGGCACCATCGTCGACGGCCAGTCCGGTGCGCTGTTCACCACCTACCTGCTGCGCCACGGCATCATGAGGCTCCCGCGCGCCCTCCACCTGGGCTGGTGGGGCCTGCGCTACAAGCTGCACCTGCCGTATCGCCAGAGCGAGGCTCGCGAGCTGGTCTTTGGCGCCCTGGCCGACCTTGACCCCTCCACGGTGGATGAGGTCATGCACCGCTTCCACGACGAGGTCCTCCTGCCTCGCTACCGCCGCCAGGCCCGCGAGGAGGTCGACCGTCGCCGTGAGGAGGGCTGCGTGACCCTGCTGGTCTCGGCCACGTTCAAGGCCATGGCCGACGTGGCCGCCCGCACGCTTGGCATGGACGCCGCCGTGGCCACCCTGATGGAGAAGGACGCCCAGGGCCGCTACACCGGCCGCGTCCAGGGAGACGTCATTGCCGGCCCGCAGAAGTACGCCGCGGCCTCCGCGTGGTGCGACAAGAACCTCGGCCAGGGAGCCTGGGAGCTCGCCTACGCCTACGGCGACCACCACAGCGACGTGGACCTGCTGTCCCGCGCCAAGGAGGCCTTTGCCGTCTGCCCCGGCTCCACGCTGCGCCCCATTGCCAAGAAGCGTGGCTGGCAAATCCTGGACTGGGACGAATAGCCGTATGGAGATAGCCCGAAAGACGGACTACGCGCTGCGCATGCTTGCAACGCTGGCCACGGACCCCGCAGGCGTGGTCTCCGTCCGCGAGGTCGCCCGCGCCAACGGCGTGCCCTACTCCTTTGCCCGCTCCATCCAGCATGACCTGGCCCTGGCTGGCATCGTGGAGAATAGCCGCGGAGCCAACGGGGGCATGCGCTTGGCCGTTGACCCGCGCGAGGTCACGCTCCTGCGCCTGCTGGAGGCCGTCCAGGGCCCGCTCGCCCTCTGCGGCTGTGACGCTGCCGGTGCGGACGGCGGCCCCTGCGAGCGCCGCGGCGCCTGCGGCTTCAACCCCATCTGGTGCAACGCTGAGGCCATGCTGCGCTCCTTCTTTGGCTCCGTCACGCTGTGGCAGGTGGTGGAGGAGGGCTGCGTCCCGCGGTTCACTGGTGGCTTCGAGCTGCTCCGCCCGCAGGAGGGCAGCACCGTCCCGGGTGCCGCCGGTGCCCCCGACGAGAAGGACTCCCATGCCTGACGCCACTCCCACTGCGCCCACGCCCGAGGAGCTTCTCGCCTTCCGCGCCACCGTGAGGGAGCGCGGTCGCGAGCTCTACCGCGACCTGCCCTGGCGGCGCACGCGCGATCCGTACGCCATCTGGATCTCTGAGGTCATGCTGCAGCAGACGCAGGTCAGCCGCGTGGACGACCGCTGGCAGCGCTGGCTGGAGCGCTTTCCCACCCCGGCCGCGCTGGCCGCCGCCGAGCCCGCCGACGTCCTGGACGAGTGGCAGGGCCTGGGCTACAACCGTCGTGCCCTGGCGGTGCACCGTGCCGCGCAGGCCGTCTGCGAGGCCGGCGGCCAGATGCCCGTGGCCGAGCGCGACCTCGTGGCCCTGCCCGGCATAGGACCTGCCACGGCAGCCGGCATCCGCGCGTTTGCCTTCAACCTCCACGGCGTCTACCTGGAGACCAACGTCCGCACCGTCCTTCTCCACGAGCTCCTCGCCGACCGCGACGGCGTGACTGACCGCGAGCTCTCCGCCCTGGCCGACCTCACCTGCCCGCCCGACGGAGTTGACAAAGGGACAGTCCCTTTGTCAACTTTTGACGTTGCCGACGCCATTGCCGGCGCCTCTGCCGAGCAGCCCGACGACCCCCGCACCTGGTACTACGCCATGCTGGACTACGGCGCCTACCTCAAGCGGACCGTCCCCAACCCGTCGCGGCGCGCCAAGGCCCACGCGCGACAGTCGCGCTTTGAGGGGTCGCACCGCCAGAAGCGCGCCGAGATGGTCCGCCTCCTGCTGACCCACCGCGCGGACCCGGCCGGGGGCGCGCCCGAGGACGCGCTGGCCAAAGAGCTCTCGCAGTTGGAGCAAAAAGCGGGTAGAACAGCCATAGGCGCCAAGGACGCCCGCGCGTTGCTGCTTGAGCTTGCCGCAGAGGGGTTCTGCCGGCAGGAGGGCGGCATCTGGCGGGCCTAGCCCGGCGCTTCGGCGGCCGACCGGCCGTCGCCCGCGTCCTCCCGCCAACCGGGAGGCAAGAGAAGAGGAGAGGCCATGTCCGTCGATTTTGAGAGCTCACAGACCAAGAAGAACCTCGAGGCCGCCTTTGCCGGCGAGTCCCAGGCAACCAACAAGTACTCCTACTACGCCTCCAAGGCCAAGAAGGAGGGCTACGAGCAGATCTCTGCCATCTTTGCCGAGACCTCCGGCAACGAGCGCGAGCACGCCAAGATGTGGTTCAAGTACCTGCACGACGGCGGCGTGCCCGACACGCTGACCAACCTGCGCGACGCCGCGGCCGGCGAGAACTACGAGTGGACCGACATGTACGCCGGCTTTGCCGCCACCGCCCGCGAGGAGGGCTTCGACGAGATCGCCACCAAGTTCGCCTTGGTGGGAGAGGTCGAGAAGCACCACGAGGAGCGCTATCTCAAGCTGGCCGAGCGCGTGGAGAAGGGCGAGGTCTTCTCGCGCGAGGGCGTCAAGGTCTGGAAGTGCCGCAACTGCGGCCACCTGCACGTCGGCCCCGAGGCACCCGAGGTCTGCCCCGTCTGCAACCACCCCAAGTCCTACTTCGAGCAGCAGGCCGTCAACTACTAGGGCCGCTGCCCCAACCGCCTGACCAGCGTGCCGCCGGCGAGAAGCTCTTGCCGGCGGCACGCTCTTCTCGCCAACGCACGCCGCGGGCGTTAACAAACGCGTTACGCAATGAGGGTTGGCAATCTCCTATCGGGCTGCTAGGATTCAGAGCCATGAAGAAGAAGCATGTATATAACGCGCTCATCTGCATGGGGTTGTTCATGCGCAAGCCCGAGGTCGCTTAGACCCGGGCGCCTCCAGTCATGCGCCGCTCTGACCTCGGGCGTTAAGCCTTCTTCCAGCTAGCCTGACTAAAATCATCAAACCAAAAATGACTGCTCGTGGACAGACTGTCCGCGTGGCTTTGTCGTGCGCCGCAAGGGCGCCCAGCAACAAAGGAGAAACCATCATGCCGTTCCAGCTTGATTCCACCTTCGCCCAGGACCCCGCCAAGCACTTTGATACCCTCCAGATTCACGCCGGCCTGACGCCTGACCCTACGACCGGCGCGGCCGCCCTGCCCATCTATGCCTCCGCCGCCTTCCAGTTTGACTCCGCCGAGGACGGCGCCGCCAAGTTTGCCCTGGCCAAGCCCGGCAACATCTACGGCCGCCTGACCAACACCACCACCGACGCCGTGGCCGCCCGCGTGGCCGCCATCGAGGGCGGCACGGGCGCCGTCGCCGTCGCCTCCGGCCACGCCGCGGAGATCCTGGCCCTGACCAACATCGTGGGCGCCGGTGACCACATCGTCGCCTCCGACTCCCTGTACGGCGGCACCTGGAACATCTTCCTGCACACCCTCGGTGACCTGGGCGTCGAGACCACCTTCGTCGAGAACAACGACATCGACGCCTTCGTGGCCGCCACCAAGGAGAACACCAAGCTCTGGTACGTCGAGACCATCGGCAACCCGCTGGTTGACGTCGCCGACGTGCCCGCCATCGTGGCGGCCGCCAACTCCCTGAAGGAGCCGGTGCCGGTCTTCGTCGACAACACCTTTGCCACCCCGTACCTCTACCGTCCGGCCGAGGACGGCGCCGCGGTGGTCATCGAGTCCCTGACCAAGTGGATCGGCGGCCACGGCGCCACGCTCGGCGGCGCCGTCGTGGACACCGGCAAGTTCGACTGGAAGAAGACTCCGGGCAAGTTCCCCACCATCACCGAGCCTGACCCCTCCTACCACGGCGCCATCTTCGCCGACGCCGCTCCCGCCGCGCCCTTCTCCACACGCGTCCTGGCCAACAAGCTGCGTGACTTTGGCCCCACGCTCTCCCCGTACGCCGCCCAGCTCATCGGCATCGGCATTGAGACGCTGTCCCTGCGCGTCCAGCGCCACTGCGACAACGCCCTGGCCGTGGCCAAGTTCCTCGAGAGCCACCCCAAGGTCAGCTGGGTGCGCTACTCCGGCCTGGAGAACGACCCGAGCCACGAGACCGCGTCCCGCATCCTCAAGAACGGCTTCGGTGGCGTCGTCGTCTTCGGCGTCAAGGGCGGCCGGGACGCCGGCCTGAAGGTCGTCGACAACGTGAAGCTCTTCACGCACCTGGCCAACGTGGGTGACGCCAAGTCCCTCATCATCCACCCCGCCTCCACCACGCACTCCCAGCTCACGGCCGAGCAGCTCAAGGCCGCCCACCTCTCCGAGGACCTCATCCGCCTCTCCGTGGGCATCGAGAACGCCGACGACATCATCGCCGACCTCGACCAGGCCCTCGCCCAGGCGTAGGCCTTCCGGCTCCGGCCACGCCCTTCTCGCCCGCCGCGACTCACGGCGAGAAGTGCCCGCCGCAGGCACCAAAACCCACAAGGCCCGCGTGCTCCCTTTCGGCACGCGGGCCTTCTTTTGACGTTTTGGGTTCGGAGATTCGGGCTCCTCGCTTCGCCCGAATCTTCAAACCCAAAACGCGCAAGAGGCCCCATGGGAGGCCTCCCGCAAGAACTCGCCCGCTCACACCGTCCCGCGCCCAACAGGCACCGTTCATCGAAATGCGTTTAAATGAACCGCAGGTCAAAGGCTCGTTACCTTCTCTTGACCCAATTGTGTGTTCAAGCTGTGAAGATAGGTGGTACAACTAAATACGCTTCCTATTCACTGTCGCGCCGTCTCGGCGGCTTGGCGGAAGGGTAAGAATGACCACCATCTCTGACAGCACGCTCTACCTGAGCAACGACGACCTGTACCTCCTCGGCACAGGCGAGTGGTACCGCAGCTACGAGAAGCTCGGCAGCCACCCCGCCACGGACGCCTCCGGCCAGGACGGCTACCACTTTGCCGTCTGGGCCCCCGACGTGCGCTCCGTCGCCGTCATCGGCGAGTTCAACAACTGGGACGAGAACGCCAATCACCTCTCCTGCACCGCCACCGGCGGCGTCTGGCAGGGCTTCGTTCCCGGCGTTGTCGCAGGTCAGCTTTACAAGTACGTCATAGAGACCGCCGCGGGCGAGCGCCTCTACAAGGCAGACCCCTACGCGTTCTTCTCGGAGCTGCCTCCGGGAACTGCCTCCCGCACGGCGGATCTCGCCGGCTACAAGTGGGCAGACGCCGCCTGGATGCGCGCCCGCTCCAAGCGCAACATGTTCAAGAGCCCGCTCAACATCTTTGAGGTGCATCTGGGCAGCTGGAAGCGCCACGGCGACGAGCCGCAGGGCGAGCCCCGCGAGGACGGCACCTGGCCCGGTCCCGGCGACCCCTTCCCCGCACAGCGCGGCACCTTCTACACCTACGACGACCTCTCCGTGGAGCTCGTGGACTACGTCCGCGAGATGGGCTACTCCCACATCGAGGTCCTGCCCCTCTCCGAGCACCCGTTTGACGGCTCCTGGGGCTACCAGCCCACCGGGTACTTTTCGCCCACGTCGCGCTACGGCAACCCGCGGCAGCTCATGCACTTCATCGACGCCTGCCACGAGGCCGGCATCGGCGTGATCATGGACTGGGTGCCCGGCGGCTTCTGCGCGGACGCCCACGGCCTGGCCACCTTCAACGGCCAGATGCTCTACGAGCACGAGATCCACCCCAACTGGGGCACCCACAAGTTCGACTTCAGCAGGGGAGAAGTGCGCAGCTTCCTGGTCTCCAACGCCCTGTACTGGGTTGAGGCCTACCACATCGACGGCATCCGCATGGACGGCGTCAGCTCCATGCTGTACATGAACTTCGGCATCGACGACCCGGGCCAGAAGCGCTTCAACAAGAACGGCACCGAGGAGGACCTGGACGCGTCCGCCTTCATCCGCCAGACCAACCTGGAGATGGGTCGGCTCCACCCCGACGTCATGATGATCGCCGAGGAGTCCACGGCCTGGCCGCTGGTGACCTACCCGCCCAAGGACGGCGGCCTGGGCTTCCACTTCAAGTGGGACATGGGCTGGATGAACGACACCCTGCACTACATGCAGACCGACTTCCCGTGGCGCCCGGGCAACCACCGCATGCTGACCTTCTCCACCATGTACCAGTTCAACGAGAACTTCGTGCTGCCGCTTAGCCACGACGAGGTGGTCAACGGCAAGTGCTCGCTGATTACGCGCATGCCGGGAGACACCTGGCGCCAGTTTGCGGGCCTGCGCGCCCTGGCGCTCTACCAGATGACGCACGCCGGCGGCAAGCTCAACTTCATGGGCAACGAGATCGGCCAGTTCATCGAGTGGCGCTACTACGAGGGCATCGAGTACTTCCTCACGGAGCAGTTCGAGACCCACCGCAGGCAGCAGGCGTTCATCGCCGCGCTCAACGCCGTCTACAACGAGCAGCCCGCCCTGTGGCAGCGCGCCTTTGAGGGCTCTGGCTTTGAGTGGATCGACGCCGACAACGCCGACCAGTCCATCATCAGCTTCGTCCGCCACGGCGACAAGCCCAAGGATGACCTGGTCATCCTCATCAACATGGACGTCAACGCACGCGAGGACTTCCGTATGGGCGTGCCCGAGTGGTGCACCTACGGCGAGGTCTTCAACTCCGACGAGGAGCGCTTCGGTGGCTCCGGCGTGGTGAACGAGGGTCGGCTCAAGTGCGAGGACGTGCCCTGGAACGGTCGCGAGCAGTCTATCGTCGTGCGCGTCCCGCCGCTGGGCGGCGCCATCTTCAAGCGCGTCGCGGCCCAGCGCAAGCCGGCCAGCAAGACGGCCGCCGCAGCCGCCAAGCCCGCGGCGCCCGGCGAGAAGCCCGCGCCCGCACCAGGCGCCACCGCCACGGCGGCGCCTGGTGCCAAGCCCGCCGCGCGCAGGCAGACAAAGCCGAGGCCCCACAAGAAGGGTCGCGGCAAGAAGTAGGTCACTCGGCCGGCGGGACCGCTCTTCTCGCCGGCCCCTGATAGCAATTGGAACCAAACCGGGGGAACCACATGGAGAACAACGACAAGATCTTTGAGACCAAGCTGGACTTCATCAACCAGTACAGGGAGGCCTGCCTTCTTGAGCTGGGCAAGGACTTTGAGGAGTGCTCCGACAACGAGCGCTACTTCGTCCTGGCAAAGCTCGTGGCTTCCAAGTCTCGTGCCATCCAGGCAACCTCTCACGCAAAGGACGCCAAGAAGGTCTACTACTTCTCGCTCGAGTTCCTTCTTGGCCCCCTTCTTGACAACTACCTCATCAACCTGGGCGTTCGCGACCTCGTTGAGGAGGGCATGGCCTCCCTCGGCATGAGCCTCGACGAGCTCTGCCAGCAGGAGGTCGACCCGGGCCTGGGCAACGGCGGCCTGGGCCGCCTGGCCGCGTGCTTCCTCGACTCCATGGCCCACGAGGGCATCGCGGGCTACGGCAACGGCATGCGCTACCGCTACGGCCTCTTCCGCCAGTACATCGAGGGCGGCCGCCAGGTGGAGCGTACCGACAACTGGCTTGCCAACGGCTTCCCCTGGGAGACCCGCAAGGACGCCAGCGCCGTCGAGATCCGCTTCGGCGCGCAGGTCGTCCGCCACGAGGACGAGACCGGCAAGTTCTGGTTCACCCAGGAGGGTGGCGAGGTCGTCCGTGCCGTGCCCTACGACGTGCCCATCGTCGGCTTTGGCGGTAAGACCGTGAACAAGCTGCGCCTCTGGAGCGCCGAGCCCGCCACCGAGGACTTTGACCTGGACGCCTTCAACGCCGGCGACTACGCCAAGGCCAACAAGTTCCGCTCCGACGTGGAGGCCATCTCCACCATCCTGTACCCCAACGACGCGGGCGAGCACGGCCGCATCCTGCGCCTTAAGCAGGAGTACCTGTTTGTTTCCGCCGGCCTGCAGACCATCCTGGGCACCTACGAGAAGGACTTCGGCCCCGACTGGGAGCACCTGGGAGACCATGTCTGCGTCCACACCAACGACACCCACCCCGCCATGTGCGGCCCGGAGCTCATGCGCCTTCTCGTCGACGAGAAGGGCGTGGACTTTGACCAGGCCTTCGAGATCGCCAAGAAGACCGTCTCGTTTACCAACCACACAGTCATGCCCGAGGCGCTTGAGAAGTGGCCCATCAACACCTTCCGCGCCCTGCTGCCGCGCCTGTACATGTTCATTGAGGAGATCGACCGCCGCTACCGCGATGGCCTGTCCGAGAAGCTCTCCCCGGAGGACGGCTCCTGGACCGACGTCCTGCGCAACACCGCCATCCTGTGGGACGGCCAGGTGCGCATGGCCAACCTGTCCATCATCTTCAGCCACTCCATCAACGGCGTCTCGGCGCTGCACTCCGACATCCTGAAGCGCGACACCTTCAAGGAGTTCTACAAGCTCTATCCCGAGATGTTCAACAACAAGACCAACGGCGTCACGCACCGCAGGTTCCTGCGCGAGGCCAACCCGGCCTACTCCCAGCTCATCACCGACGCCATCGGCACCGGCTGGCTGGACGACGCCAACGAGCTCGAGAAGCTCGTCCCCTTCGAGGAGGACGCGAGCTTCCTGGACGCCATGGAGCAGGCCAAGCGCGCCGACAAGGAGCGTCTCGCCGCCTACGTCCAGAAGGTCTCCGGCACCAAGCTCAACACCGATATGGTCTTCGACGTGCAGGTCAAGCGCTTCCACGCCTACAAGCGCCAGCTGCTGTCCGTCTTCAAGATCTTGGACCTGCGCAACCGCATCCTGGACGACCCGTCCTTCTCGCCGCGCCCGACGGCATTCATCTTCTCGGGCAAGGCCGCCCAGAGCTATACCTTTGCCAAGGAGGTCATCCGCCTCATCAACTCCCTGGCGGACGCCATCAACAATGACCCGCGCGTGAACGACAAGATCCAGGTTGCCTTCGTGCCCAACTTTGCCGTCTCCAACGCGCAGTACATCTACTCCGCGGCAGAGATCTCCGAGCAGATCTCTCTGGCCGGCACCGAGGCCTCGGGCACGTCCAACATGAAGCTCATGATGAACGGTGCCCTCACCCTGGGCACCCTTGACGGCTCCAACGTGGAGATCTCCGAGCTCGTCGGCCCGCAGAACATCAAGATCTTTGGCCTGCACGCCGACGAGGTGGAGGCCATCCAGCGCGAGGGCCGCTACTACGCCTGGGACATGTACAACGCCGACCGCGCCCGCCTTGGCCGCATCGTGGACCAGCTCACCGACGGCACGCTGGCGCGCCTCTCCGGAAACTTCGAGAGCGTCCGCGACCACCTCATGGTGGAGAACGACCCGTACCTGATCATGAAGGACTTCTACGCCTACGTCCAGGCGTGGGAGGAGCTCACGGGCGGCTACGCGGACCGTCGCGCCTGGAACAAGAGCGCCCTGCACAATACCGCCAAGGCCGGATTCTTCTCCAGTGACAGAACCATCAGGGAATACATGTCCGACATCTGGCACATTGAGGGCAAGTAGACACGCAAAGAAGGCGCCGGGGGCTTCCCGGCCTCCGGCGCCAGTTGTTTGAAAGGAGTGGGGGTATGAGCAAGAAGGAGTGCATCGCCATGCTGCTCGCCGGAGGTCAGGGCAGCAGGTTGGGTGCGCTGACCAGCAACGTGGCGAAGCCGGCCGTCTCTTTTGGCGGCAAGTTCCGCATCATCGACTTCGCGCTTTCCAACTGCGCGAACTCCGGGGTCACGACGGTGGGCGTCCTCACGCAGTACCGTCCGTACCTGCTGCACAACTACATCGGCACCGGTGGCGCCTGGAACCTCGACGACCGCGAGGGCGGCGTCTCCATCCTGCCGCCCTACGCCACCCAGACCGGCGGCGCCTGGTACGAGGGCACGGCCGACGCCGTGACCCAGAACCTGGGCTACATCGAGCAGAACGACCCCGAGTACGTGCTCATCCTCTCCGGCGACCAGCTCTATCGCATGGACTACGCCGACATGCTGGCCACGCACAAGAAGAACGACGCCGACCTCACCATCGCGGTCATGCCCGTGCCCTGGGAGGAGGCCTCCCGCTTTGGCATCATCACGGCGGACGGCACCGGCCGCATCACCAAGTTCACCGAGAAGCCCAAGCAGCCGGACTCCAACCTCGCGTCCATGGGCATCTACATCTTCAGCACGGACCTGCTGGTCCGCGCGCTGAAGGAGGACGCCGTCGACCAGACCTCCGAGCACGACTTTGGCAAGAACGTCATCCCCAAGCTCCTGGCCGAGGACAAGCGCCTCTTCACCTACGAGTTCAACGGCTTCTGGCGTGACGTCGGCACCATCTCCAGCTACCACGAGACGAGCATGGACCTCCTCGGCCCCAACCCGGACTTTGACATCTACAGCAAGGAGTTCCCCATCATGAGCAACTCCTCGATGCGCCCGCCCGCGTACGTGGGCAAGGACGGCGACATCGACGACTGCCTGGTGTCCAACGGCTGCAAGATCCTGGGTCGCGCCAAGCACTCCATCCTCTCGACCGACTGCTACATCGGCGAGCGCGCCACCGTGGAGGACTCCGTCCTTCTCCCCGGCGCGAGGGTCAAGGCCGGCGCCCACGTGGTGCGCGCCATCCTTGGCGAGAACTCCGTGGTGGAGGAGAACGTCAACCTCGGCAGCGTCGACACGACGAAGGACACGGCCGTCATCGGCAACGATGTCGTCGTTGGTAGGGGGGAGAACTAACAATGGAGAAGGTCATCGGCCTCGTCACCTGCAACTACTCCGCCAAGGAGTCCGGCCCGCTCTCCGCGAGCCGCCCCGTGGCGTCCATGCCGTTCCTCGGTCGCTACCGCCTCGTTGACTTTGCGCTCTCCAACCTGGTCAACTGCGGCATCCGCACCGTCGGCATGGTCATGCCCTACAACTACCGCTCGCTCATCGACCACGTGGGCTCCGGCAAGGAATGGGACCTGGACCGCAAGAACGGCGGCCTCTTCGTCCTGCCCGGAAGCGCCTTCGGCACTTCTCGCACCGGCGCCCGCTTCCTGCTGCGTGACCTCGTGCACAACAAGGTCTTCTTCACCCGCAGCACGGCCGACGCGGTCATCCTGACCTCGGCAAACTTCGTCTACAACATTGACCTGAACGAGGTCTACGCCGCCCACAAGGAGTCCGGTGCCGACGTGACCGTGGTCACGCGCTCCGCCTGCGGCACCTTTGACGACGCCGTTCGCTTTGACGTGGAGAACGGCCGCGTGAAGGGCGTCCACAACGGCGTCAAGTTCGGCGAGTGCATGTTCCTGGACTGCTTTGTCATCAGCCGCAAGCTGCTGCTCGACATGTTCGAGTGGTACGCCCCCACGGACTACCTGGACATCTTCGAGGCCATGGCGGGCGACTTCGGCCGCATCAACGTCCAGACCTTCGAGTTCAAGGGTTACGTGGCGCCCATCTTCACCAAGCGCGACTACTACAAGTCCAACATGGCCATGCTCGACATGGACGTCCAGGACGACCTCTTCCCGGAGGAGCGCTCCATCAAGACCAAGGCGCACGACACGCCTCCCGCCAAGAACGAGGTGGGCTCGCGCGTCACCAACTCCCGCGTGTCCTCCGGCTGCCGCATCTACGGCAACGTGAGCGACTCCATCCTAGGCCGCGACGTCATCGTCGAGCCTGGCGCCACCGTCCGTTCCGCCATCATCATGCAGGGCTGCGTCATCAAGACGGGTGCCCGCGTAGAGAACGCCATCGTGGACCGCAACAACGTCGTCTCCGCAGGTACGGAGCTTCGCGGCACCCCCGAGGACGTCCTCGTCAAGGAGAAGCCCAGCGAGTAGGTCGAAAGAGAACACACCATGTCTACTAACGCAAAGCGCAGGAAGATGAGGGTGCTGTTCGCGTCCTCCGAGGCCGTCCCGTTTGCCAAGACGGGCGGCCTCGGGGACGTCGCCGGCTCGCTTCCCCGCGCCCTCAAGCACGCGGGCGCCAAGGCTGCCGTCATCCTGCCCAAGTACTCCACCATCCCGCAGGAGTACCAGGACCGCATGAAGCACGTGGCCGACTTCTACGTGCCCCTCGCCTGGAGAAACGACTACTGCGGCATCGAGAAGCTCACCCTGCAGGGACTGGACTTCTACTTCGTCGACAACGAGTCCTACTTCAAGCGCGACTCGCTCTACGGATACTTTGACGACGGCGAGCGCTTTGCGTTCTTTGCCAAGGCCGTGTGCGAGGCCATCGCCAGGGTGCCCGAGCTGGAGTGCGACGTCCTGCACTGCAACGACTGGCAGACGGCCCTGTGCCCGGTCTTCCTGCGCGAGTTCTACCGCGAGGTGCCGGCCTGCAACAACGTCAAGTGCGTCTTCACCGTGCACAACGTCAAGTTCCAGGGCCAGTACGGCGACAAGATGCTCCAGGACGTCCTGGGCGTGGACGACATCCCCGCCGCCCGCGACCAGCTGCGCTGCGACGCGGACTCCATCAACTTCATGAAGGGCGCGCTCTGCTACTCCGACTGGCTCACCACCGTGAGCCCGAGCTATGCCTGCGAACTGCAGATGCCCTTCTTCGGCGAGGGGCTCGACGGCATCTTCCGCCGCCGCAGCAACATCCTCTCCGGCATCCTGAACGGCATCGACCAGGGCATCTGGAACCCCGCGACAGACTCCATGATCCCCAGGAACTTCTCGCCCAAGGACATGAGCGGCAAGGCCGAGTGCAAGCGTGCCCTGCAGGAGGAGCTGGGCCTGGCCCAGGACCCCACCCGCCCGCTCGTGGTCTCCATCGGGCGCCTCACCAACCAGAAGGGCCTGGGCCTGGTGCGCTACGCCATGGACGGCCTCATGGCCCGCGGCGTGCAGGTGGCCGTGCTGGGCACCGGCGACGCTGACCAGGAGGAGGCGTTCAGCTACTTCAGCAACAAGTACGGCAGCCAGATGTGCGCGCGCATCGCGTTTGACAACGCGCTTTCGCACCGCATGTACGCCGGCGGTGACCTGCTGCTCATGCCGTCCGAGTTTGAGCCGTGCGGCCTCTCGCAGATGATCGCCATGCGCTACGGCACCCTGCCCGTGGTGCGCGAGACTGGCGGCCTGCGCGACTCCGTCCAGCCGTACAACAAGTTCACCGGCGAGGGCACCGGCTTCAGCTTTGCCAACATGAACGCCGACGAGATGGCAGACACCCTGCTGGGCGCTTGCGAGATCTTCTGGACCGACCAGAGGGCCTGGTCCCGGCTGCAGCAGCAGGCCATGGCCGCCGACTTCAGCTGGCGCCGCGCCGCAAACGACTACATGGACATCTACCACCGTCTTCACCCGGAGATCATCCGCTACAACAAGAGAAGAGACAGGTAAGAGACTTGAGAGCTTGTCACGTAACCTCAAGATCGGAGTACAGAAGTCCCTTCGGTGCCGTCCAGCTGGGCGGCACCGTCGTACTGGGCATAGACGTCTGGGGAGAGGACGCCGTGGGCGTCACCCTGCGCGTCTGGACCGACGAGCGGGGAGAAGAGCTTCTCCCCATGGAGGGGGCCTGCGAGGGCGACTACGTCCACTACTCCGTGAGCTACACGCCGGCGCAGACGGGCGTGGTCTGGTACAGCTTTGACCTGGCCGCGTCCGACGGCGCCACCTGGCGCTACGGCGCCCGCGAGGGCTGGACCACCGGCGAGGGAGACTTTGCCTACGGCAACCCGCCCTCCTTCCAGCTGACCGTCTACGTCCCACGCCAGACCCAGCCAGACTGGTACAAGAACGGCATTGTCTACCAGGTCTTTCCCGACCGCTTTGCCCGTGGGGCGGACTGGCGCGAGCGTGCCGAGAAGGCGCTGGCCGCCCACCGCGAGGGCCCTGCGCGCGTGCTGGTGGAGGACTGGGACACGCCGCCCACCTACCGCAAGAGCGAGGACGGGGACATTCTGGAGTGGGACTTCTACGGCGGCACCCTGCGTGGCGTCCGCGAGAAGCTCGACTACCTGGCAGACCTCGGCGTGACCGTGATCTACCTCAACCCCATCTTTGAGGCGGCCAGCAACCACCGCTACGACACGGCCGACTACCTGCGCATTGACCCCATGCTGGGTGACGAGGAGGAGTTCTGCGCCCTGGCCCGCGAGGCCGCTGAGCGCGGCATCTCCATCATGCTGGACGGCGTCTTCAACCACTGCGGCCAGGACTCCCGCTACTTCAACCGCTACGGCAACTATCCCGAGCCGGGTGCCTGGCAGGGCGACGAGTCTCCCTACCGCGACTGGTTCTTCTTCAACGAGGACGGCACCTATGACGGCTGGTGGGGCAACCCCGACCTTCCCGACGTAAACGAGAAGAACCCGGAGTACCACGAGCTCATCTGCGGACAGGACGGCGTGGTGCGCAAGTGGCTGCGCGCCGGCGCCCGCGGCTGGCGCCTGGACGTTGCCGACGAGCTCTCCGACGGCTTCATCGAGGACATCAAGGCCGCAATGGTTGCCGAGCGCCCGGACGGCGCACTCGTGGGCGAGGTCTGGGAGGACGCCTCCAACAAGATGGCCTACGGCAAGCTGCGCCAGTACTTTGAGGGCACCGAGCTCGACGGCACCATGAACTACCCGCTGCGCACGGCGCTGCTGGCCTTCGTGCGCAACCAGATCGGCGCGCCGGAGATGGCTGCACGCCTGGAGCAGTTGCGCGAGAACTACCCGCGCGACGCGTTCTTCTCCTGCCTCAACCTTCTGGGCAGCCATGACCGCGAGCGCCTCTTCACCATGCTGGGAGACGCGCCCGACCCCGACACCCTGCCCGAGGAGGAGTGCGCGGCGTTCCGCCTGGACGAGGGTCACGCCAGCCTTGCCATGAGCCGCCTGTGGCTCACGGTGCTGCTGCAGATGACGCTTCCGGGCGTGCCCTGCATCTACTATGGCGACGAGCGCGGCATGGAGGGCTTCCGAGACCCGTACAACCGCGCGGCCTTCCCCTGGGACGGCGGCCGCATGGACTGCGCCACGGTCTTCCGCAACGCCATCGCCGTGAGAAAGGCCCTGCCGGTCCTGACCGCGGGTGACTTCGAGCCCTTTGCCGACGGCGAGGACGTCTTTGGCTTCTGGCGCCGCGGCGAGGACGGCGAGTGCGTCTGCGTGCTTGCCAACGCCAGCCTACACGACGCCCACACCGTGCGCGTCCCCATGGCCGGCGAGGCCGTGCTCGACGTGGTGAGCGGCGCTGCCCCCGCCGTGGTGGACGGCTGCGCCGAGGCCTTCCTCTGGCCTTTGGGCACCGCCGTGCTGCACTTCCACAAGCAGCGCCGCCTGCAGGAGCCGCTCGAGCCCGGCATGGGCGTGCTCTGCCACGTGACCTCGCTTCCCAACGAGGGCAGGCCCGGCACGCTGGGCGCCCCGGCCCGCCGCTTCGTGGACTGGCTCGCCGAGTGCGGCCAGACCTACTGGCAGGTCCTGCCGGTCAACCCGGCCGACGGCTACGGCTCTCCCTACGCCGGACTCGCCGCCTTCGCGGGCAACACCTGCCTTCTGGAGAAGGACCCCGCCGACGTCCTGGCAGAGCTCAAGGACGCTGACGACGACCCTGACTACCAGGCGTTTCTCGAGAAGAACAAGTACTGGCTCACGCCCTATGCCACCTTCCGCGCCATCAAGGACCTCCTGGGGGAGGGCCCGTGGCAGGAGTGGCCCGACGCCTACGCGCGCTTCTCGCCTGGGCTGGCGCGGCGAGTGGAGCTGGCCGACGGGGTTGACCGCCACCGCAAGCTGCAGTACGAGTTCCAGCGCGAGTGGGACGAGCTGCGCGCCTACGCCAACGGGCGCGGCGTCAAGATAGTGGGCGACATGCCCATGTACGTCTCCGGCGACTCCGCCGACGTCTGGGCCGAGCGCGACATCTTCGAGCTTGACGAGAAGGGCTATGCCCAGGTCCAGGCCGGGTGCCCGGGTGACGGCTTTGACCCGGAGGGCCAGCTCTGGGGCAACCCCACCTACCGCTGGGACGTCCTTGCGGCCCGTGGCTACGACTGGTGGCTCGCCCGCCTGGAGCGCGCCATGGAGACCTACGACTACGTGCGCCTTGACCACTTCATCGGCTTCAGCTCGTACTACAAGATCGCCAAGGGCAAGCCCGCCCGCGAGGGGTCCTTCTCGTTTGGGCCGGGCCTTGACCTGTTCCGTGCCGCGTACCAGAAGCTGGGCCCCCTGCCCTTCATAGCCGAGGACCTGGGCGTCATCACGCCTGCCGTGCGCGCCCTCATTGCCGAGACTGGCATTCCGGGCATGGACATCGTGCAGTTCAGCGATGGCGACGTGCGCGAGGGCTACGAGCCCAAGCCGGGCACGGTGACCTTCACGGGCACGCACGACAACCAGACCCTCCTGGGCTTCTGCCAGAGCCGCTTTGGCCTGGAGGGAGACGAGGCCGCCCAGATGGCAGACCGCATTGCCGCCAGCGTCCTGGGCAGCAAGAACGACGTGGCCATCATGCCGCTCCAGGATGTCCTTGGCCTGGACGACGCGGCCCGCATGAACGTGCCGGGCGTGGCCGAGGGCAACTGGAGCTGGCAGGCGGCGTGGGAGGACGTCGTCGCGGCAACGGGGCGCCTCACGCAGATGGCGCAGGCCTCCGGGAGATTCCGCGAGGTCGGCGCCCAGGCGTTGCGCGGGGGTACCTTCGCGCCCTAACCTAGGGCAGTTGAGAGTATTTGGCGCCTCGGCGCCACGAGGCAAGCAAGCAAAGCTCGTTATAAGACGAGAGGAGCGCAACATGAAGTCAATCATCCCCGCCGCCGGCCTGGGCACCCGCTTCCTGCCGGGCACCAAGGTGACGCCCAAGGAGATGCTGCCGGTGCTGGACAAGCCGGTCATCCAGTACGTCGTCGAGGAGGCCCTGGCGCCTGAGGAGGTGGACGAGTGCATCATCGTCTCTTCCCAGGCCAAGCCCCAGATCATGAGCTACTTCACCCCTGACCTGGCCCTTGAGGACCTGCTGCGCTCCCGCGGCAAGGAGGCCTACGCCGACGCCGTCAAGGAGGCCGGGTCCCTCCCCGTGGACTTCTGCTTCCAGAGCGAGCCCCTGGGCCTGGGCCACGCCATCCGCTGTGCCTCCTACGCCACCGGCGACGAGCCCTTCTTCGTGCTCCTGGGCGACTACATGGTGCCCGACAAGAAGATCCTGCCCCGCATGATGGAGGTCTCCAAGGCCCACGGCGGCGCGTCCGTCATCGCCGTTGCCCCGTGCCCGGAGGAGGAGGTCAGCCGCTACGGCATCATCGCCGGCAAGCAGGTGGGCTCCATCGCCGAGTTCCCCGAGGCTGGTGAGAACGACGAGGGCGCTGTCTGGAAGCTCACCGGCATGGTCGAGAAGCCCAAGGCCGCCCTTGCTCCCAGCCGCCTGTTCATCGTCGGTCGCTACCTGCTCTCCCCGCGCGTCATGGAGCTGCTGAAGGACCAGAAGCCGGGTGCCGGCAACGAGATCCAGCTTACCGACGCCATGGAGCGCTGCCTGGCCGAGGAGGAGTTCTACGCCCTGGTCATCGACCCCAAGGAGGGCTACGACACGGGCACCGTCGCGGGCTGGATTGCCACCAACGCCCGCATGGCACAGGCCGACCCGCGCTTTGCCTCCGCCTTCGAGGAGGCCATGAGCGAGTAACTGGGGCTTCTCGGCTACAATAACCGCAGATAAAACCTAACGAGCGAGCCGGGGTTCCGTGGAACCTCGGCCGCTTTGCGTGCGAAAGGCCCCGTTCATGTTCATCAACCGCGTTTCTCGCCGACTGCTGGCCGCGCCCGAGATGGCGCCCCTGCTGAGGGAGCTTGCTGCCGGAAACGACGCCACGCTGGCCGTGGCGCAGTCCGCCCGCCCGCTGGTGCTGGCCGCGCTCTGGGCCAAGGACCCGCGGCCGTGCCTCCTGGTGGTCTCCGGCGAGGAGGCGGCCGACCGCACGGCGCGCTCGCTTGCCGCATGGCTGGGCCAGGACATGGTCTGCCGCTACCCGGAGCGCAAGGACCGTCCCTGGTCGGAGGCTGCCCCGGACGACGCCGTCATCGGCGCGCGCTGCCAGGCCGTGAGCCGCCTTGCCTCTGGCGAGAAGTGCCTGGTGGTGGCCAGCGCCCACGCACTTTTGCGCCGCGTGCCGCCCGTGGGCAGCGGCTACTTTGCCTCCAGCACGTTTGCCGTGGGGGACGAGGTGCCCTTCGAGGACGTGCCGGCGCTTCTCGTCGGCATGGGCTACGCGGACAACGGCGAGGCGGACGCGGCCGGCGCCTTCCACGTCCACGGCGACGTGGTGGACGTCTGGCCCGCCCAGTCCACCTCGCCCGTGCGCCTGGAGTTCTTTGGCGACGAGATCGACCGCATCCGCCGCATGGTGCCCTCCACGGGCCAGACCATCGGCGAGCTGGAGTCCGTCACGGTGAGCCCCTGCCGCGAGATGGCCTTCACGGACGAGACGGTGCGCCGCGCCTCCCGCGCCCTGTACAACCGCGCCCAGAACGACGACCGCATAGCTGCCGACCTGGACCTCATTGAGCGCCGCGCCCCGCAGCCTACCCTGGAGCGCTACCTGCCCGTGCTCTACGGCGGCAGCGCCTCGCCGCTGGAGCACATGTGCGAGGAGGCCCTGGTGGTCCTGGCCGAGCCGCGCGCCCTCTTTGACGACTGCATGCGCGCCATGGACGAGGTCATGGTCGCCGCCGGAAGCGCCCACGTCAGCACCGAGGGGCTCTACACGCCGCCGCGCCAGATGGACTTTGGCCGCCAGCAGAGGCTTTCCTTCTCGTCCATCCTGCGTGCGGGGTCCGGTGCCGTGACGGCGGAGCTGCCCGTGCGCCAGCCGGGCATCGCGGGCTCCGACGCCAAGCTGCTGGGTCGTGTGCGCCAGCTTCTGGCAGACAACGGCTCGGTGCTCTTTGCCGTGCCGGATCGAGCGGCCCGCAAGGCCCTTGAGCTGCGCTTCAATGACGAGTCCATCCCGTTTGCGGAGTCCCTGGGCTCGGCCGAGGACAACGCCTGCCGCATCACGGACCCGGCGGCGCCCGACTCCGGCCGGCCCCTGCCGCGCGGCCAGGTCACGTTCTTTGACGCGCCGGTGCCGGCGGGCATCGTCATCCCGTCCGCGGGCCTGGCGGTCTTCTCGGTGAGCGACCTCAGCTCCCGCACGGCAAAGTCCCGCCGCCGCGCGCGTCGCGTAGACCCCACGAGCGTGACCTTCCCCTTCAAGCCGGGAGACTACGTCGTCCACGCCACGCACGGCATCGCCCTCTTTGCCGACATCGTGCGCCAGGACGTGGCCGGCAAGGACCGCGACTACTTCCTGCTTGAGTACGCGGGCGGCGACAAGCTCTACGTGCCTCTTGAGCAGGTGGACCGCATCACGCGCTACGTGGGCCCGGACGGCAAGAGCCCACGCCTCACGCGCCTGAACACCGCCGACTGGAGCCGCGCCACCGGCAAGGCCCGCAAGAGCGCCAAGAAGCTGGCGTTTGACCTGGTGGACCTCTACACGCGCCGTGCTTCCGTCAGCGGCTACGCCTTTGGCCTGGACACCCCCGTCCAGCAGGAGATGGAGTCCAGCTTCAGCTACGAGCTTACGCCCGACCAGGCAAGCGCCGTGGCCGACATCAAGGCCGACATGGAGGCCAGAAAGCCCATGGACCGCCTGCTCTGCGGAGACGTGGGCTTCGGCAAGACCGAGGTGGCCCTGCGCGCGGCCTTCAAGTGCTGCCAGGACGGCAAGCAGGTCATGGTGCTGTGCCCCACCACCATCCTGGCGCAGCAGCACTACGAGACGTTCTTCTCGCGGTTTGCACCGTTTGACCTCAAGGTGGCCGTGCTCTCCAGGTTTGTGACGCCGGCCCAGCAGAGGCGGGCGCTGGAGGGCTTTGCGGAGGGCTCGGTGGACGTGCTCATTGGTACGCACCGCCTGCTGTCTGCCGACGTCAACCCCCATGACCTGGGCATGGTTGTCATCGACGAGGAGCAGCGCTTTGGCGTGCAGCACAAGGAGCAGCTCAAGAACATGCGCGAGCAGGTGGACGTGCTGACGCTCTCGGCCACGCCCATCCCGCGCACCATGCAGATGGTCATGAGCGGCGTGCGCGACATGAGCCTCATCATGACGCCGCCGCCGGGCCGCCTGCCGGTCAAGGTCACGGTGGGGGAGTACGACCCCGACCTGGTGAGCGCCGCCATCCGCCAGGAGATGGGCCGCCACGGGCAGGTCTACTACGTGAGCAACCGCGTTCACACCATCGACGACGCGGTGGAGCGCGTGCGCGAGGCGGCGCCCGAGGCCCGCATCGGCGTGGCGCACGGCAAGATGACCGCACGCGAGGTCGAGGACGTGATGCTGGAGTTTGCCGAGCACGAGATAGACGTGCTGGTGGCGACGACCATCATCGAGAGCGGCATCGACAACCCGCACACCAACACGCTCATCATCGAGGACTCCCAGCGCCTGGGCCTGGCCCAGCTCTACCAGCTCAAGGGCCGCGTGGGCCGCGGTCGCACGCAGGCCTACGCGTACTTCATGTTCCCCGGCGAGACGCCCCTCACGCCCGAGGCGACCGACCGCCTGACGGCCATCAACGAGTACCAGGACCTGGGCAGCGGCATGAAGATTGCCATGCGCGACCTGGAGATCCGCGGCGCGGGCTCGCTCATGGGCGCCGAGCAGCACGGCAACCTCAGCTCCGTGGGCTTTGACCTCTTCACCCAGATGCTGGGCGAGGCCGTGGCCGAGGCGCGCGGCGAGACGCGCGAGGTCGAGGAGGCCGAGGTCACCATCAACCTTCCGGCCGACTTCTACCTGGCCGAGGAGTACCTGCCCGAGGTGGACCGCCGCGTGCTGGTCTACCGCAAGCTGGCGGCCGCCGTGGACCTGGCCGAGGTGGACGAGCTGCAGAAGGAGACCGAGGACAGCTTTGGCGCGCTGCCGCTGGCCGGCCGCAACCTCTTTGACCGCGCGCGCATCCGCATCCGCGGCCAGCGCCTGGGCGTGACGAGCGTGAGCCTGACCAACGGCCGCCTCATCTACCAGGGCATAGAGGTCCCGCGCGACGTGGCGCTCAAGCTCCGCGGGCAGGGCGCGCTCAACTACCCCAAGAGCCACAAGCTGGCCTATCCCTTCCATCGCGGCGACGGCGAGGTCATGCCCGCCGCCGTCGGCGTCCTGGAGCAGGTCGGCGGCGATGACGAGGTGGACGAGTAGGAGGGCGGCGGGCCTGCTTGGCGTAAGGCGCCCGCTCCGGCGTGGCCCGGAGGCGGAAAGCGCGCAGGAGCTTGCACTTAGACCAGTCTGAATCCGCGTCCGGTGATCTGCGACGTGTTCACGTAGGTGATGAAGGCCGTCGGGTCGATCCCGCGGATGTGCTTCTCGAGCCGCAGCGTCTCGCGTGGGTTGAGTACCGTCATGATCGAGGTCACTTTATTGCCCGAGTACGCGCCGTACGCCTCCGAGATGGTCGCGGTTCGCTGGAGATCGCGGATGATGAACTCCTCTACGCGCGCCGGCTGCTTGCAAATCACGGTCACGACCTTGTGCTGCTTCATGCCGTCGAGCACGCCGTTGACTACAACCGTCATGATGAGCAGACCGATTACGCAGTAGATGCCCGTGCGCAGGTCAAACAGCAATAGACTCCCTACGACTGACGTCGAATTGACGAGCAGTGTCGCTATGCCCGTTGTCAGGCTCGTGCGCTTGGCAAGCGCAACGATGATGATGTCTGTCCCGCCTGTGGAGGCGCCGACGCTATAGGCCATTGCTGCGCTTACGGCGGTTAAGACCACGGCGCACAGAAGGTCAATCCACAGGTCGCCTGTTATCGAGCTGACAATGGGCATGACCTGCGAAAAGAGCGATACGTACGCGGAGAGCGCGAGCGATGCTGCGACGCTCCATGCGACAGCCCTCTTTCCGGTAAGCACCGACCCGATGACGATGCACGCAAGATTCACTCCCCAGAGCGCGACGGCGCTGGGCAATCCCGGAACGAGCCCCGCGATCACGATGGAGAGGCCCGACGCACCGCCGAGCGCCAAGTTGTTCGGCGCGGTGAACAGCACATAGGCGATAGCCGCCATAATCACGGCAAAGTTCAACACGACGGCTGTCTTTGCGGCGCCGACGCTGTCGCGTCGCTCGATGGTGCGGGTGCTCCTCGCGTCTTCCTCGGGCGTAAGCAGCGCCGCACCATGAATGAGGGAGGCTCCCTCGAACGCGGGCTCTGCCTCATGGGGCGCAACCTCGAAGTCGCTCAGGTTTTCGACAGGTGTGGCGGGCGCGCTCCTTCCGTCGCGGGCGGAGGCGAGTACGCTGGGCAGCTTCACGACGATCCCTTTCTACGCGTTTGCGCCGGTAGCCGACGTGTTCTTCTGGCTATATCGTGTAGTCGTAGGTGTAGGAGTCGCCGTTGTAGTACGTGGTGATGTACTCGTACGGCACCTGCTCACCGCCGATATCGGCGCAGGTGGTGTGACGTACCGCCAGAAGGGCGATGTCCTTGGCGCGCAGTAGGTTTTGCTGCTCGGGGGTCGGGATGACGGCACTTATGGACATGCGGCACAGACCGGTGTTGATGCCGAGTGAGCGCACGTACTCGTAAAACGAGCCGTTGAGGCACTCAACGCTGATTGCGGGGATGACCGCCGCCGAGATGCAGGTGTCGCTGATAGCCACGGGAATGTCGTCGCCGGTGCGCAGACGCACGAAGTGGTGGATGAGGTCATCGTCGGTGAGCTCGAGCGCTTCTTGGGCCTTGGGGTAAGTGGAGGCAGGGACGACCTCGTACGTGAGGAGCTTGGAGCCGGCCTTGAGCCCAATCGCCGCCATGTCCTCTGTGAAGCTCGTGCCGGCAGAGAGGCTCTTATCCACATGGTGACGCCGTACGAAGCTACCTCGTCCGGGGACGCGCTCGATATATCCGCTTGCAGAGAGGTTCGAGAGGGCCTTGTTAACCGTCATGCGCGAGAACCCGAACTTCTCGCACAGCTCCTCCTCGGTGGGAATCTGATCCCCGACCTTAAGCGTGCCGAGCTGGATCATCTGGCGGATGCTCTCCTCGACCTGCCGGTATTTAGGTTCCTTGGACAAAGTGCGCCTCCTTCATGTATTGCTTGGCACAAAGGTACACAATCGTCGATGAAATATATAGACAAATCTGTAACAAAGAAGAAAAGAAGTGCAATAGATATCAAAAGATAACCGGGATATGATTCGTGTCCGGAGGATTCTCAAGTGTCGGGAGGTCCATATTGAACCATTACCAACTGGTAAAATGCCGCTTACCGGCTGAATAATACCGCTCATCCGCTATTGCCATTACAAAGCAAGTCTATATATATACAAATACGTCAAGCACGGAAAACACGAGCGAGACTGACGACCACCAAACGGGAGGCACTATGATTACCAAGCTCGACGACCCCAGCATGTACGGCTACATCAAGGACACGGGCCACGCGCTGCGCAATGCCTACAAGGAGCGTGCCCTGTTCTGTGACCCCTTCGTCGATCTCATGAAGAGCCACGACTTTAAGCGCGTCTATCTCGTGGGCTCCGGCACCAGCTACAACGCCTCCCTTTACATCGCCACGCTGTTCCAGCGCTACTGCAAGGTCGAGGCCTCCGCGGGCTTCCCGACCCGCTTTGACGAGAGCGACATCGCAACCTCCGGCGCCTATCGCCCCGATCAGGTCCTGGTCATCGGCGTTTCTCAGTCCGGCACCTCCGTCTCGACCATCGACGTCATGCGCCGCGCCCACGAGGCGGGCTTCTGCGCCCTCGCGCTTACCGATGTTATGGACAGCCCCGTGACCGAGTCCGTCGACTCCGCCATCCGCCTGCTCACCGGCAAGGAGGAGGTCCACGTCGAGACCCGCGGCTATCAGGTCAGCCTCTTTGAGGGCTACCTGCTGGCCATGTCCGCCGGTCACGCCCTCGGCACCATCGACGACGCTTCCTTTAAGGCTCGTCTTGAGGCGGCGCGCGCCCTCGCCGAGTCCTACGACCACCTCGTTGAGCAGGCGGACGCCTGGTACGACGAGAACGTCTTTGAGCTCATGGCCCTTACCCGCGGCTATGTGTGCACCTACGGCATCAACGTCTGCACCGCCGAGGAGGCCGAGCTCAAGATGAACGAGACCTACCACAAGCCGGTTCGCGGTTACGAGCTCGAGGAGATGATCCACGGCCCGCACTATGCCCTCGACGAGAACAACTACACATTCTTTGTCGCCCCCGACGGCCCCGGTATCGAGCGCATTCCGTCCTTCCTCAAGTGGTACGAGGACAACAAGGTGACCGAGCACGTCTTTGTCGTCACTTGCGGCGACCACAAGGGCGAGTTCGGCCCGAAGTCCATCTGCTTCGAGGAGGAGATCTCTGACGAGCTCACCCCGCTGGCGATGGCAATCCCGTTCCAAATCATCTCCTGTCGCAACTGCATCAACGCAAAGATCGACACGCGCTACCGCCCGGCAAACCGCACCTCGTTCGCCCACCTCGACTAAGCGGAGGCATTCGTATGAGCCAGATCCTCGTCGCCACCCACTCCACGCTCGCGGAAGGTTTCGCGCAGGCCGTGAAGTTCTTCAAAGCGGACGCAGACAACGTCCACTTCCTCAACGGGTACGTCCAGAGCCAGGAGTTCGAGCGCGAGCTCCGCGAGCAGCTCGATGCGCTGCCCAAGGGCGAGCCTGTGGTGGTTTGCACCGACATCCCCGGCGGTTCTGTCAACCAGGTGGCCATGAAGCTGGCCGACGAATACGGGTTTATGCTGGTCAGCGGCGTGAACATGCCGTTTATGCTCGAGCTTGCCTATAGTGACGACGTCACTTACGGCGCTCTGGCCGCGACGGTGGCCAACGCTCGCGAGCAGCTCATGCTGCCGTTGGCGCAGGATGTCAAGCCCGTGGCTCCGGCTGCCAAGGACCCTGTCGCCAAGGCATCCGCAAAGGCTGGCAAGGGCAAGCCGTCAATCGTGCTCGTTCGCGCCGACGACCGTCTTATTCATGGCCTGGTCGCGGTTGCTTGGACTTCTCACCTGGCGCCGGAGACCATCCTCGTTGCCAATGACGCCGCCGCTGCCGACGACTTCAAGAAAAACGCCCTCAAGCTGGCCAAGCCCGCAGGCGTGAAGCTCTTCATCAAGCCTATCGAGAAGGCCGCCAAGGCCCTCAACAACCCCGTCAACGACGGCAAGAGGATCTTTGTGGTTACCCAGACCGTCGAGGACGCCGAGCGTCTGTACAGCCTGCTCGACGATGCCCGCAAGTTCAGCAAGCTCAACATCGGCACCGCCGGCGTAAACAAGAAGCCCGGCGAGAAGTACGTTGCCATCATCCCGCAGGTGTACACCACCGCCGAGGAGTTCGCCGCGGCAAAGAAGCTGCACGACGCTGGCGTCAACGTCTTTGGTCAGGCCAACCCCACGCTCGAGAAGGCCGATTTCGCGGCCATCGAGCACGCTCTGAACTAACGGGAGGCGGTCCGCGGGCGTCGTGCTTCTTGCCCCGGGCCGCTGCTCCCTGAGGTTTTCAACAAGAGTAGAAGGAGAAAGGAAGCACTATGCTGCAAGGATTCTTGGTCGCCCTTGTTTCGGCGCTGATTTACCTTGAGTCGCGCCTAGTCGGCCAACACATGCTGGACCGCCCGATCATCATCGGCCCCGTCGTCGGCCTCATCATGGGCGACCCCGTGACCGGCCTTGTGGTCGGCGGTCAGCTTGAGCTCGTGTGGATGGGCCTGAACGGCATCGGCACCACCACGCCGCCGAACGTCGTCGTCGGCTCCGCTCTCGCGACGGCGCTCGCCATCAGCACCGGCGCCTCTTACGAGACCACGCTTGCGCTTGCCGTGCCCATCGCCGTCGTGGCTCAGCTGTGCGACATCGCAGCGCCCATCGTGAACACGTTCTTTGCTCACCAGGCCGACCGCTTTGCCGACCAGGAGAACTACCACGGCATCGACCTGTGCATTTGGGGCGGCGGTATCGTCTACTTCCTCTTTAAGTTCGTGCCCATCTTCCTGGGCTACGTTCTCGGCTCTGGCGTCATCACCAGCTTCGTCGACCAGATTCCGCCCGTCATCCAGGACGGCCTCAACCAGTCCGGCAACCTCCTTCCCGCGCTCGGCGTTGCCATGCTGATCCAGCTGACCTGGGACAAGAAGTTCGGCGTGTTCCTGTTCCTTGGCTTTGCCCTTGCCGCGTTCCTTAACGTGAGCACCCTCGGCGCCGCGTTCTTTGGCGCCATCGCCGCGGTCATTTACTACATGCTCAGCGGCAAGCAGGCCCCCGCGGCCGCCCTTGCGACCCAGGGCGCCGCGTCCGAGCCCATCGACGACGAAGATGATGAGGAGCTGTAACCATGGCAGAAGAGAAGAAGCTTAGCCAGAAGACTCTGCGTCATGTCTTCAACCGCCACTACCAGCTCCTTGGCTGCTTCAACTACGAGCGCCAGATGTCTACCGGCTATGCCTACACGATGATGCCGGCGCTGAAGGAGCTCTACAAAGATGACCCGGAGGGTCTGAAGGAGGCCGTCAAGCGCCATCTCGAGTTCTATAACTGCGCGACCTCCACGAGCCCGTTCCTCATCGGCCTGACCTGCGCCATGGAGGAGCAGAACGCCTCCGAGCCGGAGGAGTACGACGCCGGCTCCATCACCTCCGTCAAGGCCGCCCTCATGGGCCCGCTTGCCGGCATCGGCGACTCGTTCTTCTGGGGTACGTTCCGCGTCATCGGCGCGGGTATCGGCGCTCCCCTGGCTGTTGCCGGGAACGTTCTGGGCCCCATCATCTACGCCCTCATTAACGTGATCCCGTCCGAGGTCGTGCGTCGCGTGGGCTTCAAGATCGGCTATGACGGCGGCTCGAAGTTCCTTGAGCGCATCTCCAGCGACGGAACCCTCCAGAAGGTGACTGAGGCTGCGCGCATCATGGGCCTTATGGTTATCGGGGCCATGATTCCCTCAATGGTTACCCTGACCTTGGGCGCGACTGTCGACATCAACGGCGCACAGGTCGTGTTGCAGGAGATCATCGACCAGATTTGCCCGTTCATCCTGCCTCTTGGTCTCGTGGGTGGCTGCTACAGCTTGCTCAAGAAGGGCAAGTCCGGCACGGCCGTCATGTTCGGCCTGCTGGTCCTGGGCATTGTGCTGGTCGCCCTCGGCTTGGTGTAAGGCGCCTGAACCAGCATCCTCTTTGATCGCCCGGCCGTTCCTGGCCGGGCGATTTTTTAATGCGCGCGCACGGCAGGGGGGGCGTGGCCCGGAGGCGGAAAGTGCGCAGTCCCCGCGATACAATGACGGCGGAGAAACGCCGAAAGGGGAGCAAATGGAGTTCGTGTCGGGCAAGTTTAACCAGCCGGAGTGCAGGCTTGACGACGGGCGTGCCCTGTCTGACCTGGTAGACGAGCAGAACGCGTCGCGCGCGGAGGCACCGGCGGGCAATCCCGAGATGGACCGGCTCGTCCGCACCATCTGGCGGCTGCGCCAGGCCGACGGCTGCCCCTGGGACCGCGAGCAGACCCACGGCTCCATCACCAAGAACATGGTCGAGGAGGCCTACGAGGCCGTTGACGCCATCGAGGCAAACGACGTCGCGCATCTCTGCGAGGAGCTCGGCGACGTGCTCGAGCAGGTGCTTCTCCACGCGCAGATAGCCGCCGACGCCGGCGAGTTCACCATCGAGGACGTGGCCCACGGCCTCAACGAGAAGCTCGTCCGCAGGCACCCGCACGTCTTTGGAGACCTCGCGGCAGCCTCGGACGGCCAGGCGCCCGCCGGCTACGAGCAGGCTCACGACGGCGATCGCGTCCTGGACATCTGGGATGACGTCAAGCGCCTTGAGCGCGAGGCCCGCGGCCAGCTGAGCGACGTCGAGCCGGGCCTGCTTGACTCCGTGCCCCAGAGCCTGCCCGCCCTCATGCAGGCGCAGAAGATCTCGAAGCGAGCGGCAAAGGCCGGCTTTGAGTGGGCCGACCTGGCCGGCGTCTGGGACAAGGTGGCCGAGGAGCGCGCGGAGTTCGAGGCGGAGGAGCCGGGCACCGCGGCATCGCAGGAGGAGTTCGGAGACCTGCTGTTTGCGCTGGTCAACGTCGCGCGCTGGTCTGGCGTGGACGCCGAGGAGGCCCTGGCCGCGTCAAACCGCAAGTTCCGCCGCCGCTGGGCGCGCATGGAGGAGCTCGCCCGCGCGCAGGGCCGTGCCGTGGAGGACCTCTCGACCGTCGAGCAGAACGAGCTCTGGGACCGTGCTAAGGGTGAGGAGAAGCCCGCGGAGTAGCCGACGTCCGCGTGGCCTTTGGTATAACAGGGTTGAGGGCTGCGCCGCGCAAGCGTGCGCCGTCGTCACGCCAACATCGAACTAGAAATGAACCAGGGCATGATTGACTCTTCTACCAGGCGCTCCTCTGCAGAGCAGGGCGCTCCACGCGTCTATGACCGGCCTCGCCCGGCCGTGACCGAGTTCTCTCGGCGGGGGTCGAAGACCACCGTCTCGCAGGAGTTTGCAACCCACACCGGCGCCGCCGCAAAGAGCCTGGGCTCCGTTCTGGGCCGGGGCAGTCGCGCCGCGTCGGGCCGTCCCGCTGCCGCGGCGCGCACTTCTCGCCGTGCGGAGAGGCCGGAGCGCCACAACGCCACGGCTCGTGTGGAGGCCGCGCGGCAGGCCAAGGACGCCGTGGCCGCAAAGGCCGACGCGGTGGGCGGCTTCTATGCCAGCCACAAGCTGCTGTGCATTGTGGTGGGCGTGCTGGTCGCCGCCGCGGTGCTGCTCTACGGTCCGGCGGCCACCTACTACCGCGCCTGGCGCGCCGGGCTTGACCTGCAGGCCCAGTACGACGCGCTGGCCCAGAGCAATGACCAGATCCAGCAGCAGAACGATGCGCTTCTCACGCGCGAGGGCATAGAGGAGGAGGCTCGCCGCCGCGGCTACGTGGGTGCCGGCGAGACGGGCGTCGTAGTGGAGGGTCTGCCGGACGACTCCGCCAGCTCTCCTGATGCCACTCCGGAATACCCCTGGTACGTGGGCGTGGGCGACGTGATCTTTGGATACGAGGGGCAATGATGACCAGGGTAGCCTGCATAGACATTGGAACCGTCACCGCCCGCCTTGCCGTGGCGGACGTCGAGGACGGGCGCGTGGTGCGCCTGGCCAAGCGCTCGCAGATCTGCAACCTGGGGCAGGACGTGGACAAGACCCACCGCCTGCGCCAGGACGCCATGGAGCGCGTCTTTGGCTGCGTGGCAGCCTATCTTGAGGAGGCCCGTCGCGCCGGCGCCACCTCGGCGTGCTGCACGCTGACCAGCGCCGCCCGCGACGCGCAGAACGCCCGCGAACTGGGCGCCGCCCTGGCCTCGCTGGGCCTTGAGCCTATGGTCATCCCGGGCGCGGTTGAGGGCTCGCTCACCTTCCTGGGCGTGGCGCAGGACTTTGTGGGCCACCGCATCCTCGTGGCCGACAACGGCGGCGGCTCCACGGAGCTGGCAATGGGCTGCCTGGGAACGGACGGCATCCTTGAGCTTGACTTTGTTCGCTCCGTTGACGTTGGCTGCCGCAGGCTGACCGAGCGCTTCCTTGCGGGGGAGGGTCCGGCCGCCGCTGGCGCGCTTCTGTCCGCGCGGGAGCTTGCCGGCCAGAAGTTTGCGCCTGTGATCGCCGAGGGCGGCCTGCGTGCGGCAGGCGCCGCGGCAGCTGCGGGCGGCACCGCTCCGTCCGCCGCCCCCGAGCGCCTGGTGGTCTGCGGCGGAACGGTGACCACGATGGTTGCCGTCAAGAAGGCGCTTGACCCCTACGACCCCGCGCAGGTCCACCTAGCCACGCTCTGCGCGGCAGACGTCCAGGGCATTCAGGACCAGCTCGCAAGCCTTTCTGTGGAGAAGCGCGCGGCGCTGCCGGGCATCCAGCCCAAGCGCGCGTCCGTCATCCTGGGCGGCGTCTGCGCCGTGGCCGAGCTCATGGCCCAGACCGGGTTTGACCAGCTCACGGTTAGCGAGAGCGACCTTCTCTTTGGGCTCTCCCTTGCCGCCGCGGCCGCGCTCGAGCGCCGCGACTCGCCGGTCATCTGGAAGCCCGAGATGCGCCCGCTCGTCTCGCCGCAGGGCTAGCCGGGCTTGCGCTAGACTAAATGGACCCCTGGGGGCGTGGCGGAATTGGCATACGCAGTGGACTTAAAATCCACGGCCGAAAGGATTGTGGGTTCGAGTCCCACCGCCCCTACCAGTACCTCTGATATACTCAGAGCTTGCGTCCCCATCGTCTAGAGGCCTAGGACACGGCCCTTTCAAGGCTGTAACACGGGTTCGATTCCCGTTGGGGGCACCAGACATTGCAGCAGGTCAGAGGAATTTGAGCCTCTGGCCTGCTTCTTTTTTCGCGGTACGCCGCATGGAGTTGCGCAGCGTTACGCCGTACTCCGCAGATGCAAAACCCGGCCGTTGACTCCCCCGGCAATGAAGCTATACTTCTCTGTTATTAGATGGTTGTCTAACTATCTAATAACAGAGAAGTACAAAGACGACCAACCAGGGAGGCGTTATGGCAGGAGAGGGATTCAAGGCACTCGCCGACCCAACGCGCAGACGCATCCTCGAGCTACTCAAGTCGGGCGACCTCACGGTGGGTGAACTCGCCAAGAACTTTGACGTCAGCAAGCCAACACTCAGCCACCACTTGGCAACACTCAAGGCCGCCGGCCTCGTCACAGACGAGCGCCACGGCCAGAACATCGTCTATAGCCTCAACACCACCGTCATGCAGGACCTGATTGGTTGGTTCCTTGGCTTCACGGAGGACTCTCATGAATAGCGCCAACAACGACAGCACCCACGGCCTCATCTCACGCAACTGCCTCATCGCGCTCGCCACGCTTTCCGGCGTGAACGTCATCGCGCACCTCATCGCGCTCCCAAGCTTGCCCGCACAAATTCCCACCCATTGGGGTGCGAGCGGCGAGGTCAACGGCTGGGGGCCAAGCTGGACGGCAGCCGCCTTAGGCGCGCTGCCCCTCGGGATGCTCGTCCTCTTCTACGTGATTCCGCGCATCGATCCCAGAGGCAATGGCTATGTCCGCGCCGGGAAGTTCTACCAGCACTTCGTTGTGGGCTTTACCCTGCTCACGATCGTCATCAGCTGGCTTCCCGAGCTTACCGTCTGGGGCGCGATAGCGGCCAAGGGCTCCACGAACGTCATCGTCTCCGTGCTGATTGGCGCGCTGCTCGTCGGCATCGGCAACTACATGCCCCGTATCGGCCAGAACTACACAATGGGCGTGAAGACCCCCTGGGCCCTCAACGATCCGGAGAACTGGCGCCGCACCCAGCGCTTTGGTGGCAAGTGTTTCGTGCTTATGGGAATTGCCGTCGCAGCATTTGGCCTCGCAGGACCATACCTCACGGACGCTGTTGTCGCAGCGGCGATCAGCGTGGTCTGCCTTGGGGGATGCATCGCGATGTACGCCTATTCCTACCTGCTGTTTGTCGGCAAGATTCGCTAAGAGATCATCCGCACTCGCCCCGCCAGGCCCAAGCATCGACCTTCCCGCCCTCGCACGATTCGGCGAACGGCAGCGGCCCGCACAAGCCGATGATCTCGCGAAGGAGACCTGGGCGGGCGATTACGGTAACGGCAGCCGCCGCAAGGCCGTGCTTGGGCCGCGCTACGACGAGGTTATGGCCGTTATCAACGGGCAGACCAAGACCGAGCAGGTCTACGTGGTTCAGAGCGGAGACACCCTCAGCGGCATCGCGTCCAAGTACGGCACCACGTATCAGGATCTCGCCGCGAAGAACGGCATCGGTAACCCGAACCTAATCTACCCCGGCATGCGCCTGGTTGTCTCCTAGGCCGCTCGTGGTATCCTAACGAAGACGATTGTGCCAACGGCGCACACCTCGGTTCGAGGAGATGCGCAAACGGTGCACCCAAACGCCCGCGCCCCGGCAGTCATCCCTGCCGGGGCGCTTTTTTGACCTGCCAATGGGGACGTTGATTATTTGCAGGTAAAAGGGACACTCCTGCCGGGCTCACTGCGCAGTCACTCTGCGGAAAGCCCCAACAGCTCCTTGGCCTGCGGCGTTAGAACGTAGCGGGAGGGTCGGCGCGTCGTTCTCGCCAATAGGCCCTTGGCCTCAAGTCGCTCGAGCTCCTTTCTTGTGGTGGGGGCCGAGACGCCCAGGTGCTCGCAGGCCTCTCTTTGCGTGAATCCATCGGGCAGCGAGAAGAGCTCGCGCTCGGCGCCAAACCCAAGGAGCCTCCGCCCACGTTCTTCCGACGCCGCCTCAAGATTCGCCAGCCTCTGTTCAAGCAGCTCCACCGCCAGGTGCTTCTCGGCAAGATCTGTAATCAAATCTTCTTGGGCAACGGAGACCAGTTCAAGGAGCATGAGGACAAAATGGGTGCCCTCGGAGCAGTTGAGCCTGTCCTCGGTGGT